>SFEP01000024.1 GCA_004557185.1 Bacteroidales bacterium
CTTCATACAGTCGCGCCGACGCACACTCAAGGCACCCGATGCACACACCCTCGCCCTCAAGGTGGCCCGCGCCGCCGTGAACCGGGGCTACGAGCCCCACCGTGTGTTCGACCTCCTGCAAGTGGACGACGACCTGCCCGACACCGACGATTAACCCGCCACCCTTACCCGGCGCGAAGAGGATGCACCCCAACTCCCTGCACGGTGCATCCTCTTCGCGTTTTTACCGATGAACACGCCACTTTGGCACGCTCACGCGTAAGTGCTACTGGCTAACGGCTCGCAGCACACGCGCCAACGGGATGCCGTGGGAAAAACTTACCCCGCCGTGGAAGAAACTTCCCCCGCCGTGGACGTTTTTTCCCACGGTATCTATTTCTGGCGGGGCGGCGGAGAGGGGAAACGGGATGCTACGTAAAAAATATCACGTCGTACGTAAAAAAAATCACGTCGTACGTAAACTTTTTTACGTAGCATCTATTTTTTCCTACGCCAAAGGCCGTTTTATTTGCCTGGCAGCGCGTGGGCCACACGGCCTGCCTCGGGCAGAGAGCGGAGCAGCCGCACCCATCTGTTGTAAAGACGTTCTGACACAGGCTGTGAGAAGGCGAAGGCATAATCAGGTGAGAAAAAACATATTTCATCATCGTGTAACACTTAAATACGAATATTTCCGTACTTTTGCATGCCCCACTACGTAGGCTCGCCGCAAGGGAGACCGACGGCGTGGGTGTCGATTGTTGATTATTTCAATTCATATTCACTCATACCATCCCATTTTTCCCACCCCTCGCCGCCCTTTTGGGAGCAGTGCGCTCAGCCGGTAACCCAAGGCCGTGAGCAGGGGCAGGAGAAGGACTATTTTTGCTACATGAGAAAAGGTGCAACACTGACGGCTGCGGCCCTTCTGTGCGCTTCGGGCGCATGGGCGCAGCAGCCCGTCGACAGTATCCAGGTTGTCGACAACGCCGACTTTACGTTTACCGAGTCGCAACTTGATGAAGACAACGACGCGGCACAAACCGTGTCGACGGTGGCGGGGTCGAAGGACGACCCCTACCTCTCAGAGGTGGGCTATCTGTTCAGCTCGATGCGCTTTCGCGTACGTGCCCTCGACAACCGCTACAACAGTTATTACCTGAACGGCCTGCATCTGAACGATGCGGAGTTGGGCCGCTTCGGCTACAGCATGGTGGGCGGCATGAACGACGCCACGCGTAACAAGGAAGGCATGTCGGCCTTCGGCTTCAACCGCATCGGCGTGACGGGCATAGGCGGCGCCACAAGTGTGGGCGCCCGCGCCAGCCAGTTTGCCCAAGGCAGCAAGATTACGCTCACGGGCTGCAACCGCAACTACGTGGCACGCGGCATGTTTACCCACGCCACGGGTCTGCTGCCCTCGGGCTGGGCCTTTGCCGGCACGGTGGGCTACCGCTGGGCCAACGAGGGTGTGATCGACGGTACGTTCTACAACTCGCTGTCCTATTTCCTCGCGGCCGAAAAGCGTTTCGGCAACCACGCCCTCTCGCTCGTAACCTTTGGCTCGCCTACAGAGCGCGGACAGCAGGGTGCCTCGACGGAGGAGGCCTACTGGCTCGCCAACTCGCACTATTACAACCCCAACTGGGGCTACCAGGCCGGCGAAAAGCGCAATGCCCGCGTGGTAAACGACTTTGAGCCTACCGCCATACTGACGTGGGACTGGCAAATCAACGACCGCTCGAAACTCACCACCGCAGCGGGCTTCAAGTACTCCATGTATAGCAGCACCGCCCTGGGATGGGCTGGCGACGCCTACGACCCGCGCCCCGACTACTACAAAAACCTGCCGTCGAGCATCTTCGACGTGTACAACCCCGACGTGAACAACCCCGACTATCTGGCACAGAATCCCTACCTGCTCGACCAGTATAACGACCTGCTCGACTACTGGCGCGCCTCGGAGGCTAACCGACAGATAAACTGGGACCGCATGTACTACGTGAACCGCGCCAACGAGGCTGCGGGAGGCGAAGCACTCTACTACCAGGAACGACGCCACAACGACCAGCGCATGTTTGCCCTGAACTCGGCCTACAACGTAGATTTCGGTCGCTGGGGCAAACTCATGGTGGGCTTGCAAATCAACTCCACCAAGGGCATGCACTACAAAACGATGGCCGACCTGCTCGGCGGTACGCGCTACACCGACATCGACAAGTTCGCAGCCACCGACTACGGCCCCAACAGCATGGAAGCACAGAACGACCTGCGCCACCCCAACCGACAGATTGGTAAGGACGACAAGTTTGGCTACAACTACAACATCTTTGTAAACAAGTACCGCGCACACGCTGCCTGGCAGGTGTCGAAGGGCATCTTCTCCTATCACGCTGCCGGCTACGTGGAAGGCACTGACATGGAGCGCGAAGGCTTGATGCAGAACGGACGTGCTCCCGAAAACTCCTACGGACGCAGCGGCAAGGCCAAGTTCCTCGGCGGCGGCGGACGCATGGGCTTTGTGCTGGCTCCCAATGCCAACCGCGTGCTCAGCCTGCAGGTGGGGGCACAGACCGACGCCCCGCTGTCGAACAACAGTTTTGTGGCACCCCGTATGCAGAACAACTTTGTGCAGAACCTGACGAACGAGGACGTCTTCTCGGGCGAAGCATCCTACAGCTTCCGCCGCGGTCAGTTCAGCGGTAAAATTTCGGCCTACTACCTGCGTTTCATGCGAGGCGTAGAGCAAACGGCTTTCTACAACGACCAGGAGTCGCGCTTCACCTACCTCACCATGACCGACGTGGAACGCCTGCACTACGGTGTGGAATGGTCGATGAAGTATCAGGCCACCACGAACCTCTCGTTCCAGTTTACGGGTACATTCGGCAACGCCGAGTACATCAACAACCCGCTGGCTGAGGTGAACTACGAAGGCATGAACGCCGCTACGCTGGCCGCGCTGAACAAATGGACCAACCCCGTGACGGGACAGAAGGGCAACCTGCGCGTCATTGCTGACGGCATGAAGGTGAGCGGCACGCCCCAGACGGCACTCAGCCTGAGCGTCAACTACAACGTCAAGGGCTGGTTCCTGGAACTCACGGCCAACTACTACGACAAGGTATATATCGACTTCTCAGAATACCGCCGCCTGAGCACGGTGCTCACCAACTACGTATCGCTATCGAGCGAAAACCTGCAGTATGACGTGACCGAAGGCGAACTCAAGCAGCAAGGCGGCATTCTCTTCGACCAAAAGGGCAACGTGGTACGCACCTACGCCGGCAAACAGGAACGCTGCGACGGAGGCTTCATGCTCGACGCATCCATAGGCAAGTTCATTCGACTCAAGAAGGGCAAGAGCATCTCCATCAACCTCTCGCTCAACAACATCACCAACAACTGCAACCTGCGTACGGGTGGTTACGAGCAGAACCGCGACGACAACTACAACACAGGCGTGGCCAGAGCTTACCGCTTCTCGAAAAACGCGAAGTACTACTACGCCAACGCCTTCAACGCCTTCATGAATATCGGTTTCAAATTCTAAATTCCACGGCAGCGTGACCGCTGGCCCGCAACACGGCTCGCACTCGCTGCACCATACCACACCCTCTATGAAAAAGCAATTCGCAACCATAGCCTGCATACTGCTGGCCGCGTGCGGCCTGACGGCTTGTATGGACGACCACGACGAACCCAACACCGACGGCTACCTCATCACGAGCCCCGTGAGCCTGGGCGAGGTGAACTACTCCATTGCCCAACTCAAGCAGGACAAGGCTTCACTCTTCACACAGACGCAGTCGTTTGAAGAAATCAAGGAGGACAAAATTCTGGAAGGCGTCATCGCGGCCAACGACTGCGGCGGCAACCTCTACCAGACGCTCCTGCTACGCCAGATTGACGGCGAAAGCGACCAGGCCATCATCCTGAAGGTAAAGACCACCTGGCTCACGCCTTACTTCCCACTGGGACAGCGCATCAAGGTGAACCTCAAAGGACTCTACGTGGGCAACTACTCGAAGGTGCCCACCATCGGGCAACCTTACTTCACAAGCAGCGGCAACCTGCGCCTCGGCGCCATGCTGCTGGGCAAGTGCGCCACCAACGTGGAACTCGTGGGACAACCCAACCCAGCGTGCCCCGAATGCCAGCCCATCGAACGGACACCCGAATGGCTCAGAGCCACGGCTAACCGCACCTATCTGAACTTCCCCCAACTCGTAACCGTAACGGGCACGCTGGCCGAAGCCGACGGCACAGCCACTTATGCTCCCGAAGAACTGCAAGACGCAGGGTATGCCGTGGACCGCACCATTACGAACGCCACGAACAACACGAAGGTAACCCTGCGCACCTCAACCGACAGCCCCATCGCCTTCGAGGTGATGCCGCAAGAGGAGTGCCGATTTACGGGCATCCTTACCTACTACTCGGAATGGCAAGTGCAACTGCGCACACTCGACGACGTGAAGCCCGTAAACGAGCAAAACTAAGCATCCAACCGTCAATTTTTCCCCTTAAAACAAAACAACCTTACATTATATGAAAAAGATTTCTGCTTTCCTCGCCGCCACCACCATGGCACTGGCTTTCACGGCCTGCGAGGACGTACCTGCACCCTACGGCATCAACAACGGCGAGAACGAGGGCGGCGGCGAAGTGTCTGAAACCCTCATCAACGAGTCGTTCGCTACCTCGCTCGGCAGTTTCACCGCCGTCAACACCGAAGGCAATTACCCCTGGACTTGCAGCTACAGTTGCGCTCAGGTAACTTCGTACGCCGACACCGACGGCGACGGCACCAAGGACAACAACCCCGCTGAGAGCTGGCTCGTGTCGGCCAAGATGGACCTCACCGAGGTGGACGCCGCCTACGTAACCTTCGACTACATTCTGCGCTACGCCAACTCCAATGAAGTGAACACCAACTACCAGGTGCTCGCCAGCGCCGACTACGCCGGCAACCCCGCCACGGCCACCTGGACGGCACTCGCATTCAAACCCACGCAGGGCTCCGACTGGGACAATTGGTACAACTCGGGCAACCTCGCACTGCCCACCGAACTCTGCCACACCGCAGGCGTGGTAGTGGCCTTGCGCTACAAGGCTGCAAGCAAGGCCGCCACGTGGGAAGTGAAGAACTTCGTCATGAAGCAAGGCGTGGCCGAACAACCCAGCCAGCCCGAAGAACCCGGTGAAGTGACGGGCGAACTCCCCTTCGAGGAATCATTCGAAACCTCGCTCGGCGCATTCACCAACTACACCACGTCGGGAGCCGGAGCATGGATTAACGACTACAAAACCGCCAAGGCTTCGGGCTACGACAACAGCACGAAGGTAACCACACCCGGTACGTACTATCTGGTAAGCCCCGAAATCAACCTCGAGGGCAAAACGGCCGCTCACCTGGCCTACGAGTACATCCTGCGCTACGACAAGGGACAGGAAAACCAGCAGGTGCTCATCACCGCTGCCTTCGACCCCGCCAACCCCGCCGAGGGCTGGACGCTCCTCAACGGCACGCACACCGAAGGCTCCGACTGGTCGACCTTCGCGAAGGCCGACGTAGCCATTCCCTCAGCGTTTCTCGGCAAAAAGGTACGCATCGCCCTGCGCTATAACACCACCGACGACGGCAGCACCTGGGAAGTGAAGAACTTCCGCGTGGCCGAAGGGAAGCCCGGCGAGGGCGGCAACACCGGCGAAGGTGAAGGCGGCGGCGACGCAGGCGACCCCAAAGCCAGCAACGGCGACTTTGAAAACTGGGCTAACGGCAAACCCGTGAACTGGACGACGGCCTCGACCGCAGGCAACGCTACCCTCTCGCAGAGCACCGACGCACACAGCGGCTCCTACTCCGTGAAAGTGGGCGGCACCAACTCAGCCAACAAGCGCATAGCCTACAAGGAACTCACCCTGCCCGCCGGCACCTACACCATGAAGTTCTACGCTAAGGGCACGGGCGCCGATGGCTCAGTGCGGCCTGGCTATGTGCCCGTCACCGACGGCACAGTGGGCAGCTACGTGTACGGCGACTACACCAACGGACTCACCAACAGCGAGTGGACAGAAGTGACCCACACCTTCGAACTTGCAGCTGAGACCACCGTCTGCGTGCTCATCATGAACAGCAAGAAACCTGGTTTGGACGTGCTCATCGACGACTTCACGCTCACCGACGGCGCCGGCAAGGCCATCATCTACTAATTGCCACGCCACGTGTCCCGCAAGGCGGCAGCACACACGCTGCTTCCATCCTGCGGAGCACCTTTCCCCCATCACCGGGACCGCACCTTCAACACGGCGCGGTCTCGGTATTTTTCACAAATCGTTTTTCCCTTTTATGAAACACCTTTTCCCCCGTCTGCTCCTCGCCTTCAGCCTGCTTTCCCTCGCCACGGCCTGCGGCGACGACGGCGAAAGCATCGAATTTGGCCAAGGCGGCTCAGGCAGCCAAGGCGGCAGCACCACCGCACCCAAGGAGGTGACGGCACGCATGGAAACGCCTGCCACCAAGACCGACGGCAGCACCGTCGTACTCTCGCACAGCACCCTCGAAGGCGGCCGCAACGTCATGACTTACTGCCTCGAGTTCGACAAACAAGCACTCCACAGCCGCTGGATAGCCTTCCGCTTCGACGGCGACACACGTGCCAAAAACGTATCGCGCTCCCAAGAGCCCTTTGCCGACGACCCCGACCTCAGCCCCGCCTACCAGATTGGCTCGGGCGGCTTCGGCGGACACTACAACCGCGGCCACCTCTGCGCCTCGGCCGACCGACTCTACTCTGCCGCGGCCAACAACAACACCTTCTACATGTCGAACATGTCGCCGCAGCTTTCGTCGTTCAACCAAGGGTACTGGGTGACCCTCGAAGGCCTTGTGCAGCGCCTCGGCCGCGACAAGTCGTTCGCCGACACCCTCTATGTGGTGAAGGGCGGCACCGTAGCGGCCGGTCAAACGCTCGGCACCGTAAGCCGTTCGGGCGGCAAACGGGTGCAAGTGCCCAAGTATTATTTCATGGCCTTGCTCAAGGTGAAGAATGGCGTCTACTCCTCGCTCGCCTTCTGGATGGAGCATAAGGAATATGGCTACGGCTACGACAGCCAGGCTCCGCTCTCCGTCATCGCCAAGCACGCCGTCAAGGTCAACGAGCTCGAGCGCCTCAGCGGCATCAATTTCTTCCCCAACCTGCCCGATGCGCAGGAAGAAACCGTCGAGGAGCAATTTGTAACCGCCAACTGGGGACTGTAAGCCGGCTTCTCCCGCCGAAAAGCTGGGCCTTCCCGCCGCGATGCTGCGCCACCCGCTGCCAAGCTGGCTTCTCCCGCTGCCAGGCCAAGGCGCCCCGCCGCCAAGCCGGCCCACACCGCCGCAAAGCAGTTTTCCCCCGCATCCAATCATTCAAACAGGCACCGCCATCACGTGGCGATGCTTGTTTTTTGTGTTAAATGAGAGTTAAACGGCGGGGAGTGTGCCGTTGTTCGGGGTTGAACTGCTATTTTTGTACGATTTTCGGTGCATTGTGCGCTTCCGTTTGTCGGGAAACCTTGCACAGTGCGCTTCTGCATTTGCCGACAACTATGAGTAAACAGAAAAAAAAGGTGCGCAGCACCGGACGCCTCAGCGCCATCACCACCTGCATCAGCATCACGCTTGTGCTCATTCTTCTGGGTAGCGTGGTGCTCTTCGTCAGCGTGGGCAACAATTTCAGCCGCCAGCTGCGCGAGGGTCTCACCGTGGAACTGCTGCTTAGCGACAGCACCGCCACCAACGAACTGCTGGCCACACAGGCCCGTTTGCGCCGAGCCCCCTACGCCCGAGCCGTCGACTACATCTCGAAGGAGCGAGGCACCAAGGAAATGAATGAAGCGCTGCAGGGCGACGTGGGCGAATTTCTGGGCGGCAGCCCCATTCCCGCCGAGTTTGAGGTGTATCTGCACGCCGACTACGCCAACCTCGACAGCCTGCGCCACTACGAAGCCTCGATGAGGGCCATGCCCGGCGTCACCGACGTCATCTATCCTAAAGAAGTGATGCAAAGCCTCGACCGCACGATACCCTCCATCGGGCTTGTGCTGCTCGGCGTGGCAGGCTTGCTCGCCATTGTCTCGTTCTCGCTCATCAACAACACCATACGCATGAACGTCTACGCCCGACGCCACACCATTCACACCATGAAGCTGGTGGGAGCGCGCTGGGGCTTCATACGCCGTCCCTTCCTGGCGCAGGCCCTGCGCTTTGGCCTGGTGTCGGTCCTCATAGCGGGCGGCGCCCTGGGCGGTGCGCTCTACTATCTGGCCTACGAGGCCGGCACGGGCGACATCTACTTCAACACCCTCATCACGCCCGAGGTGTGGTGCGCCACGCTGGGCACCGTGGTGGTGTGTGGCATCGTGCTCACCCTCTTCTGTGCCTATGTGTCGGTCAACCGCTACCTGCGTATGAGCACCGCCGACATTTACCTCAAGTAAAAACCTACACATACCTACATCCTATATGAAAAAGAAAGAATTTGCGTTCGACAAGATGAACTTCATTCTGCTCGCCGTCGGCATGCTCATTGTCATTGCAGGCATGGTGCTGATGTCAGGCAGCGGTTCAACCGAGGAAACCTTCAACCCCGCCATTTTCGACGCCCGCCACATCAAGGTGGCACCCGCTGTGTGCCTCTTCGGCTACCTCTTCATGATTTATGCCATTGTGCGCAAGCCCCGAGGCTAAGGCCGTTCCATCCACCCTTTATTATTAGTAAATGGATTACTTACAAACCATCATCATAGCCATCGTCGAGGGCCTCACCGAGTTTCTCCCTGTGTCGTCCACGGGCCACATGATCATCGCCCAGGGCCTGTTAGGCGTCGAGAGCACCCCCTTTGTCAAGGCCTTCACCGTCATCATCCAGTTCGGCGCCATCCTCTCGGTGGTCTGCCTCTATTGGCGCAAGTTCTTCTATCCCGAAACCATGCAAACCAAGGGCTACACGTGGTGGCAAGCCATTTGGCACTTCTACCTGCGCCTGATAGTCGGCGTCCTGCCTGCCGTGGTGCTCGGTCTGAGCTTCAACGATTTCATTGAGTCCAATCTGGGCAACGTCACGCTGGTAGCCGTCATGCTCATTGTGGGCGGCGTGTTCATGCTCTTCTGCGACCGTCTTTTCAACAAGGGCAGCGAAGCCACCCCGCTCACGCTGCGCCGCGCCCTGGTCATAGGTTTTGTGCAATGCATCAGCATGATTCCCGGCGTGTCGCGCAGCATGGCCACCATTGTGGGCGGCATGTCGCAGCGCCTCACACGTAAGGCCGCCGCAGAGTTCAGCTTCTTCCTGGCCGTGCCCACCATGTTTGGCGCCACCTGCCTCGAAACCTACAAGCTCATAGCCCACGGCGAGGGCAACATCCTGCTCGAGGGCAACAACCTCACCCTCCTGCTGCTCGGCTCCGTAGTGGCTTACGTGGTAGCCATTGCCGCCATCAAGTTCTTCATATCCTACGTCACCCGCTACGGTTTCAAGGCTTTCGGCTGGTATCGCATTGTGGCCGGCGCCCTCATTCTGCTGCTCATGGCCTGCGGTGTCGACCTCGCCATGGTCGACTGACGTCTCCTCCCCCTCCCTCCACATTCATTCACCCATCCTCATAGCCCAAGCGCATGAATTTTCTCCGCGGCCAGGTGCTTGTTTTCGACAAGCCCCTCGGCATGACCTCCTTCCAGCTTGTTGCCAAAGTGCGTTGGCTCATTACGCGTGCCATGGGCGGCCGCAAACTCAAAGTGGGGCATGCCGGCACGCTCGACCCCCTCGCCAGCGGCCTCATGCTGCTTTGCACGGGCCGCGCCACCAAGCAGATAGAGCAGTTGCAGGCCGGCGTCAAAGCCTACGAGGCCACCCTGCAGCTCGGCGCCACCACGCCGAGTTACGACCTTGAGCATCCCGTCGACCACACCTTCCCCACCGAGCACATCACCGAGCCCCTGCTGCGCCAGGTGCTGCACACCTTCGAGGGCGACATCATGCAAGTGCCGCCCGTATTCTCCGCTTGCAAGGTCGAGGGCGTCCGAGCCTACGACATGGCCCGCAAAGGCCGCGGCCACGAGGTCACGCTCCAGGCCAAACCCCTTCACATCGACGAGATAAGCCTCACCGCCTTCCGCCCCCACACCATGCAGGCCGACATCCGCGTCGTCTGCTCCAAGGGCACCTACATCCGAGCCCTAGCCCGCGACATCGGCGAATCCCTGCACAGCGGCGCCCACCTCATAGCCCTGCGGCGCACCCAAGTAGGCAACTTCACGGTGCAGCAGGCTTACACCCTGCCCGCCTTCGAGGAGTGGCTCAGCCAGCAAAGCATCGAAACCGACCTCGACTGACCACCCTCGTCACGCCAGCCACCCAGGTGGCCACGCACCCATAGCCAACAAACAAAACACCAGCATACATGAAGCTTTCACAATTCAAGTTCAAACTTCCTGACGACCGCATTGCCCAGTATCCGCCCCTGCACCGCGATGAATGCCGCATGCTCGTGCTTCACCGCAGTACGGGTGAAATAGAACACATGGAGTTCAAGAACATACTCGATTTCTACGATGAAAACGATGTATTTGTGTTCAACGACACCAAGGTCTTCCCCGCCCGCCTCTACGGCAACAAGGAGAAGACGGGAGCACGCATTGAGGTGTTCCTGCTGCGCGAACTCAACGAGGAATTCCACCTGTGGGATGTGCTGGTCGACCCTGCCCGCAAGATACGCATTGGCAACAAGCTCTACTTCGGCGACGACGAAACGCTCGTTGCCGAGGTCATCGACAACACCACCAGCCGCGGCCGCACCCTGCGCTTCCTCTACGACGGCGACCACGACGAGTTCAAGCGCTCCCTCTACGCCCTGGGCGAAGCACCGCTCCCCCGCTTTGTGGGCCGCGACAGCGAGCCCGAGGACCTCGAGCGCTTCCAGTGCATCTTTGCCCGCAACGAAGGTGCTGTCACCGCACCCACTGCCGGGCTGCACTTCTCGCGTGAAATGATGAAGCGCCTCGAAATTAAAGGCATTGAGCAGGCATTCGTCACCCTGCACTGCGGCCTGGGCAACTTCCGCGACACCGACGTGGAGGACCTCACGAAGCACAAGATGGACAGCGAACAAATGGAGGTGAACCACGAGTGCTGCCGCATTGTGAACAAGGCCAAGGACGAACGACGCCGCATTTTGGCCGTAGGCACCACCGTACAGCGAGCACTCGAAGCATCGTGCAGCGCCGACCAGCGCATCAAGGAGTTCCAGGGCTGGACCAACAAGTTCATCTTCCCGCCCTACGAGTTCCAGGTAGCCGACAGCATGCTCGTCAACTTCCACCTGCCCTACTCCACACTGCTCATGCTCACCGCAGCCTTCGGAGGCTACGAGCACACCATGCACGCCTACCAGGTGGCACTCGACGAAGGCTATCAGTTCGGCCCCTACGGCGACTGCATGCTCATCATCGACTAACTGCGTGTGCCCTATAAATAAGGTGTGCAGCCACACACCCCGAACTTATTCACAGCCCCGTCAATCCCTTTCACATCCACCCACCATGTCCACTGAAAATCCTATCTCCACCCCCCAAGCAGCCACCCCCGAAGCACCGCGCGAGCGTTTGGCCTACATCGCCCTGGGCAGCAACCTGCCCGGCCACGATAAGAACGGAGGCCGCCGTGCCCTCAACATCCACAACGCCATCACGCAGCTTCAACGCAGGTTGGGCGACCTCGTTTCCAAATCCGAAAACTACGAAACCAAGCCCGTAGGCTTCGAGTCGGACAACGACTTCATGAACGCCGTGGCCTGCTTCCGCACCACCCTCGGCCCCGAAGAAATCATGGCCGTACTCGAAGAGGTAGAAGTGTGCTGCGGCCGCACCCGCAAAACCGACGAAGAGGGCTACCACGACCGCGTCATAGACCTCGACCTCCTCTACCTCGGCGACATGGTCTACCACAGCGACAAGCTGACGATTCCCCATCCGCGCATGCACGACCGCTGGTTTGTGCTGCGCCCGCTCCTCGAAATCGCGCCCAAGGTCGAGCATCCCGTGCTGCACCTCACCACACGCCAAATGTTGGCCCGCATCACCAACGTGCAGCCCACGCTCCTCACCCCCGATAAAGATGGATGCCAACACCACGTGGTCGAACTGATAAACCATCTCCTTTACCAGCTCTCCTCCAACCCCAAACCCATCGACGAGGCACGCCTGCACGAACTCCTGACCGACCCCCACACCCGCATCTATGTAGTAAAGAATGCCTACGATGAAATATGCGGCATGGCCACCCTGAGCCTCTGCCCCCTCGTCACAGGCACGAAAGCCTGGGTGGAGGACGTCGTAGTCGACGAGGAATACCGCGGCATCGGTCTGGGCCGTCTGCTCCTCAACCACCTCATCAGCGAAGCGCGTGCCATGGGCGTGAAGAGCCTCAACCTCACCTCGCGGCCTGAGCGCGCGTCGGCCAACCGCCTCTACCGCTCCTTAGGATTTGAGCAGCGCAACACCAACGTCTACAAAATGGCCTTCTGACAAAGCCATCTCCATCCCCACCCCGCGGCAGCCCATGCTTGCCGCGGTTTTTTTGTCGCCATCCCTGCCACCAGCAGCCGGCCTCGCGGCAAAGCACGCACCCGGCCCCTCCCGCAGGATTGCTGCGCAAGCATGCTCTCTTATGGGTATGCCGTAAACGCACGGAAGGCGTTGACTCTTGGCTTATGCAAAATTATGGCGTATAGGTAAACGTATGGAAGGGATTCCGTGGGAGAAAGTTCCCACGCCGTGGAAGAAAGTTACCACTCCGTGGAAGAAAGTTCCCACGGCGGCCTGTTTTTACGGCCCGCCGCCCCGCCGAAAATAGATGCTACGTAAAAAAGTTTACGAACGACGTGATTTTTTTTACGTACTACGTGATATTTTTTACGTAGCATCTCCTTTTGGCAGGGCGGCTACCCCTCAGACCCACTGCGCGGCAAGCCGCCTCGCAGCCGGTGCGAGGTGCCCGCCGCAGCCTGCCTGCCGACACGAAAATGGCTGAAAGCGAGAAAAAAAGCAGTGCCGGATGTTGGTTGTGTGATAAAGACTTCGTAATTTTGCAGCCGCTAACCCCAATCGGGCTGGCATTTTTCATTCAATCATTTCTCATTATACACCATGTACTTAGATTCTGAAAAGAAGAAAGAGATCTTTGGCAAGTACGGACAGTCTAACTCGGACACTGGTTCTGTGGAGAGCCAGGTGGCTTTGTTTTCCTACCGTATTGCCCATCTGACGGAGCACATGAAGCAGAACCGTAAAGATCATACCACCGAGCGTTCACTTGTTAAACTCGTAGGTAAGCGCCGTTCGCTCCTGAACTACCTCAAGGCAAGAGACATCGAACGCTATCGTGCACTCGTCAAGGCTCTCGGCCTGCGTAAGTAAGGCCCTGCCCACCACGACGAAACACAACCCACGACCAAGGGGGCGCAGCAAACCGCACCGTTTGCCGCGCCCCTTTGTGCGTGAAGAGGGCCGGTGGCGCGTTACCCCGCCCGCCGCTGACAAATGACGCCGGGCTTTTTTGGCTATTTGGCTGAGAATGCCTACTTTCGCCACCGATTGACCGCACCCTGAGCCCGCCAGGCTTCACAGACAGCCTGCGCGAGGCATTGACTACAAGAACTTAAACTAAAATACTACACGCTTTCACAACATGTTATTCTCAACCTACCTGACACCGCTCATAGGGTCGTTGGGCGAAATGATGGCGCAAACCAGCGCCTTCTTCACCTCGCAGGCCGGACAGGTGAGCATCGTCATCGGTGTCTTTCTGCTGACCATCGTAGCCTTTATTGCCGACAAGGTGCGCTCCGACATTGTGGCACTGAGCTCGTTGGCGTTGCTGCTCGTCACCAACGTGCTTACACCCAGCGAGGCCCTGGCAGGCTTCTCGAACTCGGCCGTGGTCATGATGATTGGCCTCTTCATTGTGGGCGGCGCCGTGTTCCAAACGGGACTGGCGAAAATCATCAGCGGGCGCTTGCTGCGCCTGGCAGGCAACAGCGAGCTCAAACTCTTCTTCCTCGTCATGCTTGTGACGGCCACGGTGGCTGCCTTTGTGAGCAACACGGGCACCGTGGCACTGCTGCTGCCCATCATCCTGGCCATGGCGAAGACGTCGGGCACGAGCCCCACCAAACTGATGATGCCCCTGGCCTTTGCCAGCTCAATGGGTGGCATTCTCACACTCATCGGCACACCGCCCAACCTGATTGTCGACAACTATCTGCGTGAGCACAACAAGCCGGGCTTCGAGTTCTTCGACTTCCTGCCCATCGGCCTCATCTGCCTGGCTGTGGGCCTGCTGCTGCTCTACCCGCTCTGCCGCTTCTGCCTGGGCAAGAAGGCCCGCGACAACGAGGAGAGCGGCGACGACACGACGCTGGCCGCCCTGCTGCACGAGTATCACATCAACGACCTCGTGTTCCGCCTGCAGCCCAAAGCCGGCGACCACACGCTTGAGAGACGCTCGGTGGGCGAACTCGACATACGCCACAAGTACGGCGTCACCATTCTCGAAGTGCGCCGCGCCAACCGCTCCGTGTTCAGCACCAACATACAGGAGGCTGTGACCATCGAAACGGTGTTCCAGCCCAACGACACGCTCTATGTGCTGGGCGAAAAGGCCAACGTGCAGAAGTTTGCCCAAGACTACGGCCTCACCGTATTCGAGGACGAGGAACGTGAGGGCAAGGGCAAACTCGACTTCTACGAAATCGGCTTGGCCGAGGTGCTTATCTCACCCGAATCGGCCATGATTAACCGTCCGCTGCGCAAGGCCAACTTCAAAGAGCGCTTCGGCGTAAACGTGCTGGCCATCAAGCGCCAAGGCAAATACATCTTCGACGACGTGCTCGACTCCAACGTGAAAAACGGCGACATGCTCCTTGTGCACGGTGCCTGGAAGGGCATCGAAAGCATGGCCAAGAAGAACCGCGAGTGGATTGTGATAGGTTCGCCGCAGAAAGATGCCGAAAACGTGGCCCTCGACCACAAGGCACCCCTCGCCGCCTTCATCATGGTAGCCATGGTGCTGTGCATGGTCTTTGCCGACCAAATAGGCGTGAAGCCCGTGGCCTGCGTCATCATAGCCGGCCTGCTCATGGTGCTCACCCGCTGCATCCGCAGTGTCGACGCCGCCTACAAAATGATAGGCTGGGAGGGCATCGTGCTCATTGCCGCCATGATGCCCATGAGCACGGCACTCAGCAAAACGGGCATCTCAAAGTGGATAGCCGAAACGCTCATCATCAGTCTCGGCTCCTACGGCCCCATTGTGGCCATGGCGGGCGTTTACCTCGTGACGTCGGTGCTCAGCACCTTCATCAGCAACTCAGCCACCGCCATCCTCGTGGCTCCCATCGCCTGGATGGCCGCCGAGGGACTGGGTGTGTCGCCCACGCCATTCA
The DNA here is from genome assembly GCA_004557185.1 of Bacteroidales bacterium. GTDB lineage: Bacteria > Bacteroidota > Bacteroidia > Bacteroidales > Bacteroidaceae > Alloprevotella. The sequence goes on from SFEP01000024.1 coordinate 15,466, forward strand.
TGATGACGGCCGCCGTGGCTGCCAGCGCCTGCTTCGCCACGCCCATCTGCACCCCACCCAACGCTATGGTGATGAACGCCGGACACTACAACTTCATGGACTACGTGAAGGTGGGTGTGCCCCTGCAGGTCATCATGGGCATCGTGGCCATCCTCACCATTCCCCTGTTCTTCCCCTTCTGAACGCAACATCCTCAGTGTCGCACCGCTTGCCCCACGGCCGCGGCGCGGCACTGCATCACATTATCCTCTCTCCATATGAAACGCATGAAACAATTTCTGGCCGTAGCCCTCACGGCATGCGGCCTTACGCTCACAGCGCAGGCTCAAACCTTCGACTGGGGCATCACCGCTGGCATGAACTACAGCAAGGTGAAGGTGAACGGCCACAAAGAGGCGGGCTACAGCTACAGCAGCGACAACCGCTGCGGCTTCTTCTTCGGCCCCAAGGGTTACCTGAACACCGTCATCGGACTGGGCTTCGACGGCGCCATCGAGTTCTCGCACCGCCGCCTGAACATCGGGAATGAAAGCAAAAGCTACAACACGCTCGAAATTCCCATCAACGTGCGCTACAACTTCGGGCTCGGCAAAACGCTCGGCTTCTACATCGCCACCGGCCCGCAGTTTGGCTTCGCCTTCAAGAACATGCACTGGGATTCGTTCGGCACGGGCGACAACTTCAGCACCAACAACCTCTACACCACCTGGAACGTGGGTGCTGGTCTGCGCCTGCTGCGCCATCTCGAAATCGGCCTCGGCTACAACTTTGCCTTGGCTCGCACCGGCCGCACGTGGATGGGCAATGCTGCGGGCTCCTCAACCGACAAAGAACTGAAGTACCGCACCAACACGACCCAGCTGCAACTGACTTACCTCTTCTAACCACGCCCCACACGGTCCGCGGCACGCCGCCACACGGTGCGCCCCGCCCCGCCAAAGCTGACTATTTTCTAACTTTAACCGCACGATTTCGTGAAGCCAAACGAGCAGCGCCCACGCCGATAGGACTTGAGCGAAGCCATGGCGAGAATCGCACTAAAAAAAAAGGAAGCATTATGTTACGTTTAAACTGCTTTTTCCAAGCCAACGAGGGCATGTATGACGCCGCCCTCGAGGCCGCCCTCGTTCTCACCGCCCACTCCGTAAAAGAGGAGGGCTGCATAGCCTACGACACCTTTGAGAGCGCCACACGCCCCGACGTGTTCATGATTTGCGAAACCTGGGCCGACGCCGACGCCCTGGCCAAGCACATGGCCGGCGATGTGTTCAAGGCACAGGTAGCCCGCCTCGAAGAACTGGGCCGCATGAAACTCGAACAGTTCGAGTTCCCCGCCCAGTAAGCGCCCCGCCGCGCCTTCACCGCAGCCCCTGCCACGCACCCACCGAGTGCCGGCAGGGGCTGCGCTGCTTGACAGCGTGCGGTGCTTGTATATTAAGAAGCGCGCCGTCGGTTGATTAAGAAGCGTGCGGTCGTTGTAAATGAAGAAGCGCGCCATCGTTATATATAAAGGAGTGTGCTCCCTTTTAATTAGGAACGGGGGCTTCGCAGCAGGCATCGGCTGCGTTGTGGGCGGTTTTGTGGGTTTTATGGCAGGCTGTCCGCGCGTTGTCGGCAAATTTCCCTACATTTGCAGCATCGTGCACAGGCTGCGCCACAGACGGCCTTGTGTTGCACTTACAACCTGAAAACCTTACGCCACATGTTACACAGACATTGCATCATCCGCATCCTCTCGCTCTGCTTCCTCGCAGCGGGCATCGGGCTAGCCGCCTGCTCCGACAACGACGTGCCCCCCATCAAGCCCACCCTGCCCGCCACCAACGGCAGCGCCGTGCGCTCCATTCGCCACGTGGGAAACATGCCCATGACCTACGACTGGCTGTTCCGCTACGCCGCGGGGCGCCTGACCCACGCCCAAGGCACACGCCGCACCGCCGATGCCGCCCCCGACGACGAATTCAGCTACGCCGTGAGCCTGGCCTACAACACCTGGGCCGTCGTTCCCACGCTTCAAAACGGCACTCGCCTGCAAGTGAAGCTCAACAGCCGCGGCTTCGTGGAGAGCCTGGCCGAGAACGAGGACACCTACGAGTTCTGGTATGAAAACGACATGCTCACACGCTGGAAGCGCACCGACGTCGAAACCTCCTACGGCGGCACGCAAGAGTATGTAACCGAGGGGCAAATCACCTACAGCAACGGTGACTTGAAAAAGATAGTCTACACCGGCGTCGACAAGCAGCCCGTAGTCTACACCTTCACCGCCACGCAGGAGGCCAACACCAACGGTCTGCTGCCCGTAGGTGCCGAGCGCGCCTTGGGCTGCCTGGGCATTGAATACCTCTACTACGCCGGACTCATGGGCCGCGCCACCACCCATTTGGTGCAGAGCATGACGGCCTACGACAACGCCACCGAGAGCGTGACGGAGCGCTTCACCTACTCCTACAGCCGCCGCGGCAGCAACGTGGAGCTTTGCAACTACACCGCCAAGGACGGCAGCATCGGCTCCGTTTACTACGAATACTAACGCCATCACGGCACGAACCCCTCCCAATCGCTACGATATGAAACGCATCATCCCCCTCCTCCTGTTCCTGTGGCCCGTGCTGTCCGCCGCCGCACAGAGCCAAGTGAAAATCGGCGTCATCCACTACGACAGTCTGCTCGTGGCCATGCCCGAATATGCCGTAGCGCAGCAGCATCTGCAAGCGCTGCGCCAGCAGTATGAGGCCGAGGCCAGCTACAACGAGGAGCAGTTCAAGCGCCTCTTCACCGAATTTTTGCAGGGCCAAAAGGATTTCCCGCAGAACATCATGCTCAAGCGTCAGCGCGACTTGCAGGACCAGATGGAGAAGAGCCTCGCCTTCCGCCACGAGTGCGACAGTTTGCTGCGCCGCGCCGAGGCCGAAATGCTCGCCCCCATCAGGCAGCGCCTCGACGAAGCCATCAGGAGCGTAGGCATTGAGTGTGGCTACGAATACATCTACAACGCCGACACCCACGCTCTGCCCTTTGTGCACCCCTTGGTGTCGGAAGATGCCACGGCGCGCATTCTTGAAAAACTGAACAACTAACGCTTTCACACCCCACCCCTTTTCCCCACTACCACGATGATAGGCGTGTTCGACTCGGGCTACGGCGGTCTGACCATTCTCAGGCAGATGCGCCAGTTGCTACCGCAATATGACTACCTCTATCTGGGCGACAACGCCCGGGCTCCCTATGGCTCGCACTCCTTCGAGGTCATCTACAAATACACGCTGCAAGCCGTCGAGGAACTCTTCCGTCGTGGCTGCCCGCTGGTTATCCTGGCCTGCAACACGGCTTCGGCCAAGGCGCTGCGCACCATTCAGGAGCGCGACATTCCGCACATCGACCCCTCGCGGCGCGTGCTGGGCGTCATCCGTCCCACCGTCGAGGCCGTGGGGCCGCTCACCCACACCCGCCACGTAGGCTTGCTGGCCACGGCGGGCACGGTGAACTCCGGCTCCTACAGCATGGAGCTGCGCAAGCTTTGGCCCGACATACAAGTCACGGGGCAAGCCTGCCCCATGTGGGTGCCCCTCGTCGAAAACTACGAGTTCGACTCCCCCGGCGCCGACTATTTTGTGAAAAAGCGCGTGGAGGGCATCATGCGCCTCGACCCCGACATCGACACCCTCATTCTGGGCTGCACGCACTATCCGCTCCTCATGAACAAGATAGTGAAATACACACCGCCCGGCGTTCGCATCGTGGCGCAGGGCGAGTATGTGGCGCAGAGCCTGGCCTCCTACCTGCAGCGCCACCCCGACATGGAAGCACGCCTCACGCAGCACGGCACCTGCCACTACCTCACCACCGAGAGCGCCGACAAGTTTGAGCAGAGCGCCGCCCTCTTCATGCACGAAATGGTGAAGGCCGAACATGTGGAACTCGCGGCAGGCTGCTGACGCCCCCCCACCTTCGCAGGCCGCAGGTTGTGCAGCTTGGGCTGGGAAATGCAAAACGCGGCTTGGGTGAATGCAACCCTGCCTGCACAGCGCGCGGCGAGGAGTCTGGCCAAACGGCACAACCCCTACACGCCCCGCACATAGCCATTACGGCATCCCCGAGGAGTAGTCATACTCCTTTTTTTATATTAAAGCACAACTACATGCAACATTCATCACACCTGACGGGACGCGCCGCGCGCCCTGTTACATTCCGGCAATTCAGCCGCAAGGGCTGGTCGCTCTTTGCCTGCCTGCACCGCGAGGTCAGGGTAGGCATGCTCAGCGCCGCCACCTTGCTCACGGCCGCGCCGTGCCTGGCCTCACACAGCGCCATGCTCAAGCCCAGCCATGCTGAGGAGCCCCTCGCCGCCGACACGGTGCGCCTGGGCGAAGCCAATGTAACGGCCTCACGCGCCCCCCTCGCCGCCGATGTGGCGGCACGGCAGGTGGTTACGCTCACCCGCAGCGACTTGGAGGCGGCGGGCGTAAGCACCGTCAACGACCTTCTTAAACTTTCGGCCACTGTCGACGTACGCCAACGCGGAGCATTTGGCATGCAAACCGACATCAGCATCGACGGCGGCACCTTCGACCAAATCACACTGCTGGTCAACGGCATTCCCGTGGTTAACCCGCAGACCGGTCACAACGCGGCGGACTTTCCGCTTAACCTCAGCGACGTGGACCGTGTGGAGATACTCGAAGGTGCCGCCTCGCGTGTGCTTGGCAGTCAGGCCTTCAGCGGGGCCGTCAACATTGTGACGCGCCGCACCACGCAGAGCGCACCGCTCGAGGTGCAGCTCGAGGGCGGCAGCTACGCCACCCTGCGCGGCGAGGCCCGCACGGCCTGGACGTGGGGCCAAGGCTGGGAGGGCACAGCCAGCGCCTCGTGGCAACGCTCCGACGGTGCCGTGCCCAACAGCGCCTTCAGCGGCGGCAAAGCCTTCGCCACACTGGGCCGCACCATGCCAGCCTACCGCGTGCAGCTGCAGGCCGGCGCCACGGTCAACGACTTCGGCGCCAACACCTTCTACTCAGCGGCCTACCCCAATCAGTGGGAGGCCACACGCCGCTATCTGCTCTCGGCCCATGCCGAAACCTCGGGCCGCGTGCACCTGTCGGCCTCGGCCTCGTGGCTGCGCAGCACCGACCACTTTCAGCTCACGCGCCACAGCACCGTGGGTGAAAACTTCCACCGCGGCGACGTGTTCAACCTCTCAGCCAATGCCTGGACACAGTGGTGCGGCGGACGCACCGCCGTGGGGGCCGAACTCAGGCAGGAAGACGTCTACTCCACCAACCTCGGCCGCCCGCTCACCGAGGAGCAGTACGTGCACATTCGCGGCGAGGCGGGGCGCTACTACACACGGCGCGATGCCCGCACCAACATGTCCTACTACCTCGAGCACAACGTGGTGTGGCGCTGGTTCACGCTCTCGGCGGGCGTCATGGCCGAGCGCAACGACGCCATCGACGGCCGTTTCCGCTTCTACCCCGGCGTGGACCTCAGCTACCGACCGTCGGCCGCCTGGCGGCTCTACGCCTCGTGGAACCGCTCGCTGCGTCTGCCCTCGTTCACCGACCTGTGGTACAAGAGTCCCACGCAGGAGGGCAACGTGGGGCTGCGGCCTGAGGAGAACTCGGCCTGGCGCGTGGGGGCCGACTTCACATCGCGCCCCGTGACCCTGCGCTTCAAGGCCCGTTACCAGCGGGGCACGCACATGATAGACTGGGTGATGTATTCGGCCGACGACATTTACCACGCCACGGCCTTCTCGCTCGACAACTACGGCCTCGGGGCCGACGCCACGCTGCACCTCACTGAGATGCTGGGCAGCCGGCAGCCCCTCACACGCCTCACCCTCTCCTATGCCTGGACGGGGCAGCACCGCCGAGCGGGCGAACCCTACTTCAAGTCGAACTACGCGCTGGAGTATTTGCGCCACAAACTGGTGGCACGCCTGCAGCACCGCATCTGGCGCTCGCTCACGGCGGAGTGGACCTGCCGCGTGCAGCAGCGCGAGGGCCACTACCTGCTCTACCAAAACGGGCTGGCCACGGCCGAGCTGCGCCCCTACGGCACGCACGCCCTGCTCGACCTTGCCGTGCGCTGGACGCGGCCCCGCTACACGCTCTACGTGGAAGGCACCAACCTCACCAACACCCGCTACTTCGACTTGGCCAACGTGCGTCAGCCGGGGCTGCTCGTGATGGGCGGCTGCAAGGTGCGGCTGTAGCCCCGCTTGCACCTGCCACGAACACCCACGGCGCAGCCCAGCCGAAACGGCATGCCGTGGGAAAAACATACCCCGCCGTGGAAGAAAGTTCCCACGCCGTGGAAGAAAGTTCCCACGGCATCTATTTCCGGCAGGGTGGCGGACAGATAAAACGGGGTGCTACGTAAAAAATCTCACGTCGTACGTAAAAAAAATCACGTCGTTCGTAAATTTTTTTACGTAGCATCTATTTTCGGCGGGGTGGCGCGCCGTAGAAACCGGCCGCCGTGGGAACTTTCTTCCACGGCATCCTGTCGGAGGCAACGCCTTCAATGCGTTTACCGAGCACCCGCCTTTTCTATGGACGCCCATACAAGTTTACCGGACACCAATAATATATAAATGGTACGGCGGGTTGCACGGCATGCCGCTGGCGGGGGTGAAACCGATGCCGTTGCGAAAGCGTTTCGACCGTCGGCCTAACCGCCCCTCGCCGGCCTCCGTCAGCCCGCGGCACGGCCCGCAGGCACGTGGCCTATACGAAAAGCCCCTGTTTGTGCTCCGCAATGAGTGAACGCGATGTTCCACTCCTCGGGGATGAGCACAAGCAGGGGCTTTGTGTAATGTGGTGCGGGGCTCTCAGAGCCCGGATGCCTCAGTTCTGGTCGTAGGCATGCTTGGGGTAGTCGATGGTGTAGTGCAGTCCGCGGCTCTCCTTGCGCTGCATGGCCTGGCGTGTGATGAGGTAGCCCACGTTGATCATGTTGCGCAGTTCGCAGATGTCGGGCGTGGCCTTGACGCGCTTGAAGAGTTCCTCGGTTTCTTCGTAGAGCAGGTCGAGGCGCGTCCATGCCCGCTTGAGTCGCAGGTCGGAGCGCACGATGCCCACGTAGGCCGACATGATTTGTCCCACCTCCTTCACGTCCTGCGCTATGAGCACCTTCTCCTCGTTGGTGAGGGTGCCCTCGTCGTTCCATTCGGGCACGTTGTTGTTAAATTCGTACTCGTCGAGGTGCTGCAGGGCGTGGCGGGCGGCTGCGTCGGCATAGACCACCGCCTCGATGAGGGAGTTCGATGCCAAACGGTTGCCGCCGTGCAGCCCAGTGCATGAGCATTCGCCCACAGCATAGAGGCGCTTGATGCTGGAGCATGCATTGAGGTCGACCTTGATGCCGCCGCAGAGGTAGTGGGCACAGGGTGCCACGGGTATGTATTGCCGGGTGATGTCGATGCCTATCGAGAGGCACTTTTGGTAGATGTTGGGGAAATGGTGCTTGGTTTCCTCGGGGTCTTTGTGCGTCACGTCGAGGCACACGTGGTCGAGTCCGTGTATCTTCATTTCCTTGTCGATGGCGCGTGCCACGATGTCGCGCGGGGCCAGGGAGAGGCGCCGGTCATACTTCTGCATGAACTCCTCGCCGTTGGGCAGTCGCAGAATGCCGCCGTAGCCGCGCATGGCCTCGGTGATGAGGTAAGCGGGGTGCGTTTCGCCGGGGTGGAAGAGGGCGGTGGGGTGGAACTGCACGAACTCCATGTCCTGCACAGTGGCCTTGGCGCGGTAGGCCATGGCTATGCCGTCGCCCGTGGCAATGTTGGGGTTGGTGGTGCTGGCGTAGACGGCGCCCACACCGCCGGTGCAGAGCACGGTGACGCGTGAGAGGAAGGTGTCGATTTTGTGCGTGTCGGGGTCGAGCACATAGGCGCCGTAGCACTCAATGTCGGGTGTGCGGCGGGTCACCTCTTTGCCCAGGTGGTGCTGGGTGATGATTTCGACGGCGAAATGGTTTTCGAGCACGGTGATGCGGGGCTCGTGGCGCACGGCTTCAATGAGTCCGCGCTGTATTTCGAAGCCCGTGTCGTCGGCATGGTGCAGAATGCGGAACTCGCTGTGTCCGCCCTCGCGGTGAAGGTCGTAGCGTCCGTCGTCGCCGCGGTCGAACTGCACGCCCCAGCGCACGAGCCGCTCAATGCCCTCGGGGGCACGTTCCACCACCTGGCGCACGGCTGCGGGGTCGCTTATCCAATCGCCGGCCACCATGGTGTCCTTGATATGCTTGTTGAAGTCGTCGACCTCGAGGTTAGTTACCGAGGCCACGCCGCCCTGGGCCTTGGCGGTATTGGCCTCTTCCATCGTCGTTTTGCACACCAGTGCCACTCTGCCCTTGCCTGAGGCGGCCACTTGCAGGGCATAACTCATTCCGGCCACGCCAGAACCAATCACAAGGAAATCAAATTTGCGAATCATTGTCAGAATGTCAAATTTGAGGCAAATCTACAAATGTTTTTCTGATTTGAAACAGCCGATACATAATAAATACATACATTTGCAGGCCATTATAATTTGGCATAACACGCATTGACGCTAACCTGCGGCGTCAGCCAACACTTACCTTCAAGCAGAAATTTACAAATTCCAATTTTTCAAACCACATGAAACAAGTCAAGTATCTCATGCTGCTGTTCATGGCTGCCCTGCTCCTGCCCGCCGTGGCTCAGGAGCTGCCGCAGTTGCCCATGGACGCTGCCGTGCGCTACGGTAAGCTGCCCAACGGCCTTACCTACTATGTGCGCCACAACAAGTTGCCCGAGAACCAGGCCTTCTTCTACATCGCACAGAAGGTGGGCTCGGTGCAGGAGGAGGAGAACCAGCGCGGTCTGGCCCACTTTCTGGAACACATGTGCTTCAACGGCACAGAGCACTTCCCCGGCAACGGCGTGGTGCAATACTGCGAACGCATCGGCGTGAAGTTCGGCGCCGACCTGAACGCCTACACCTCGACCGACGAAACGGTCTACAACATCGACAATGTGCCCGTGTCGGAAACGAACATCGACTCGTGCCTGCTCATTCTGCGCGACTGGAGCGACGGCCTGCTGCTGCTGCCCGAGGAAATTGACAAGGAGCGCGGCGTGATACACGAGGAATGGCGCATGCGCACCTCGGCCTCGAGCCGCATGTTCTTCCGCAACCTGCCCGCACTCTACCCCGGCTCGCGCTACGGCGAACGCTACCCCATCGGCCTGATGAGCGTGGTGGACAACTTCAAGCCCCAGGAACTGCGCGACTACTACGAAAAGTGGTATCGCCCCGACCTGCAGGGCATCATCGTGGTGGGCGACATCGACGTGGACCAGGTGGAGAGCAAAATCAAGGCCCTCTTCTCGGCTATCAAGATGCCCGAGAACGCTGCCCCCTACGAATTCTACCCCGTGCCCGACAACGACAAGGCCATCTACCTCGTTGACAAGGACAAGGAGCAGACAAAAGGCTTGCTGCAGCTCTTCTTCAAAACGGATCCGCTGCCCGCAGAATACCGCAACACGCCCATCATTCTGCAGATGAACTACATGAACAGCGTGGTGTGCAGCATGCTCAATTCCCGCATCAACGAACTCGCACAGAAGGCTGACTGCCCCTTCCTGCAGGCTGCAATTTACTACGACAACTACATCATGTCGAAAACGAAGGACGCCCTCGGCCTCTACATCCTGCCCAAACCCGGCCAGGACGCTGCCGCCACGCAGGCCGTGATGCAGGAGGTGCTGCGCGCAGGACGCTTCGGCTTCAACAAGAGCGAACTGATACGTGCCCGCGACGAATACGTCAACTCGTTCGAGAAGATTTACGACAACCGCGACAAGCAGAAGTCGCCCTTCTACATAAAACAGTATGTGCGCCACTTCCTGGAAGGCAACGCCATCCCCGACATCGAAACCGAATTCCAGATTGTGAAGATGCTGGCACAACAGTGCCCCGTAGAGGTGCTCAACCAGTACTTCCAGCAACTCACGGCCTCCACCGACAGCAACTTCGTGGTGCTGGGCATGTATCCTGAAAAGGACGACGTGAAGGTGCCCACGCCCGACGAACTGCGCGCCGCCGTGGCCGCCGCCGTGGCCGCACCGCTCGAAGCCTACGTGGACAACGTGAAGGACGAGCCGCTGGTGCCCCAACTGCCGGCCAAGGGCAAAATCGTGAAGGAAACGGCCGCCGACTTCGGCTACACCTGCTGGACACTGAGCAACGGTGCCCGCGTGTTCTACAAAAAGACTGACCTCAACGACTCAGAGGTGCTCTTCGCAGCACGCTCGATGGGCGGCAAAAGCCTGATGAAGGCCGCCGACTACGTGAACTACAGCCTCATGCCAGGAGTTATCGGAAACTGCGGATTGGGCAACTTCACAAGCACCGAACTGGAGAAGAAACTGGCCGGCAAAATGGCCTCGTGCTCATTCTCGCTGACAGAGGAAACGGAATGCCTCGACGGCTCATCAACTCCCAAGGACCTGCGCACGCTCTTCGAACTCATCTACCTGCGCTTCCAAGCTCCTGTGAACGACCCCGATGCCTACCAGAACACGATGGCGACGCTGCGCACATCGCTCGAAAACAAGTCGAAAGACCCCATGAGCGCGTTCAGCGACTCCGTCTCCTGCACCATCCTTGGCCACAACCCGTTGGCACGCCCCTTGGAGCTGGCCGACCTGGAAAAGGCTGACTACGAAGTGATGAAGCGCCTCTACAGCGAACGCTTTGCCGCCGGCGGCGACTTTGACTTCTTCTTCACGGGCAACTTCAACCTCGACTCGCTGCGCGCCTTCACCGAGCAGTACATCGCTCCGCTGAAGAGCGTGAAGCAGCGCGAAAAGTTCATCGACCGCAAAATCAGCTACGTGCACGGTGTGAACAACAACCACTTCTACCGCGCCATGGAAACGCCCCAGGCCGTCATCGTGCAGCTGTGGAGCGGCGAAACGCCCTACACCATGAAGACCGCAGCCATGGCCAACATCATGGGCCAAATCCTCATGCAGCGCTACACCAAGAGCATCCGTGAGGAAGCCAGTCTGGCCTACAGCGTGGGTGCTTACGGCTCAGCCGACTACGGCATACGCGACGAGTACTCCCTCGTCATACAGTGCCCCGTGAAGCCTGCCAAGCTCGACTCTGCCCTGCTGCTCATGGAGCGTGAGTTCAACACCATCGCCCAGAACGGTGTGACGCAGGACGAACTCGAACAGATGCGCAAATACGAACTCAAGGATTTTGCTGACCAACAAAAGAAGAACGGCTACTGGGCTGGCCTCATCATCAGCAAGGCCGTATGGGGCAAAGACAACTATACGGGCTACGAAGACACGCTCAACGCCCTCAAGCCCGCCGACTTCCAGGCCTTCATGAGAGACGTGGTGGTGAAGCAGCACAACTGCACCACCATCTCGATGCGCCCCGAAGACATGACGGAATAAGCATCGCACCACCGCAGTCCGCGGCCCATCAAGCCGCAATCCCACACCCCACAGCAGGGGGACGCAGCCCGCAAAGCCGCGTCCCCCTGCTGGCCGTTTGGCCCTTCCCCACGCAAAGAGCCCAGAGGCTTGCTGTATGTTCTTTACGGTATGCCGCCTTGGGCCATCTTATGCGCGTCGGGGCCAGCGTTTGCGTTCTTTTTTTACAGTATGCTACTCCGTTTTACGCTTTGCAGCCTCCATTTTAAGGCTTTCGAAAAGGAATTTGAAAAATAATGTCTACATTTGCCACATCTATTTTTCAATTCACAGCCACCGCCGCGCGGTGCTTCTCTATTCACCAAACACCTTATTTCTATGAACACCGACATCCTTCGTGTGCCAGCCGGCCGCCTCGCTCTTGACCCCGCCAAACTGAAACGTAAAAAGATAGCCGACGACTTGAAGAACGGCAACCCCCTGCACATCGGTGCCAGCGGCGACGTAACGGGCAAAGAGCAGGCCAACCTCGTAACACAGAAAGGCAAACTCGCACTCGACCCCGCCAAGTTGAAACGTAAGAAGATAGCCGACGACCTGAAGAACGGCAACCCCCTGCACATCGGTGCCAGCGGCGACGTAACAGGTAAAGAGCAGGCCAACCTCGTGACACAGAAAGGCAAACTCGCCGCACAGTGGTTTGAAAACGACCCCGAGCTCTACGCCGACGAAGTGGAGGGCATGAAGCGCTTCTTCCCCCAGTTTGAGCAGGAAATCGTGGACGACCCCTCTTCTCGCTGGCACGGCTGCCTCTGCTGGACGGGCGAACTCACTCCGGGCATTCTCGACGGCGTATCGTGGCAAGTGATGGCCGTTTACCAGCCCAACCATCCCACGCCCTGCATGGGCGGCTCGGTATGCGTTTACCTGATTGACCCCAGCATGGAGGACGTGGACGAAGCACTGGGCTTCCCGCCCCACCACGCCATCAACGACGGCGAAGGCGGACGCTACCTCTGCACCACCCGTGCTGAAGACATGAGCGACGGCCGTGTAGAAAACGGACAGTGCTACACCACCACCGCCGTGCAAACCCTCACTTGGGCCATCAAGTGGCTCACGGCGCTCGAACTCGTCATGACGGGCGATATGGACGCCAACCTCTTCAACTCACCTAACGGCATCTGATTATGGAAAACCAGCCTTACGTGGTTTTCACTCAACGCGCCTTCAACTCCATACTGACCGAGACCATACACAAGCATCCCGTCGAAACGGGCGGTATTCTCATTGGTTATGTGCTTGACAGCGGAGCGCGCATTGTGGTAGAAAACATACCACCAGGGCCGCAAAGCACACATCAGTGGGGCTACTTTGAGTACGACGTGGACTTCGTGAACTACCTGAGCAACGTAGTGGCGCGTCAGTACGTGGGCAACCTGCAAGTGCTGGGCCTTTGGCATCGTCATCCGGGTTCGATGGACACCTTCTCCTCCACCGACGACGGCACCAACCGCATGTTTGCCTCGGAGCACCCGCTCGGCGCTATCTCGGCGCTCGTCAACTGCGACCCCCGAGCACGCATCACCATGTACCACGTAGCCCCCAACGGTGCCTACACGCCCATTGAGTGGTTTGTGGACGACGGCGACCTCATTCCCGAAAACTACCTCAAACTCTGGTACTCTTCTGAGGAACAGATGCCCATGCTCACCCAGCGCGGCACTTGGCATGTAGACGAGGGACCCGGCGAATTTGTCGACGAAGCACCGCAGCAGCCTGCTCAGGGCTACCCGCAGCAGCAAGCACAGGGCTATCCGCAGCAGCAAGCTCAGGGCTACCCGCAGCAGCCTGCTCAAGGCTACCCGCAGCAGCAAGCACAGGGCTACCCGCAGCAGCAAGCTCAGGGCTACCCGCAGCAGCAAGCACAAGGCTACCCGCAGCAGCCTGCTCAGGGCTACCCGCAGCAGCCCGGGCGCACTACGCCGCCACCGTCCCACGTTGCCCCGGCACAACCCGCACGCCCTGTAGGAGGAGGCACGCCGCCCCCGCCGCCACAAGGGCCACAGCGCCCCGTACGCATTGAGCAGGGCGAGGTGGAAAACGCTGAGAAATACACCATAAGCCAGGCTTGCGACGACATCTGCACCGCCATCAAGAGGCTCTTCAAATAACGCCAAGTCCGCCTGCCGCACCAAGCGTGGCAGGCGGACGCGTAACAAGGCTTCACGGCCTGCGCCACCTCGTCTGCCGCCCTTGCCCATCCCCGCCTTTTTCCCCCGCTCCACTCCTTCATTATAAAAGTGCTGCGGCTCCATAGCGGCGCCTATATATAATATGGAGTAAATCTTGCTCTCAGGCCCCTTGCCTTCTGCCTACACACCAGGGGCGCCCCGCCCCATCAGCATCACCCCCACCCCTAACCTCCCCCCTACCATGCCCTACACGCTGAGCACCAAACGTGAGGCACGCATCATGCTGCCCACTTCCATAGCCAACGCCCACAACGACACCCGCTACAGCGGCCTGCTTTGCGGTTACTATGTGGCTAACACCAACTACTACAACATTCCGCCCGCCGACGCACACCTCAACGCATCCCGTCTGCGTCCAGTGGGCGTTGTCAGCGCCCAGCCCTTCGCCGAGGCCGTGCCCGCCGCCATGCACCGCGCGCTCAACCTGGCCAAAGCCGAAATCGACACCTCGCTGACGCCCGAGGAGCGCATCCGCCAGCGCAAAGCCCACCGCGCCACCCCCGAGGAGCAGGCCGAAGCCCGCCAGCACCTCTTCAACCTGCTTCGCGAGGCCGACCCCGCAGGCGCCATCTGCCACGACGCAGTGCCCGCCCTTCTCGGCTTTTGGGACGGCGACACGCTGCGCCTCTTCCAAATCGACTCGCTCAGAGAAGTCATCATCGAGAAGTTTGCCCTTGAGATGGACGTCTTCTCGCGCAACGTGGGCATTCTCGAAAACGCCGTGATGATGAAGAAGGGCGCCCTCTTCATTGGCTGCGGTTCCGTGGGCAGCCTCGTGGCCGTCGAACTGGCCAAGGCCGGCGTAGGCCGCTTCATGCTCGTGGACAACGACATCTTCGGCTACCACAACATCTGCCGCCACCAGTGCGGCGTGTACGACGTGGGCCGCTACAAGACCGACGCCCTCGAAGAGCGCATCCTGCAAATCAACCCCTACGCCGAAGTACGCAAGTTCAACTGCATGATACAGGAGGTTGACCGCGGCGAAATCTTCAGTTTCTGCAACCCCGACACCATCGTGGTGGGCGGCGCCGACAACCGCGAGGGCGACCTCTACGCCTGCGACTTTGCCCTTGAAATCGGCATGCCCTTCATCAGCATAGGCTGCTGGGAGCGCGCCTTTGCTGGCGAAGTGTTCTACTGCCTGCCGCAGGGCCACGTCACCTACAAGGGCTTCCTCGACGCTGTGGGCTACGAGTCGGGGCGCGTCACGCAGAACCGCCGCTTCTACACCACCGAGGAAGACCTCGCCAAGGTAAGCTTCGAGCCCGGCATCTCGGCCGACATCAACTTTGTCACCATCGTGGCGGTGAAGATGATACTCGACCTCCTCAACCGCGACACGCCGGGCTACGTGCAGCGCCTCCTGCCCTCGCTCACGCAGTACACACTCATCTGCAACACCAACAACCCCGAAGTGGGCGGCGAGCAGGCCGAAATCTTCAGTTACCCCCTGCAGGTAACCACCAGCATCTACATCGACTAACCCACCGATATCCATTAAGTTAACCACATTACAAACGCCTGGCACGCCCCGCAGCAAGGGCGGTGCCAGGCTTACCTACTGAAATTACCCCAACATCACATGGCAACTTTCGACCAATTTGGCCGCCGCATCACCTCCGTGCGAGGCAGTCTGCCTCACCATCGTTCCAACTTCGACCAATTCGGCCGCCGCGTCACCTCAGCCAGCGCTTCGGCACTGCGCAACAGCAGCCACAGCCAAGCCACCACAAGCAGTACACGCTCCAACGCCAACTGGTGGCAGCGGCTCAACTACCGCGTACAGGATTTCGGCGACTGGTACGACGATCACTATGGCACGTGGGCAGAGTGGCTTCTCTACGGCGCGCTCATCCTGGGCTTGATCGGCCTCATCATCGCCGTGATAGCCACCTTCATTACGCAAGGCATTCTGGAGGGCATCTTTGCCGGCGTGATAGCCCTCATCAGCGGCGTGATAGGCTACTTCATCGTCTTTATTCTCTACTTCCTGCTGAGCATCGTGCTTTATGCCATCCGCTTCGTCTTCCTCAACATCTACACCCTGCTCATCACCCTCGCCGTGGGCGGTTATCTCCTGTTCGGCCCGAGCCTCTCGAACCTGTGGAGCGGCAGCAGCGACAGCGAGCCCACCGCGGTGGAGGTGGCTGCCCCGCAGCAAGCCTACTGCACGGCACGCAAGGGTCTGAACGTGCGTCAGAAGCCCAGCAAAAAAGGACGTGTGATAGGCAAACTCTACTATGGGCAGAAGGTAAACATCTACGGCACCGAAGACGGATTTACCGAGATAGAATACAACGGCGTACGTGCTTACGCCAGCAGCCGCTACATCAAGCCCATCACTCCCGACGGCGCGCAGTAACGCCACGCCCTCACCACAGCCTGCAAGGGGCTGCGCCACCACCACGGTCGGGCGCAGCCCCTTGTGCTGTAGGTAGGCCCCAGCCCGTTTCCTCGCTCCCACATCCGTACTATAGACTCAATCGGTGTCGGTCAAAACGGGCCGCCGTGGGAGAAAAATCCCCAGCCGTGGAAGAAAGTGACCACGGCGTGGAAGAAAGTTGGATTTCATCCGACCTTTTCTCGCCATGGCATCGCTCAAATCCTCTCGGCTTTGGCGCTGCTCATTTGGCTTAACGAAA
>SFEP01000086.1 GCA_004557185.1 Bacteroidales bacterium
CCGTGCCGCCGCCCGCGTGCTCAACGCGCTGGCCGAGGTGGAGGAACTGCCCACTGGCTGGGCCAGCAAGACCTACGACGCCACCGTGGGCGAGCAGCTGGACGCCGCCAACCCCACCGTGCGCACGCTGGCCGTGGCCGACGCTGCCGAGGCGAGCCGCTACTTTGCCGGCATCACCAGCCAGACGCTGGCCGACGGCACCACCACCGCCAGCTACAGCGTGGGCAAACTGGGCACGCTCAACCTGCGCCCCGGCAACGAGGCCGGCTGCTACGCCGTGATTGACGTGGACTTCACGCTCATGCCCCAACTCACGCAAATCCGCCTGGTAGACCCCTCGCTCCTGCCCGACAACGACGGCGGCAAGGAGCCTTACTACGCGTGGGGCGACATTCTCTACGACGAGAACGACATGTCTTTCTGGATTTGCGGCCGCCCCGCGAACCCCGACCTCGGCAAGAAGAAGACGTACTGGTTCAGCTTCGATATCAAGGAGAAACATTACTACAAACTATCCTCAGACAGTCACAAGTTCCAGCAAGTGTTGAAGAACCTGAACTCCACGTCCGACAAGGCGAGCGTCTTTGGCGAACTGCTTTACCTCCTTGCCTTAGGCCAGAACAGCGAGGCCATCAACAAGTATCTGGATAAAAACCAGAAAGCGCTGGAAAACTGGGGACCCGCCGCCAAGGAGCAGGTGACCACCGCCGCCAGAGGCTGGAACGAGCACAACAAATTCGAGGAAGTGCTGCCCGTGGCCTTTACGCAGAATTATCTCGACTACTTCACCAGCTACTCGTTCTTCATTGACGAATACAGCAGGTTTGTCTACAAGATGAGCGTGCCTGTGGTCAATGTGCAGATAAGCCCGGAAACCTACACCTACAATGCCCGCACGGGCACCCTGACTTGGGACATAAGGGAAGAGGGCTGCACCTTGGACGACTACGTGTACTCGGGCTTGAGAGGCTATTCGCTTGTAAACACGACCAACAAGCATCTACCCAAACGCGGCCTGGCCGTGCGCATGCGCACCGGACGCCAGCTCAGCACGCAACTGGTGGGCACGCCAGACTACGACAAGGAACTTCCCGGCACGGGCACCAAACTGACTCCTATCTTTATACAAAATCCCCATTAGCCCTCTCCACGTGGAAGGTGCTTAGCTAAAACGCCGCGGGTCTGGCAGTAATGCCAAGCCCGCGGCGTTTACCTTCAGCCGCAGGGAGGCGCACCTGCACCGCACGCACTCCCTGCTACGCCGCACGCCTTTCATACCCAAACTCCTTTCATCATGAAGGAGAAAATCCTCTTTCTACCTGCCGCCCTGCTCCTGATGGGCAGCATGGCCCTTACCGCCTGCAGCGATGACAACGACAACGCATCCATCGCCGAAACCGAACTGACCGACGCGGAGAGCAAGACGGCCCGCGCCGCCGTGGGCGGGCAGCTACTTTGCCGGCATCACCAGCCAGACGCATTGCAGGATAGTGCATGACTTGCATTGGCAAACACAGGGGCGAAAGCGGCTGTGGGCAGCATTGAACCCGAAATTCCTCGAAAAAATCATCCATCTGTTCATCTTGCATTTCGCAAAAGCGGAAGGCTGAAACCCAAAAATCTATCGCGCGTTTTCCTTTTTCTAAGGCACTTTGCTGGCGAAGTGCCGTGTACGAATGGTTTCACGCCTTGCAAAAACGGTTACATGCCGCTTCCGAATGAATGTAAATCGTTGTAAAGCAAGAACATGTGGCCTCATATCGGGAAGTGGCAGCGCACAGCCTCTCGTGTTCCCATTTCACCCTCAAAAAACGGCCTAACGAAGGGCTGTATAAAACGGCATTTTGAAGCATGAGGAAAGGGGAAATAGGGCAAAAGAAAAGTCTGCCAAACGGCTCGCGTGGCTGGACGCGATACGCTTGGCAGACTGCGTGAGGTAACGTGGGAGGGGCGGTGTTCTTATTTCACTACCTTCACTTCGAGGTTGGTAATGCGGCTGTTGAACTTACCGGCCTGCTGCAGGGGGAAGACCAACGTGCGCTGATAGTAGATGCGATCGCTGGGGTTGTAGACCACGGGCTTGTACTGGGCAGCGGCACCCACTTGGTAGTCGGCCACGTCGGTGGGCTTCATCACGTAGAGGGGTTGCGGAGCGAGTTCTTCCTTTACCTGGCCGTTGACAAGGAGGCGCGTCATGCGGTTGTTTCCCTCGATGGTGAGCGTCACTTGCTTGCCTTTTTCCACCGTATAATTAAAGGTGTTGAGGTAGCCGTCGCGCTCAAAGCCGAGACGGCCGCGACGCGGGTCGCTCAGGTAGAAGGTGGCGTTGGGCGACTGCAGCAGCACTGTGCCGCGGGCCTCGTCGGCACCGTCGATGGTGAAGCTCACGGAGTAGTCGTAACCTATCTCGGTGACGCCCGTGGTGGCCTCAGGCTGCAGCGAGGGCACTTGCAGCACCACCTGGCCGGCCTTGCCCAGACGACCCAGTTCGTTCACGCCGGGAGCCTCGCTCAGCATGGCGCGCTTGGCGTCGAACTCGGCGTAGGGCACCGAGGTGAGTTTGCCGCTCCAGCACTTGGCGGCCAGCGTTTGCAGCGCAGGGAAGGTGCGGTGGTGAATGTCCTTCACCGAAATGCCGTTGCCAGCGTGGTCATTCCACACGGCAAACATGCCGCCAAGGATGGCGGGGTCGTTTTCCTCAAACTGCTGGTTGCCGATGGTGGCCGGCGTGTAGTGCTCGTAGAGGTACTGGCAGTTGAGGTAGTCGTAGTAGTAGCCTGCGGCAGGCACAATGTACACCAGTCCGTCGGGGATGCTGATGAGTTTGTAGCCCTGCTCCTTCATGTCCTTGGGGTTGGCAAAGCCGTTGTACCAGCAGCTCATCCACACGTTGTCCGACTTCACCTTGGTTTCGCCCTGGGCGTGGGTGAGGGCGCCCCACACCACGGCCTGCTTGCCGAAGCTCTCCACGTAGCGGATATAATGGTCGGTGAAGGCGCGGAATTTCTCCACCACATCCTTCTTGGCATTGGAGTATTCGTCGGTACCGATGTGCACACGCGGACCACGGAACACGGGTTCCTTGCCCTGCAGATACTCCTTATAAAGGTTGTCCATGAAGGTATAGGTGTCGGGGTTGAAGAGGTCGAGATGATCCATGCCATACTCCTTGCTGCCCAACTCGGGCTTGTACTGCGTGAAGGCCAAGGCATGGGCGGGGGCATCAATTTCGGGTATCACCTCTACGAACTGGGCTTCGGCAGCCTTCTGGAAATCGATGAACTCTTGCTTGGTGTAGGAGCCGTCCTTGGCCGTCAGCCCGGGATAGGTGTCACACTCCAGGCGGAAGGCGGCCTGCGTGAGGTTCCAGTCGCCATTGAAGTACTGACGGAAGCCGTTGTCGTTGAGGTGCACCTGCAACGTGTTCATTTTATAATAGGCCATCACCTTGGTGAGCTGGCGCAGGTAGGCCATGGGTATGTACTTGCGGCCGCAGTCTATCATGAAACCACGCAGGCCATACTGGGGCACGTCGGTAGTGAGGCCGCAAGGCAGGGTGCGGTCGGCCGACTGCTCTGAAATTTGCAGCAGCGTGCGAGTGCCCCAAAAGGCGCCCTGTGGCGTGGCGGCCTCGAGGCTGACGGTGCGGGCTATGCGCATGGTGTAGCCCTCGGTGCCGAGTGCCTTGTCCTTTTTGAGCGCCAGCACCACATCGCCAGGCTTAGCGCTGCCCTTCACCACAGTGAGTTTACGGCCCATCATGGTTTCATAGTCATGGGCCAATGCCTGTGCCACAGCCTGCAGCTGGCTGCTTTTCACCACCACGCGCCCCGACAGGGTCACACGGCCCTCAGCGCCCTGCCACTGCGTGAGTTCGGGCACCACGAAGGGTTTGGGATTGACCTCGGCACACAACAGGCCGGGCCACATAAAACCACACGACAACAAGGCCATGCAGAGCGACACGATTTTCTTTCTCATGTTTTTCAAATAAAAAATTAGGTAGGTTTTCAACAAAAGCGGCCCTTCGTCGTGAGCGGCGGGCTGCGGAGCGCATCGGCATTTTCACACCCACCAAACGAAGACGCAAGGAGCGCAAAACCTGCGATGCAGGGGCAAAAATAAGCCTTTAAGCGTAACAGCACAAGCAAATAGGCTTTTATTTGTAACTTCGCATGCACAAAACAGGCGATGACACGACACGCCACCACCCCCCATTTTCTACCTCAATCATGAACACCACCATTTGTGCACAAGCCACCCCCACAGGCGGCGCCATAGGTTTGGTACGCGTATCAGGCCCCCAGAGCATAGCCATCGTCGACACCCTTTTCAAGCCCCTCAAAGGCGAGCCGCTGAGCCGCCGCAAAGGCCACACCGCCACCTTCGGACAAATCACTGACGAGCACGGCGAGTGCCTGGACGAGGTGCTGGTAACGCTGTTTCGCGCCCCACACTCCTACACTGGGGAGGACGGCGTGGAGATTTCGTGCCACGGCTCAGCCTATATCATGCGGCAACTGGTGCAGCGCCTGCTGGATGCGGGATGTTGCCTGGCACAACCGGGCGAGTTTACGCAACGCGCCTTTATCAACGGAAAGATGGACCTGAGCCAGGCCGAAGCCGTGGCCGACCTCATCGCCTCGGACACCGCCGCCAACCACCGCATGGCCATAAGTCAACTAAAGGGACACTTCAGCAACAAACTGCGCAGTCTGCGCGAGGAACTCATACACATAGCCTCGATGTTCGAACTGGAACTGGACTTCTCCGACCACGAGGACATCCAGTTTGCCGACCGCTCGCACCTGCTGCAACTGGCCGAGCAAATGACGGAGCACATCGGGCGACTCTGCCAGAGCTTCAAACTGGGCAACGCGCTGAAACGCGGCATTCCCGTGGCCATCATCGGCAAAACGAACGCTGGCAAAAGCACGCTGTTGAACGTGTTGGTGGGCGAAGAAAGGGCACTGGTGAGCGACGTGGACGGCACGACCCGCGACACCATTGAGGAGCACGTGGTGGTGGACGGCACGCTGCTACGCTTCATCGATACGGCCGGCATACGCCACGCCACCGACCAGGTGGAACGCATGGGCATCGACCGCACCTTTGCCAAAATTGAGGAGGCTGAAGTCATCATCTGGCTGCTGGATGCCACGCAGGCCGCCGCACACTACGCCGAACTCTGGCCTCGCCTGCAGCCCCTCGTGGCCGACAAGCAGCTCATCGTGGTCATCAACAAAACGGACCTGCTCCCCCCTGCCGACCTCCCCACCCTGCCCTGTCCCGCCCTCTACCTCAGCGCCCGCCACGAGCAGCACATCGACTCCCTTCGCCGCACCCTGTCGGCCACGCTCGCCCGCCTCACCGAGACCGCCGGCCCCACCGACGTCATCGTGAGCAACGAGCGCCACTACCAGGCACTGCAGCAGGCGCTGGCCAGCATGCATCGCGTGATGGATGGCCTCACCGCCGGCCTCCCCACCGACCTCGTGGCCCAGGACCTGCGCGAATGCATTGCCCACCTCGGCGACATTCTGGGCGAAGTTACCTCTACTGACTTGCTCCACAATGTGTTTTCTCACTTTTGCGTGGGAAAGTAGAAAATGTTAATTAGAAGACATCTCCCCAATGGAAGGTCAAATCATGATGAAATAGCAAAACCGCTGATATTCAAAGGATTAACAGGAAGGTACAGAGAGTGTGACCAACGGCTCAATTACCGACCGTTATACACTATATACACTGATAGTCAGATTGTTACACGCTCTGTATTGAAGATGAACCTCACGAACACATCTTCATCCGCCTGTGCAGGCATGAAATCTCTGACCCAATAGTCTTTTGTATGACAGACCATTCCCACAGCTTT
>SFEP01000025.1 GCA_004557185.1 Bacteroidales bacterium
GAAGCCGCCGAAGAAACGGTCGCCGTTCGCCGCTTGGGTCAGGATAAGCAGGAAGTCCTTGCTTTGAATCTGAAGATTCCAGATTATCAGCGTATATATTGCTGGCCACAGAAAAACGTGGAATTGTTATTGGATGACATATTTCAACCAAGAGGCCACAGATACCATCTTGGCACCATCATTCTTCAAAAGAAAGGATATGATTATGATATTATTGATGGACAACAAAGAACTGTCACACTGGCCCTTATTCTGCGTGCTATGGGAATGGCGGAGATTGGTTTGCTCAATGAAAGTTTCGACTCAGTAGAAGCTCAGAAATATGTTGGCTATAACAGGCATCTCATTGAATTGTATCTTAACCGGCATTACCCTAATACGGCAAAAAGAATAGATCGTCCAACGAATCATCAAAGAAATTACTTTTGATGTTCTCATTCTTCAGGACTCATCGCTTGAACTTGCCTATACATTTTTCTCAACTTAGAATGCCAGGGGAAAAGCGTTGACTGACTATGAGCTGCTAAAGTCACATCATCTGAGATACATTCCTGAGACAAATGACAAACAGCAGCGCCACCTTGCTAAAATGTGGGATGATCTTCTCGTAAAAAGTGAGCGTGACAATGGGGATAGAAGCGTATCAATTATCCTCGGCATATACATTTACTGTCTGCGCAAGTGGAATCAACGCAAACTATGGTATATCAAGGAGCAGAACCGGGTTAAGAATGAGTTTGAAGCAGCTCCTACCATTCCTGAGATACCTCCTTTTGGTGAGAGATTTGATTTCATGGACCCCATACAAGGTGGAACGCACTTCTTTGCCTTTGTGAATAATTTCATTCAGCATTACAACATTTTTACTAAGACCAAACAGTATAAAATATTGTGGAGTACCATCTCATGCTCAGGTCTTATAGACCGTAATGAAGGAAAGAAACGTACACATTGGTGGTATGGTGATGTGATAGCTACATTCTTATTCGGTTATTATCTGAAGTTTGGTAATCAATACCTGTCTGAGGCTTTAACGTGTATTACCAGAATAGTCTCACAGCTTAGATACGACAAAAGTAAGGCCAATAAGCAGTCAATAATGGGCAGAGCAGGAGAATTAGGTATTATCCAAATGATTAGCCAGGCAACATCGCCTACATTCTTCCTTGCCGAAGCATATTGCGCCACAGCATCCAGATGACGAATTTGGTGATAAAAGCAATTTTAATTGGGATGACGAGAAACATCCCCAAAAGGCTGCTCTACGTGATAGCTTAGGCAATATGGTTATGATTTCTTCTGGACAAAACAGTGCTTTGTCAAATTCGTGTTTTGAGGTGAAACGTGCACGAATGGAGAGATACGCTTCAGGAACAGGTAATGTAGAAAGTCTGAAGATGCTCTATGTCTATTCACAATACGAGAGTTGGTCAATCGACAATATAGTGGAACATCAGAAGTGTTCGATGTCCTTCCTTCAGAGGACCTACGAAAAGGATGTCACAAAGTGAGAAAAGAGGTGTAAATACAGCATGTCCACTAAAGCTCGAAAACACACGAAATTGTTGCACAACCCATTATATAGGTGTGCAAAAACGAAGGAAAAATGAGGGCGGCGTGCAAAAAAGTGGGGCAGAGGGGATGGTATATGCTTGAATTTTAATACCTTTGCCCTCGTTGAAAAACCACGGAGGGGAATAACGGCTGAGTAAAGGCATATTTGCCACGAAGTCGATAGCATGCTGCACAAGGCAGTGTGCGAATCTTTTTCGTTGAATTTCATTCGACCTTTTCTCGCCATGGCATCGCTCAAATCCTCTCGGCTTTGGCGCTGCGCATTTGGTTTGACGAAAAGGTTGGTTTTCAACCGCCCTTTTCTTGCCATGTTCCTGCTTAGGAATTTAGCCACAGCATCTGGAAGGAGGGACAGTGTGGCGGAAAATGCAGTATTGCAACAGATAAAAGAAGAATGTTTGTGAATATCAAGAAGACCCTATTCAGTGTAAGCTTCGGACTTATGAGTCTCTTTACGGCATCAGCGCAAGATATGATGCCCGAGGCTATGCCCGCACGTTGCACTGCCGAGAAGATTGTGACCGAGGTGGCCGCCGTGACGCTTGAGTCGGAGGCCGAGGCGGCACGCACTGTCCGTACGACTACGGCCCGTAACCGTTTTGGTGAGAACATCGTGAAGACCGCCTTGCAGTATCTCGGCGCGCGTTACCGTTCGGGCATGTCGGGGCCCTATGCTTTCGACTGCTCAGGCTTTACCAGTTACGTCTACGGCTGCGAAAACGTGAGCATCACGCGCTCCTCCCGTTCGCAATATACCCAAGGCATGCCTGTGCGCAACGTGGCCGATTTGCAGAAGGGCGACCTCGTCTTCTTCGGCGGCAGCCGCAGCCACAGTAGCGTTGGGCACGTAGGTATCGTGACCGATGTCGACCCCTCCACCGGCAAGTTCTCCTTTGTGCACGCCAGCCGTAC
This sequence comes from Bacteroidales bacterium, assembly GCA_004557185.1. GTDB lineage: Bacteria > Bacteroidota > Bacteroidia > Bacteroidales > Bacteroidaceae > Alloprevotella. The sequence goes on from SFEP01000025.1 coordinate 2,488, forward strand.
GGGCGTGAAAGTGTCGGAGTCAAACGAGCCCTACTACAGCCGCCGCTATATCGGTGCCCGTCGCATTGTGGAGTAATCATCTTCGCTCTTGCTATCCGCCCCTGTTTATGCGTCCATTCCTCGCCGCGATTTTCCTTGCCGCTGCACTTGCCACGCTGGCGCAAACGCGGCAGGAGCGCATCCATACCATCGCCCTCACGGGTGACATTATGATGGGAACATTGTATCCCACGCCGCAACTGCCGCCCGACAACGGACGGCATTTGTTTTATGACGTAGCCCCGGTGCTGCGCCGTGCCGATGTGGCTGCCGGCAACCTCGAATGCGTGTTGGCCGACAGTGGCACGACGGCAAAGAAGGTGGAGCGTCAGCACAACTACGCCTTTCTTACCCCCACAGCCTACGTGCAGCATCTCGTTGACGCAGGCTACGACTTCCTCAGCCTTGCCAACAACCATGCCTACGACTTTGGCCCGTCTGGTGCCGCCTCCACCCAGCGCACCCTCCAAGCAGCCGGACTGGCCTATGCGGGGCTGCGCAACCACTACAACGGAGTGGTCATCGAGCGTGGAGGCGTGCGTTACGGCTTCTGCGCCTTTGGCCACAACGCCTACACCCACCGCCACAGCGACCTCCGCGCTGTGCGCACCACGCTGACGGCCCTTGCTGCGCGCTGCGACGTGCTCATTGTGTCCTTCCACGGCGGTGCCGAGGGCGTGAAATATTGCCATCTGCCCTATGGCGAGGAAACCTATCTCGACGAGCCCCGCGGCGACCTTCGCGCCTTTGCCCACTTCTGCATCGATGCCGGCGCCGACGTCGTCTTCGGCCACGGACCGCACGTCACCCGTGCCCTTGAAGTCTACAAGCACCACCTCATAGCCTACAGTCTGGGCAACTTCTGCACCCCCTACGGCATCAACCTCGTCGGCCTCTCGGGCCACGCACCCGTGCTCGAGGTGCAGGTCGACGGCGCAGGCCGTTTCTGCGGTGGCCGCATCCATTCTTATCTACAGCAAAGGGGGCTTGGCCCGCGCACCGATCCCCACCACCGTGTGGCACAGCACATGCGCAGCCTCACCCTCTCCGACGTGCCTCATACCCCCTTACGCATCCATCCCGACGGCCGCCTCGAAGCCCTGCCGCACTGATGCCCCATCCCGCCTTCATTTTTTGGGGGGAGGAATAATAAACAGCCACAAAAACTATCCTATGATTTTACAAGCTCTTACCACCGAATTACAGTTGGGCAAACTCGACCAGTTCCTGGCCCGCCTCATCGACCTCTCCATCACCGCCGGCAAGCACATACTCACCGCCGTGCTCGTCTATGTGGTGGGGCGTTTCCTTGTCAACCTCATCAACCGCCTTGTGCGCAGCATGCTTGAGCGCCGCCACATCGACGTGGGCGTGCAGAGTTTCCTGCGCAGCATGGTCAACATCCTGCTCACCGTGCTGCTCATCATCTCAGTCATCGGTGCCCTCGGTGTCAACACCACCTCATTTGCCGCCCTCCTCGCCTCGGCCGGTGTGGCCGTAGGTATGGCTCTGTCGGGCAATCTGCAGAACTTTGCCGGCGGCATCGTCATCCTCCTCTTCAAGCCCTACCGTGTGGGCGACACCATCGAGGTGCAGGGCCTGACAGGCGTAGTGCGCGAGGTGCAGATATTCCACACCATACTCAACACCTTCGACAACAAACTCATCTATATACCCAACGGTTCCCTCAGCACCTCCGTCGTCGTCAACTACAGCCGCGAGGGAGCCCGCCGCGTGCAGTGGACCATCGGCGTGGACTACGGCACCGACATCAGCCGCGTGCGCCAGTTGCTGCTCACCCTCTTTCAGAGCGACGCCCGCATCATGCAGGAGCCCGAAGGCCGTAAGCCCTTTGTAGGCCTCGATGCCCTAGCCGACAGCAGCGTCAACCTTGTGGTGCGTGTATGGGTGAAAACTGAAGCCTATTGGGACGTCTACTACGACCTTCACCAGCAAATCTACGAGCTCTTTAACCGCGAGGGCGTAGGCATACCCTTCCCCCAAACGGTGGTGCATCTGCAAAAGGAAGCCTGACCCCCGCCGCAGCACCCCGCCCGCGGGATGCCGTGGGAGAAACTTCCCCAGCCGTGGACACTTTTTCCCACGGCATCTATTTTTTGGGGGGCGGCGGACGGGTGAAACGGGGTGCTACGTAAAAAATATCACGTAGAACGTAAAAAATATCACGTCGTACGTAAAATTTTTTACGTAGCATCTATTTCAGACGACTCCTAAGCCCGTCGGCATGGGCTCCTTCGTTAAACCGCATGAGGGGCTCGCCCGCCCGAACACGTGCTGGCCGTGTGAAAGGATGACCGCTGCAAGATGCAGGAATACTTTATTTTTACGGGTTTACGGCAAGCGCCTTTCATGTGCTGCATGGGGGCTATGGCAAAGAGGCGACCCCCTGTGCGCAAGGAGGCAGCATGCGTGCCCACAAAAGTTTGGCGTGACACCCATGCTATGGAACATGCTGCATGGAGCCTGCAAAGCATCCACATTGCCGTAAAAATCAGCGAAAAACTTGCCAGCCATAAAATAAATGCCTATTTTTGCACCCCGCAAGAAGTATGCAAATAAATCAATAACAAAATAAAATCCTAAATCAAACAATGATTGTAGTACCCGTAAAAGAGGGCGAGAACATTGAACGCGCCCTGAAGAAATTCAAGAGAAAGTTCGAGAGGACCGGTGTTGTGAAGGAACTCCGCGCCCGTCAGCAGTTCGACAAGCCCAGCGTATTGAAGCGTCTGGCCAAGGAGCACGCCGTTTACGTGCAGCAGCTCCACCGTTGCGAAGACTAATCAGTAGCCCCTTCGCAGCACCGCGTGAGCCCCTCGGGCCGCGCATCCCCCAGTAGCCCATATTTGCTACCACATAGCCGCAGCAGAGCCTCCGCTCGCGCTGCGGCTTATTTCGTAGAGCCCCTCCTCGCAACACGGTGCCCGCACGACGGCAGCGAAAAACAAGACAAAAGTTTGGCACTTTCGCAAAAAGTGACGATATTCGCTTTTGAAACCACAACGTAGCAAAATACCATGGAAGTCATCAAGCCGTTTCTCACCTATCTGGCCGGTGACAGGGGTTACTCCCCGCGCACCGTGGCCACCTATCACGACTGCCTGACGCATTTCCAAGCCTATTTTCGCTCAAAGGACGAGAGCCTCGACTGGCACACCCTCGATGAGGACGTGGTGCGCAGTTGGATGGTACACGAAATGGAGCGCGGCACCGACGCCCGCACCGTGAGCAAGGCCCTCAGCGCCCTGCGTTCGCTCTACCGCTATCTGCTGCGCACAGCCCGCGTGGAGCGCGACCCCGTGAGGCTCGTGCACAACCCCAAGGTGCACGCCAAGCTACCCACCTTCGTCAGGCAGGCAGAGATGGACCGCCTCTTCGACGACACCCCCTTCCCCGACACCTACGAGGGCGAGCGCGACCGCACCATCCTCCTCACCTTCTACTCCACGGGCATCCGCCTGAGCGAGCTCACGGGGCTCACCCTGGCCGATGTGGACTGCCAGGCAGGCGAACTCAAGGTGACGGGCAAGCGCAACAAGCAGCGCATTGTGCCCTTCGGTCCCGACCTCCAGCAGGCCATGCAGCACTACCTGCAGCGCCGCAGCGCCACCTTCGCCGACGCCCCGCGAGCCCTCTTCCTCACCGCCAAGGGAAAGCCCGTGAGCCAGCAGCAGGTGTCCAAGTGGGTAAAGCAATACCTGTCGCTCGTCACCACACAGAAGAAAAAGAGTCCGCACGTGCTGCGCCACACCTTTGCCACCGTGATGCTCAACAACGGCGCCGACCTCGAAGCCATCAAAGAACTCCTGGGCCACGCAGGCATCGCCACCACCGAGGTCTACACGCACACCACGTTTGCCGAACTCGTAAAGGAATATCAACAAGCCCACCCCAGGGCATAACACCTAAAACATCTTACTATGGAACTGAAAGTGAATGCCGTGCATTTCGATGCCACCGAGAAATTGCATGAATTTATAGAAAAGAAGGCTGCCAAGCTGCAGAAGAATTGCGAGCAGGCCATCCGTGCCGAGTTTGTGCTGAAAGTAGTGAAGCCCGAAACGGCCAAGAACAAGGAAACCGCTCTCAACGTGAGTCTGCCCGGCACCGAACTGCATGCCGAAAAGGTGTGCGACACCTTTGAAGAAGGCGTTGACCTGTGCGTCGACTCCGTGCTCCGTCAGATAGACAAATACAAGGAGCGCCAGCGCTGATGCTCACGTGAGCCGCACCCTGCCACCGTGGCAGGCGTAGGCTCGCTGCCACAACACATAAGAGTGCCGGCCACAGCGGGCGTAAGCACGCTCCGGCACTTGGCGCTGCCACGGCCGTGGGCTGTGAAGTTGTGCGGACGTGGTAGCACAATGATGATTACTATTAATAATGTAGGGGGACGTGCCGTGGAGGCGCGTCCCCCGTTTATCAACTCACGCAGCCATCTTCCCAGCATCTCCGTCTGCCACCTTCCACAGGCATGCCGCGCATCCCGTTATTCCCTGGGAGCAAGAGAGGGAAAAACAGATGCTACGTAAAAATAGCGGGTACTGCAAATGGGTAGCGCGCGAAGACGTTGGATTGCATCCAACCTTCTCTTTTCTCCTCCTCTCGCCTTGCACTACCTTTAGATAAGGTAGGCTGCGGCTCGGGATGAGAAAACGAAAAACCTGCGGCTTTTCTTTTCTCCTCCTCTCGCCTTGCACTACCTTTGGATAAGGTAGGCTGCGGCTCGGCATAGCAAATGGAAAATGCTTCGCATCTTCCTTTGCTCTGCTCTCGCCTTGCACTACCTTTGCCCCCGTGTTCTGCGCAGAACGACAATGCTTGCTTCCTTATTATATATATAGAAGAGAAATGAAAACGATGAATGCGGCGGGCGGAGGGCCACAGGAGCCTGTGCTCACACTGGCCATGTGTCAGGCGCTGCGATGCCTGGCTATAGTGGCCATTATGTGCCATAACTTTGTGCACTGGTTGCCGGGGGCAGCTATCGAAAACGAATATACCTACGAGGCGCAGAAGGCGGTGACGTGGTGGCAGATGACTTGCACGGGAGGCGTGGACGCGTGGTGGCAGTGGATTTCCTACCTGGGACACTACGGCGTGCCCGTGTTTGCCTTTCTGAGTGCCTACGGCCTGACGCTGAAGTACGAGGCCGTGCAGCCGCGGCCTGCCTTTGTGCCCTTTATGCGCTTTCATTACCTCAAGATGCTGCGCATGATGGCTGTGGGACTGCTGCTCTACTGGCCTGTGTGGTTCGTAGGGGGGCATGACATGCTGCACGCCTTCGGCTATCTTGGGGCACAACTGCTCATGGTGGCTACGCTGTACCCTGTGCCGGGCGCGATGGTGGACCCTGGGCCGTACTGGTACTTTGCGCTCATGCTGCAGCTCTACGCCGTGTGGCGCCTGCTGCTGTGCGGACGGCGGTGGACGTGGGGTGTGGCGCTGGCGGTGGGTTGCACGGCGGTGCAAATGCTCTGCCAGAGCGACGGCCACGTGCTGGCCTGGCTGCGCTACAACTGCGTGGGCAACATGCTGCCCTTTGTGGCGGGCTGGCTGGCGGCGCGCCATCTGCGGTGTGTGCGCTGGCCGTGGCTGGTGGCGGCGGTGGCTTTTGCGCTCACGGTGCTGTGCCAGTTTCACTTCTACGCCTGGTGCCTGGCTCCGCTGGCGGTGTGCATAGGCTGTGTGGCACTGGCCGCGGCGCTGCCCGCGCGGCTCACGGCGTGGCTGGCCTGGGGCGGAGGTTATGCCGCGGCGCTCTTTGTGATGCACCCCGTGACGCGCCGTCTGATTTACTGGTGGGGGTTTGAGGAAAATGCGCTCCTTGGTTTTACGCTCTATCTGCTCTCCACCGTGGCGCTGGCCTGGCTGTGCCGCAAGGTGTGGCGCCGCCTGCCCATGCCGCGCCTGGCAAGCTGAGAGGCAGGGGCTGAACGGGGGGACGACGACGGGAGGCACTCCTTTCCCCCCGACATCTGTTGCCGGGAAATGACGGTGTGTCATCATGGCCAATCTGCTTCGTTGCTATCGGCATTCGGGCTTGGTCATGTCACCCCGACATCTGTTGCCGGGAAACGCACATCCGGCCAATTCGTAACTGCTTGGGTTGCGAATTGGCCGGATGTGCGTTAGGCTTGGCGTCAGTCTGTAGGCGTGAGCCTTATTTCCCCTCCACAATCACCTCGCGGCGGTCGCTGTGGCGCGGCGGGTAGGCTTTGTTGCGGCGCACCTTGTTTTTGCGGAACACTACGCCGTCGGCCGACTTGAGGTAGAGGAGCGGCGTGCCGTAGGTGTCGAACTCGTTGCGCTCAATGCGTATGCTGCCCTCGGCGCCGCCATGGAAGGCCGTGCGCTGACCTTTGAGGTCGGGAATTTCGGGGTAAATGGAGATGACGGCGTTCGTAAACTGGTAGTCGCTCGTGAGGGCGTTGACGAAGCGGTTGCCGCGCACCACGAGGTGGCGCACCGAGCCGCTCTCAAACCATCCGTTGCAGTCGCCGCAGAGCACGATGGCGCTGCCGCTGGTGTGGTCAAAGAGGTTGTCCTCGCACACCGTGCGGCGCGGCGAACTGAAGAGAGCTCCGCGGGCCCGGTTGTTGCGCACAAGGTTGCGGGCAAAGAGCACCTCGGGTGTCCACGTCAGGTTCTCTATGCCGCAGGCACCAGCCTGCACTTCGGCCGGCAGTGCGTGGCGCAGGGTGATGAGCATTTCGTGGCAACCGCTCCACGTAGGCGTGTCGGCAGGCCGAATGGCGGTGATGACGTTTTTTGCGCCCACATAGTCCATGGTGCGGCTGTTCAGAAAGCACACCTCGTCGCCCACGTCGCCCCAGGCAAAGCCCCATGCCTGGTTGTGGCCGTAGGCGCAGCGTAGCGTGTGGTCGTCGATGCGTTCGGTCACTTTAAGGTAAATGCCGTGCACGTTGATGGCGTCGTCCATCATGCCCTCGAACACGCCGTCGCACACCTTGATGGTGCCCTTGCACTGCGAAAAGTGCGTGGCGTCGGCCTGCGTGGTGAAGTAGCGCAGGCTGCCGTCTTCAACGCATACGTCGAAGCGGTCGAGCGTGATGTCCTCGCAGCGGTAGGCCACGAGTCCCATGCCCTCGGCGTAGTGCACCTGTAGGTGTCGCAACGTGGTGCCGCGGTTTTCGTGCAGGAAAATGCCGGGATGCGGCCGTTGCCATGTGCGCAGGGCGATGACGGTGCCGGGAATGAGGCGTGCGTCGTGCCATTGGGGCGAGAGGATGTGACGGCCGCCGAGGTCCTTCAGCCCTGTGAGGCACACGCCGATGTCGCCTGTGTTGTAGACGATGTGCCGCGTGTCGCGCTCAAAGGCGATGCCCCCCACCTGCTGCAGCGCCCACCCCTCGCCGTAGGTTTCAAAGCGGTGGTTGTCGCCCACCAGGCGGTAGTTCACCCACGGCGCCACCTCGAAGGTGATGCCGCGTTCGCCCTCGTTCTTCAATACCTGAATCTGCGCAATCTGCGGCTGGTCGAAGTCGATGTGCAGGTTTTGCACCGTGAGGTCGGTGCAGTGCTGCGCCACGAGCGGTAGCATGCGGCCGTGGCACAGCAGCATGGCGCCCTGCCCCTCGAGGGTGAGGTGCTTCCAGCCGTCGAGCATGAGGCCCACGGGCTTGGGCTGCGTCTGGTCGTGGTTGGAGATGTAGAGCGTGTGGCGCGGCGCGTCGGAGCTGTGCAGGTGGTAGATGCCAGGTTCCAGGCGCAGCACCACGCTCTCGTCAGTCCCGATGGTGGGCTGCAGCAGGCGCAGCACGCTGTCGATGCGGCTGGCCAGACGGTCGGCGTCGGGCAGGATACCGTAGGCTGAAAGGTCGACGACGCGCTCGGCCGCGGTGGCCGGCCCTGCCGTGGAGCAGCATAGCAGGCACAGCAGCAGGTGGCGCAGGGCGGTGTGAAAGGCAAGGGGGTGTTTCATAACAGAGAGGACAGAAAAATGGGAAAAGAGGGAAGGCTGCGTGCCGCGAAGCATGAGGCGCGTCGGCCTTGCAAAGGTAGGCAATACGCTTTGAAGAGGGCAATTGATGGAAGACAAAAACCCAATGAGCAGCGCCAAAGCGGATAGCCTTTGAGCAATGGCTTGAGGGCAGTCGCACGCAAGGCATATAGCCCCGCTCATCCATATTCCCCACAATCAGTACAAAAAAAACACACCGCCCGTGCTGTGGGGAGCGCGGGTGGTGTGAGGGGAGTGTTGGTGGCGGTGAGCACTTACTCCTCGCCGTACTGCGGCTCGTCGTCCCAATAAGAACCGCCGAAGGGGTCGTGGCGTGACGAACGCGCGTCGCTACCGTCGATTATGGTGCTGTCGGACACGTTGAGCGAGCCGCTGAGCAAATGCGTGGCGGCCACAACGGGTGCCTGTTGGCTGCTGGGGGAGAGATATGTCTTTTTCATATTGTCATGGGGAATGTAAAGAGGGGAAGATGTCATCGCGCTGCTGGGCAGGGCGTGGCGTTGAGAGTTAGCGGGCTATGAACTTGCGTCCGCCCTGCAGGTAGATGTGGCCACGTGAGAGTTGCTGCACACGGCGGCCCTGCAGGTCGTAGACGGGGAGTGACGAGGCTTGGCCTATGGGCGTGGCAATGCCCGTGGCCTGCCCGTCGAACTGGAAGTAAAGGGCGCGGTTGCTCGTACTGCCAGTGCTGCCTAACGCTGCAGCAGGCAGGTAAGCCTTGTGGGCGCCCACGGTGTTGTTAGTGGTGCTCAGTTTGAAGAAGCCCAGCGTGCCTTCGCTGTCAGTACCCAGCACATAGGCGGGGTCGGTGATGGTGAGAGGCGCGTCGCCTGTGCCAATGAGGAGGTTGCCCGAGCAGTCGTCGGTGCCCGTGGTGAGTGCGGGCTTCATGGCAAATGTGGCAGGCGAGGCCGTGCGGGTCAGCACACCCTGTCCGGCAGGAATGACGCCGCCCGTGAGAGCGTGCAGTTGCAGGTAGCCATTGGCATACGAAGCCTGATACACCTCCATGCCATCGGGTATGGCCACGGGATAGCTGGCGCTGAACGTACCGAGGTTGCCGTTCACGGCATCGCCCTCCAGAATGCGGGTGGAGGTGGCGGCAGCCTGCGTGGCGGCCTCGTTGGCAGGAATGAAGGCCCATGCCGTTTCGAGCGTGTTCGATGTGGCGTTTTTCATCATCGAGTTAACTGACTGATTATCCTCGGCAGCGAAGGCTTTCAGAATGTGGCTGTCGTCGCACTTGATGTTGTAGAAGCCCTGGTGTGCCGTGCTCTCGATGAGCGACCACTGGCAGTCTGCGTCCACGTTGCTGGTGGGGCGGAACCAAAGTTTATCCACCCTGCCTCGCAAGGTCTTCATTTCAGCCCCTGTGGTGGCATCCACAATGAGCAGCCTGAACTTGCCGTTGTCGAGGGGGACGACCTTGCAGAGAATAGCATTGTTCTTGTCCACAATCAGTTGGCCCCGCACATCACCGTCGGGTGAGGTGATCTCAGAGGCCTTGCCCAAGTACGACAGGGGGTAGCGTGCGGAGCGAATGCGGTAGAGTTGCGTCTTGTCAGCGGTGGCCAGCGTGAGCGCGGGAGTGACCGGCTCCTCAATGTCGAGCTTGGTAAACGTCAGTTCGCAGCCGCCGTCGACGCTGCTCGTCGACCAGTCGCGGCCTACGCCCGAGGCCGTCAGTTTGATTGAGCCCTGCCCCGCTGTGCCGAGCGTGGCATCGTCGACGGTCATCCACGTGCCGAAGAGGCGGTAGGTGTCTTTGCCATCCTCCTTGTAGATGGTGTACTCCGCATGGCCGTCGGCGCTCACGGTGTTGCTCATGCTGACAGATTTCCCATAGCCCAAGTAGCGCCAAGAGCTCTCGTTGCGCACGGAGTAATACTGCTTGTCGCCATCCACGCGTGTTTTTTCAATCTTCCATATCTGCCGCGCGTCGTTCGCGCCGTCGCTGGCCACAGCAGCGCTGCCGCCGCCAGTGTCGGCGAGGTATTTGCCCACGCTGGTTGACGAGATGTAATAGTAGCCTTCGGCAAAATCATTCACAATGCCCGTTTGTGCCCACGACGTAAGTGCGCCCACACAGCAAGCGCAGAGCATGGCACAAAGACGATGCAGGCGCACGGCGGGCGTGGCACTGCTGAGGAAAGGTTGTAGTGTTAAGAATGCCATAAATGGTAGAAAAATGTAAGGTGAAACAAAAAGAGACGTCGCTGCCGGCGTGGCAAGCACGCGGCATGCCGTGCCATGATGCAAATATAGTGGAATGTGAAATGATATGCTAAGAAATTGCCGAAAAAAATGCAGCCTCCTCGGTCCCGTCACTCCTTATTATATATAGATGCGCTGTAAGATGGCAGGCAGTTATCTGCCGCAGGGCATTGGCCGCGCCCACCACCATTCGCCCGCGGAGCCCGTCTCTACGCGATGCCCGCGGCGGGCCACGGGATGCCGACCTGTGGCGACGGCGATAGGCGCAGGAAAGAATAGATGCCTTTCCAAAAATCTTTCAAGCCTTGAAAAAATTTTTTCCTGCCTTGAAAAATTATTTCCAAGCCTTGAAAAAATTTTTTCAGGCTTTGGAAATTTATTGTCAAGGCTTGGAATTTCATTTTCACGTGTTGGATTTTTTTCGGCAAAGCATCTGTGTGCGTTTATGTCCGTGCCGTGTGGAGCTGCCGGCCGTGGCGTCCCGTAGGCAGGAGGGCCAGCGGCGACGGGGTAGGGGAGGGGTCACAACAGATGCAGCGTGCGAGGGTTGGTGCAGGGCGTGAGGACGTGGGCGTGCGGCGGGGCTTATCGTGTGCGTCGCGGATCATTCTTCGCCCTGCGTGGAGGCTGCTGTATGCCGCAGGGAAGCGTGCATAGGGCGGTTTGCAAAAAAAGTGGGCAAATGTTTGCGGGGAAAAGATTTCATACTATCTTTGCACCCGCAAAACGGCAAAGTGCTCCTTTGGTGCGTTAGTTCAGCTGGTTAGAATACATGCCTGTCACGCATGGGGTCACGGGTTCGAGTCCCGTACGCACCGCTCTTTGCATTGCGCTGTTTTTGCACACCTTGGTGCGTTAGTTCAGCTGGTTAGAATACATGCCTGTCACGCATGGGGTCACGGGTTCGAGTCCCGTACGCACCGCCAAGGTCAGCCTGCTGCATCGTGCCGCATGCAACCATGGATGGCGAAGGCATGCTTCGCTTGAAGTTGAGAGGCAAGAAAAGTGGCAGGTAAATGAAAAAAACGGGCAAATGTTTGGTGTGATAGAAATAATGCCTAACTTTGCACCCGTTTCCAAGGCTTCGCCAGCAAGGAATAGCACGGCGGTGGTCTAAGGATTATGGGCAAATACCAGAGTGGCCAAATGGGGCAGACTGTAAATCTGCTGGCTTACGCCTTCGGTGGTTCGAATCCATCTTTGCCCACATTCTTTATTACTGCGGAAATAGCTCAGTTGATAGAGCACTAGCCTTCCAAGCTGGGGGTCGCGGGTTTGAGCCCCGTTTTCCGCTCCATTTTTAATTGCTGTTATAGCTCAGCGGTAGAGCACTTCCTTGGTAAGGAAGAGGTCGTGAGTTCAAGTCTCACTAACAGCTCTCTTTTTTTTGTGTAAGGACAAAAACGCAAATTCATTCAAACAAAAATAAACAAACAGCTATGGCTAAAGAGAAATTTGAACGTACCAAACCGCACGTGAACATCGGTACTATTGGTCACGTCGATCACGGTAAGACCACCCTGACTGCTGCTATCTCTAAGGTTCTCCACGAGAAGCTCGGCACCGGCGAAGAGGTGAAGTCGTTCGATCAGATTGACAACGCCCCCGAAGAAAAGGAGCGTGGTATTACCATCAACACTGCTCACATTGAGTATGAAACCAACAAGCGTCACTACGCTCACGTGGACTGCCCGGGTCACGCTGACTATGTGAAGAACATGGTAACGGGTGCTGCTCAGATGGACGGCGCTATCATCGTAGTAGCTGCTACCGATGGTCCCATGCCTCAGACTCGTGAGCACATCCTTCTCGCTCGTCAGGTGAACGTTCCCCGCCTCGTTGTGTTCCTCAACAAGTGCGACATGGTTGAAGACGAGGAGATGCTTGAACTCGTTGAGATGGAAATGCGTGAACTCCTCGACCAGTATGAGTTCGAAGAGGATACCCCCATCATTCGTGGTTCTGCCCTCGGTGCCCTCAATGGCGTTGCCAAGTGGGAGGATTCTGTAATGGCTCTCATGGACGCTGTCGATGAGTGGATTCAGGAGCCCCAGCGCGATAAGGATAAGCCCTTCCTGATGCCTGTTGAGGACGTGTTCTCTATCACCGGTCGTGGTACCGTTGCTACCGGCCGTGTTGAAACGGGTGTCGTAAAGGTTGGTGACGAAGTTCAGATCCTCGGTCTCGGTGAAGACAAGAAGTCTGTAGTTACCGGCGTTGAAATGTTCCGCAAGATTCTTGACGAAGGTGAAGCTGGCGATAACGTAGGTCTGCTCCTCCGTGGTATCGACAAGCAGGAAATCAAGCGTGGTATGGTAATCACCCACCCGGGCGTTATCACTCCGCACAAGAAGTTCAAGGCCTCTATCTACGTACTGAAGAAGGAAGAGGGTGGCCGTCACACTCCGTTCGGCAATAAGTATCGTCCTCAGTTCTATCTCCGCACCATGGACTGCACGGGTGAAATCCACCTCCCCGAAGGCACCGAAATGGTAATGCCCGGTGATAACGTTGAGATCCAGGTAGAGCTCATCTACGCTGTGGCTATCAACGTAGGTCTTCGCTTCGCTATCCGTGAAGGTGGCCGCACCGTTGGTTCTGGTCAGATCACTGAAATTCTCGACTAATACCGCGCATAAGCAGTATCAGTCTGTGATATAAGACAACTATCTAAATAGGGCCGGCCTCAGTCGGGACAGGCCCTATTTTCTACGGGAATAGCTCAGTCGGTAGAGCACTGGTCTCCAAAACCAGGTGTCGGGAGTTCGAGCCTCTCTTCCCGTGCTAAAGCTAAAAAGCATGTTCAAGAAAGTAATTGCATACTGCAAAGATTCATACGAAGAATTACAGCATAAGACCACGTGGCCTACACGACAGGAGCTGACTCATAGCGCGATAGTTGTGCTTACTGCTTCCATTGTCATAGCTCTCGTGGTATTCCTTATGGATACGGCGTTTGAGTCAATCATGCAGCTGATTTACCCTCAATTCTAAACACATGGCAAACGCAGAATTTCAATGGTATGTTTTGCGCGCAGTCAGCGGTAAGGAGAACAAGGTAAAGGAGTACATCGATGCTGAAATAAAGAATGGCCGCCTTGGTGGCCATGTTTCGCAGGTACTTATACCAACCGAAAAGGTGGCTTCTGTCCGCGGTACGAAGCGTGTTATCAAAGAACGTAACTATCTGCCGGGCTACGTGCTGGTTGAGGCACAATTGGTTGGTGAAACCGTACATGAGTTGCGCAACACGCCCAACGTTCTGGGCTTTTTGGGAGGTATGGATAACCCCACGCCTCTCCGCGAAAACGAAGTGAACCGTATCCTTGGTAAGGCAGACGAAATGGAAGACCCCATGGTCGAAGTGGAAGTGCCTTACATCGTAGGCGACAAGGTGAAGGTGACCGACGGTCCGTTCAGCGGCTTCAATGGTGTCATTGAGAAGGTGGACAACGACAAGAAGAAGGTTACCGTCACAGTGAAAGTGTTTGGTCGTAGCACCGGCCTCGATCTTGGTTTTATGCAGGTAGCGAAGGAGTGAGTGTTGTTACGCTCTCACGTACTTCAAACTTTTTAAACTAATCAATCACAATGGCTAAAGAAGTTGCTGGATTAATCAAATTACAGATTAAGGGCGGCGCTGCAAATCCTTCACCTCCCGTAGGCCCGGCTCTGGGTTCTAAGGGTATCAACATCATGGATTTCTGCAAGCAGTTCAATGCCCGCACCCAGGACAAGGCCGGCAAGGTACTCCCGGTTGTCATTACCTACTATAATGACAAGTCGTTCACTTTCGTAGTGAAGACTCCTCCCGTGGCAATCCAACTCCTGGAAGCAGCCAAAAAGAAGAGCGGCTCTGCTCAGCCCAACCGTACGAAGATCGCCGAGATTACTTGGGATCAGGTGAAGGCTATCGCAGAGGACAAGATGCCCGACTTGAACTGCTTCACAGTGACAAGCGCAATGCGCCTGGTTGCAGGTACCGCCCGCAGCATGGGTATCACAGTGAAAGGTGACTTCCCCGGTGAATAATTAAAAACTTCAATTCAAAAATGAGTAAACTGACAAAGAACCAGAAGTTGGTGGCTGATAAGATTGAAGCGGGGAAGGCATATACGTTGAAGGAGGCTGCATCGCTGGTTAAGGAAATCACCACAACCAAGTTTGATGCTTCTGTAGATATTGACGTACGTCTGGGTGTAGACCCCCGTAAGGCTAACCAGATGGTTCGTGGCGTAGTATCGCTGCCGAACGGTACTGGTAAGACCGTACGTGTGCTCTGCCTCTGTACCCCCGATGCTGAAGCTGCCGCTAAGGAAGCTGGTGCTGACTACGTAGGTCTCGACGAATATATCGAGAAGATCAAAGGTGGCTGGACGGATGTGGATGTGATCATCACCATGCCCGCCATCATGGGTAAAATCGGTGCTCTGGGCCGTGTACTCGGTCCGCGCGGATTGATGCCTAACCCTAAGAGCGGTACGGTTACGATGGACGTAGCCAAAGCTGTACGTGAGGTAAAGCAGGGTAAGATTGACTTCAAGGTCGACAAGACGGGTATCGTGCACGCTTCGATCGGCAAGGTATCTTTCACCCCTGAGCAAATCCTTGGTAACGCGAAGGAATTCCTCGCTACCATCGTGAAGCTGAAACCCACGGCTGCTAAAGGTACATATATGAAGAGTATTTATCTTTCCTCTACCATGAGCAAGGGTATCAAGATTGATCCTAAATCAGTAGAAGAAATCTAATTTTGCAATTGAATCATGAAGAAGGAAGATAAGGAAATACTCATCGCCAAGCTCGGTGAAAAGATTAACGAATATCCCCACTTCTACCTTGTAGACGTGCACGGCCTCAACGCCGAAGCTACGTCGAACCTGCGCCGCAAGTGCTTTGGCGCCGGCATCAAGATGGTGGTGGTAAAGAACACGCTGCTCCAGAAGGCGCTTGAGAAGTCGGAGGTTGACTACTCTCCGCTCTTCGATTCGCTCAAAGGCAGCACGGCTGTTTTCTTCACGCAGGTTGCCAATGCTCCCGCCAAGCTCCTCAAGGAAGTTGGTAAGGACGGCGTGCCCGGCTTGAAGGCAGCTTATGCCGAGGAAGGCTTTTATGTGGGCGCTGACCAGCTCGACGCTCTCTGCTCCATCAAGAGCAAGAACGAGGTTATCGCCGATGTGGTTGCCCTCCTCCAGTCGCCTGCCAAGAATGTCATCTCTGCCCTCCAGAGCGGTGGTCAGACCATTCACGGCGTGCTCAAGACTCTTGGCGAACGCCCTGAGTAAACAAACTGCATAGCATTACGCTTGCAATTTATTTTTAACCCAAGTCAAGAAACAAAACAAATATTTAAGAAAATGGCAGATATCAAAGCTATCGCTGAAGAATTGGTAAATTTGACAGTGAAAGAAGTAAACGAGTTGGCAACCGTCCTCAAGGAGGAATATGGAATTGAACCCGCTGCTGCAGCAGTAGCTGTTGCTGCTGGTCCCGCTGCTGGCGGTGCTGAGGCAGCCGAAGAGAAGACCTCTTTCGACGTAGTTCTCAAGAGCGCCGGTGCTGCTAAGCTTCAGGTCGTAAAGGCCGTGAAGGAGCAGTGCGGTCTTGGCCTCAAGGAAGCTAAGGAGCTCGTAGACGGTGCTCCCAGCAAGGTGAAGGAAGGCGTTGCTAAGGAAGAAGCTGAAGCACTCAAGAAGGCTCTCGAAGAGGCTGGTGCTGAGGTTGAACTCGCATAATAAACGCCCTTTCCACAAGGGAATAGGTTATGGATCCTCTGGTAGAGGGTTCATAACCTTTTTGTGTCTATAAATTTGCACTCAGCGCACAAAGAGGCAACGGGGCGTTTGCTCGGTTGCACTGCCTTGGGCAGCCCATGAGGTGGCCCGCGAAAGGGCGATGTGCGTTGAATGCCTTTTCCTCCACTTACCGAATGGCATCCAGAGTAATAAACCAAAGAGTAAACTTTGCGTCGGTCAAGAATCCCATGCCTTATCCGGATTTTCTTGACGTGCAAATCAAGTCTTTCAAAGATTTCCTCCAGCTTGATACTCCCAGCGAGTTGCGTAAGAACGATGGCCTCTATAAGGTTTTTGCCGAAAACTTCCCCATCGCCGATACCCGCAACAACTTTGTGCTGGAGTTCATCGACTACTACATTGACGAGCCGCGCTACACCACTACGGAGTGTCTTGAACGCGGCCTGACCTACAGCGTCCCCCTCAAGGCCAAGCTCAAGCTCTATTGCACCGACCCTGACCACGAAGATTTCGACACTGTAGTTCAGGACGTTTTCCTCGGTCCTATTCCTTATATGACCGAAAACGGCACGTTCATCATCAATGGCGCAGAGCGCGTAGTCGTGTCGCAGTTGCACCGTTCGCCCGGCGTGTTCTTCGGCTCGAGCATTCACGCCAACGGCACGCAGCTCTATTCGGCCCGCATCATTCCCTTCAAGGGTTCGTGGATAGAGTTTGCTACCGACATCAACAACGTGATGTACGCTTACATCGACCGTAAGAAGAAACTCCCCGTCACCACCCTGCTGCGTGCCATTGGCTACGAAACCGACAAGGACATCTTGCAGATATTCAACCTCGCCGAAGAGGTGAAGGTGAACAAGACGGCCCTCAAGAAGGTCATCGGCCGCCGCCTTGCAGCACGTGTGCTCAAGAGCTGGGTGGAGGACTTCGTGGATGAAGACACGGGCGAAGTGGTTTCCATCGAACGTAATGAGAAGGTGGTGGACCGCGAAACCGTCATCGACGAGGAACACATCCAGATGATTATCGACTCGGGGGCGCAGAGTATCCTTGTGCACCAGGACGAAGCATCGGCCTCCGACTACTCTATCATTTTCAATACCCTGCAGAAGGACCCCTCCAACTCTGAGAAGGAGGCTGTGCTCTACATCTACCGTCAGCTTCGCAATGCCGATCCCGCCGATGACGCTTCGGCCCGCGAAGTCATCAACAACCTTTTCTTCTCGGAGAAACGTTACGACCTGGGCGATGTAGGCCGCTACCGCATCAACAAGAAACTCGGCCTCACCACCGATATGGATGTGCGTGTGCTGACTCGTGAGGACATCATCGAAATCATCAAGTACCTTGTTGAGCTTATCAACTCCAAGGCCACTGTCGACGACATTGACCACCTGAGCAACCGCCGTGTACGCACCGTGGGCGAGCAGCTCTCCAACCAGTTCGCCATCGGTTTGGCCCGCATGAGCCGCACCATCCGTGAGCGTATGAATGTTCGCGACAACGAGGTGTTCACGCCCACCGAGCTCATCAACGCCAAGACTATTTCGAGCGTCATCAACTCCTTCTTCGGCACCAACGCCCTCTCGCAATTCATGGACCAGACCAACCCTCTGGCCGAGGTTACGCACAAGCGCCGCCTCTCGGCCCTCGGTCCTGGCGGTCTGTCGCGTGAGCGTGCTGGCTTCGAGGTCCGCGACGTGCACTACACGCACTACGGCCGCCTCTGCCCCATCGAGTCGCCCGAAGGTCCTAACATCGGTCTTATCTCCTCGCTCTGCGTTTACGCCAAAATCGACGAGTTGGGCTTCATCGAAACCCCCTACCGCCGCGTAGAGAACTCCATTGCCGACCTCGACAACGACCACGTGGTCTACCTCTCGGCTGAGGAGGAGGAAGGAAAAATCATCGGCCAGGGTAATGCCCCCTTGCGCGACGACGGCTCCTTCATCCGCGACAAGGTAAAATGCCGTCAGGATGCCGACTATCCCGTGGTGCCGCCCTCGCAGGTAGAGCTCATGGACGTGGCACCGCAGCAGATTGCCTCCATCGCAGCCTCGCTCATCCCCTTCCTCGAACACGACGACGCCCACCGCGCACTCATGGGATCGAACATGATGCGCCAGGCCGTGCCCCTCATCCGTAGCGAAGCCCCCATCGTGGGTACTGGCATCGAGAAGCAGGTGTGCGAGAACTCACGCACCATGATCACGGCCGAGGCCGACGGTGTCATCGAGTTTGTCGACGCTACCACCATCCGCATCGCCTACGACCGCGACGAGGACGAAGAATTTGTAAGTTTCGAGAGCAACGTCAAGGAATACACCATTCCTAAGTTCCGCCGCACCAACCAGAACATGACCATTGACCTCCGCCCCATCTGCGTGGCAGGCCAGCGTGTCAAGAAGGGCGACATCCTCACCGAGGGTTACGCCACCGAGAACGGCGAACTCGCACTCGGCCGCAACCTCCTTGTGGCCTACATGCCTTGGAAGGGTTACAACTACGAGGACGCCATCGTGCTCAACGAACGCCTTGTGCGTGAGGACATCCTCACCTCCGTTCACGTTGACGAGTTCTCCCTCGAAGTGCGCGAAACCAAGCGCGGCATGGAAGAGTTCACCAACGACATCCCCAACGTCAGCGAAGACGCCACCAAGGACCTCGACGAGCACGGTATCATCCGCATCGGTGCACGCGTTGCTCCCGGCGACATCCTCGTGGGTAAAATCACCCCGAAGGGCGAAAGCGACCCCACGCCTGAGGAAAAACTCCTCCGTGCCATCTTCGGCGACAAGGCCGGCGATGTGAAGGACGCCTCGCTCAAGGCCAACCCCTCGCTCGCAGGTGTCGTTATCAACAAGCGCCTCTTCATGCGCCAGCAGAAGACCCGCTCCTCCAAGGCTGCCGACAAGGTACTCCTGCAGAACCTCGACGACGACTTCGCCAAGGAAACGGCCGAGCTCAAGAGCATGATGATCGACAAGCTCGTCGCCCTCACCGCAGGCAAGGTTTCCATGGGCGTCAAGGACAACATCGGCTCAGAAATCATAGCCAAGGATGCCGTGTTCAGCAAGTCGCTCCTCGCCAACCTCGACTTCGCATCGGTCGAACTCCGCGGCTGGACCGACGACGAGCACACCAACGACCTCATCCGTCGTCTCGTCATCAACTATCTCAAGAAGCACAACCAGCTCGACGCCCGCCTCAAGCGCCAGAAGTTCGCCATCACCATTGGCGACGAACTTCCCTCCGGCATCATCCAGCAGGCCAAAGTCTACGTGGCCAAGAAGCGTAAGATTGGCGTGGGCGACAAGATGGCCGGTCGTCACGGCAACAAGGGTATCGTCTCCAAGATAGTACGTCAGGAAGACATGCCCTTCCTCGCCGACGGTACCCCCGTCGACATCGTGCTCAACCCTCTGGGTGTGCCTTCGCGTATGAACCTTGGCCAGATATTCGAGGCCGTGCTCGGTGCGGCCGGACGCAAGTTGGGCGTCAAGTTTGCCACCCCCATCTTCGACGGCGCCAAGCTCGACGACCTCTGCGAGTGGACCGACAAGGCCGGCCTGCCCCGTTACTGCTCCACGCAGCTCTACGACGGTGGCACGGGCGAGGCCTTCGACCAAAAGGCCACCGTGGGCGTCACCTACATGCTTAAGCTCGGCCACATGGTTGAGGACAAGATGCACGCACGTTCCATCGGTCCCTACTCCCTCATCACCCAGCAGCCCTTGGGCGGTAAGGCCCAGTTTGGTGGTCAGCGTTTCGGTGAGATGGAGGTTTGGGCCATCGAGGCATTCGGTGCTTCGCATGTGCTGCAGGAAATCCTCACCATCAAGTCCGACGACGTCACAGGCCGTGCCAAGGCCTACGAGGCCATCGTCAAGGGCGATGCCATGCCCACCCCGGGCATACCCGAGTCGCTCAACGTGCTCCTGCACGAGTTGCGCGGTCTGGGTCTCAGCATCACGCTCGACTAATACCGATTGTATCACCCAATCATTCTACTACAGAAAATGGCATTCAAAAGAGATAACAAGGCAAAAAGCAACTTCACCAAAATCACGATTGGCCTGGCATCGCCCAAGGAGATACAGGACAACTCGTACGGCGAAGTGCTGAAACCTGAAACCATCAACTACCGTACCTACAAGCCCGAGCGCGACGGCCTCTTCTGCGAGCGCATCTTCGGTCCTACCAAGGACTACGAGTGCCACTGCGGCAAGTACAAGCGCATCCGCTACAAGGGCATCGTCTGCGACCGTTGCGGCGTGCAGGTCACCGAGAAGAAAGTGCGTCGTGAGCGCGCTGGCCACATCCAGCTCGTCGTTCCCGTAGCCCACATCTGGTATTTCCGTTCGCTCCCCAACAAGATTGGCTACCTCCTTGGCATCCCCACCAAGAAGCTCGACTCCATTATATATTATGAGCGCTACGTAGTCATCCAGCCCGGTGTACTGGCCGACGAGGTTGCCGTCAACGACCTCCTCACCGAAGACGAGTACCTCGAACTCCTCAAAAAGGTGCCCAAGGAAAACCAGCAGCTCGAAGACACCGACCCCAACAAGTTCATCGCCAAGATGGGTGCCGAAGCCGTCTACGACCTCCTCGTACGCGTCGACCTCGACAGCCTCTCCTATGAACTTCGCGACCGCGCCAACTCCGACTCCTCCGTACAGCGCAAAAACGAAGCCCTCAAGCGACTCCAGGTCGTCGAGTCCTTCCGCGCCAGCCGCGATCGTAACCGTCCCGAGTGGATGATCATGAAAATCATCCCCGTCACCCCGCCCGACCTCCGTCCCCTCGTACCCCTCGACGGCGGACGTTTTGCCACCTCCGACCTCAACGACCTCTATCGCCGCGTCCTCATACGCAACAACCGCCTCAAACGCCTTCTCGAAATCAAGGCACCCGAGGTTATCCTGCGCAACGAGAAGCGTATGCTCCAGGAAGCCGTCGACAGCCTCTTCGACAACTCCCGCAAGAGTTCCGCCGTCAAGAGCGACAGCAACCGCCCCCTCAAGTCACTCTCCGACTCCCTCAAGGGTAAGCAAGGCCGCTTCCGTCAGAACCTCCTCGGTAAGCGTGTCGACTACTCCGCACGTTCCGTCATCGTCGTAGGTCCAGAGCTCAAGATGGGCGAGTGCGGTCTGCCCAAACTCATGGCAGCCGAGCTCTACAAGCCCTTCATCATCCGCAAGCTCATCGAGCGCGGCATTGTCAAGACCGTCAAGAGCGCCAAGAAGATTGTCGATCGCCGCGAGTCCATCATCTGGGACATCCTCGAGCACGTCATGAAGGGACACCCCGTGCTCCTCAACCGTGCACCTACCCTTCACCGCCTCGGCATCCAGGCCTTCCAGCCCAAAATGATTGAGGGCAAAGCCATCCAGCTCCACCCCCTCGCCTGTACCGCCTTCAACGCCGACTTCGACGGCGACCAGATGGCCGTACACCTCCCCCTCAGCAACGAGGCCATACTCGAGGCGCAGATGCTCATGCTCCAGAGCCACAACATCCTCAACCCTGCCAACGGCGCACCTATCACCGTGCCCTCGCAGGACATGGTGCTTGGCCTCTACTACATCACCAAGCTCCGTCCCGGAGCCAAGGGCACAGGCCTCACCTTCTACGGCCCTGAAGAAGCCCTCATCGCCTTCAACGAGAAGCGCGTCGACGTACACGCCCCTGTCAAGGTCATGGTCGACGACATCGACGAGCGCGGAGCACGCATCAAGCACCTTGTCGAAACCTCCGTAGGCCGCGTCA
The DNA here is from genome assembly GCA_004557185.1 of Bacteroidales bacterium. Classification (GTDB taxonomy): domain Bacteria; phylum Bacteroidota; class Bacteroidia; order Bacteroidales; family Bacteroidaceae; genus Alloprevotella. The sequence goes on from SFEP01000025.1 coordinate 24,277, forward strand.
TTGTCAACGAAATCATACCCGTTGAGTGCGGCTTCGTCAACACCATCATCTCCAAGAAGTCCCTGCGCGACGTCATCACCAAGGTCATCAAGACCGTCGGCATGGCCCGCGCCTGCGAGTTCCTCGATGGCATCAAGAACCTCGGCTACCGCAAAGCCTACGAAGGCGGCCTCTCCTTCAACCTCGACGACATCATCATCCCCGTCGAGAAGGCCGACATCGTCAAGCGCGGTAATGATGAAATCGACCAGATCACCATGAACTACAACATGGGTTTCATCACCGACAACGAGCGTTACAACCAAGTCATCGACACCTGGACCCACGTCAACACCGACCTCAAGAAAACCCTCATGAAGCAGATGACCGAAGCCGACCAAGGCTTCAACGCCGTCTTCATGATGCTCGACTCCGGTGCCCGTGGCTCCGCCGACCAGATTGCCCAGCTCGCCGGCATGCGTGGCCTCATGGCCAAGCCCCAGAAGGCAGGTGCCGAGGGCGCACAAATCATCGAGAACCCCATCCTCTCCAACTTCAAGGAAGGCATGTCCGTGCTCGAATACTTCATCTCCACCCACGGTGCCCGTAAGGGTCTGGCCGACACCGCCCTCAAGACGGCCGACGCCGGTTACCTCACCCGCCGCCTCGTCGACGTCTCCCACGACGTCATCATCACCGAGGAGGACTGCGGCACCCTGCGCGGCCTCGTATGCACCGCCCTCAAGGACGGCGACGAAGTCATCTCCTCACTCAGCGAGCGCATCCTCGGCCGTGTCTCCGTGCACGACATCATCCACCCCACCACAGGCAAGCTCATCGTAGCCGCAGGCGACGAAATCACCGAGCCCATTGCCGCCGAAATCGAAGCCTCGCCCATCGAGAGCGTCGAAATACGCTCCGTCCTCACCTGCGAGAGCAAGCACGGCGTCTGCATGAAGTGCTACGGCCGCAACCTCGCCACCAGCCGCATGGTGCAGAAGGGCGAAGCCGTCGGCGTCATCGCCGCACAGAGCATCGGTGAGCCCGGTACGCAGCTCACCCTCCGTACCTTCCACGCCGGTGGTATCGCCTCCAACGCAGCAGCCAACGCCACCATCGTGGCCAAGAGCGACTGCCGCGTAGAGTTCGAGGAACTCCGCACCGTCGACGCCACCACCGAAGAGGGCACCCAATGCCAAGTAGTCGTAGGCCGCCTGGCCGAAGCCCGCTTCATCGACGAGCACACCGGCATCATCCTCTCCACGCAGAACGTACCCTACGGCTCACAGCTCTTCGTCACCGACGGAGCCACCGTCACCAAGGGCACCGTCATTGCCAAGTGGGACCCCTTCAACGCCGTCATCGTCACCGAGAACGCAGGTCGCATCCAGTTCGAGGACGTTGTCGAGTCCGTCACCTACCGCGTCGAAGAAGACGAAGCCACCGGTCTGCGTGAGCGCATCGTCATCGAGTCCAAGGAAAAGAGCCGCGTACCCAGCGCCCACATCCTCGACGAGGAAGGCAACATCCTCCGCACCTACAACTTCCCCATCAACGGTCACATCGTGGTCGAAGACGGACAGGAACTCAAGGCCGGCGACGTACTCATCAAGATACCCCGCGCCGTAGGTAAAGCAGGCGACATCACCGGCGGTCTGCCCCGCGTCACCGAGCTCTTCGAAGCCCGCAACCCGAGCAACCCCGCCGTTGTCAGCGAAATCGACGGAGAAATCACCATGGGCAACGTCAAGCGCGGACACCGCGAAATCATCGTCACCTCCAAGCTCGGCGAAGTCAAAAAGTACCTCGTACCCCTCAGCAAGCAAATCCTTGTGCAGGAGAACGACTACGTACGTGCCGGCACACCCCTCTCCGACGGTTCCGTCACCCCCGGCGACATCCTCGCCATTCAGGGACCCACCGCCGTGCAAGAGTACATCGTCAACGAGATACAGGACGTCTACCGTCTGCAGGGCGTAAAGATCAACGACAAGCACTTCGAAGTCATCGTACGTCAGATGATGCGCAAAGTCCAGATCAACGAGCCCGGCGACACCCGCTTCCTCGAGCAGCAGATTGTCGACAAACTCGACTTTGCCGAGGAGAACGACCGCATCTGGGGCAAGAAAGTCGTAGTCGACGCAGGCGACAGCCAGACCATGAAGAAAGGCATGATCGTCACCGCCCGCAAGCTGCGCGACGAAAACTCCCAGCTCAAGCGTCGCGACCTCCGACTCGTCAAGGTACGCGATGCCGAGGCAGCCACGTCCACCCAGATCCTCCAGGGCATCACCCGTGCCGCCTTGCAGACCAAGAGCTTCATGTCGGCAGCCTCCTTCCAGGAAACCACCAAGGTGCTCAACGAAGCCGCCATCAGCGGTAAGACCGACTACCTCGAGGGCATGAAGGAGAACGTCATCTGCGGACACCTCATCCCCGCCGGCACCGGTCTGCGCGAGTTCGAGCGCATCGTCGTGGCCGACAAGGAGGAATACGAAAAGGCCCAGGCCGCCAAGGCAGCCGAACTCGCCGCACGCGACGCCGAGTAAACCCGCTCCCCCCCACAGCCACTGCCCGTGCCCCGGCACCCGCAAGCTGCGTCACCAACCACATCGCCCCGACTCCCATACGAGGAGCCGGGGCGATGTCCTATTTGTAACCATCCGAAACAAGCCGACTTTTACATGAGGTTTTTGCTTGTGAACTTTGCAGTCAAAAACGCCAATTTGAATGAAAACAATCGCGTTGTAATGGCTCAGCATCCGAGTGATATGCGTATTGGAGTGTAACCACCCTGCGCCACCGTTCCATCCTTGCGCACGGCCTGTGAAGCGGGTAGGAGTTATCCATAAAGGCGACACTCTCAATATGAGAAACTCATTTTGAGAACGCAGGCGTATTTTTGTGACAAAATTATAACCATGAAAACTGATTATCAGCAGCAAGTAATCAACAGAATAAAACAGATACGAGAGCGCAAGGGATTTTCACAACTTGCTTTTTCTAAGGTGTTAGATATTAGCCCTGGGCAAATGGGTAATATTGATAGTTGCAAGCAGCCTCATAAATATACGCTTAAGCAAATCCTGAGAATCTGTGATTTCTTGGAAATCAGCATAGAGGAAATCCTTTTCGAGAATAACGAAGGCAGTAGCGCATTCTCTACAAGAGATGTGATAGATGCCATTATCAGGTATCAGGATAATTCTTTATAAGTAGGACAGGTATGACGATACAGGAAACAGAAAAGCTTCGCGACCAACTGCAAAAGAGTTGTGATTCGTTGGTTAAGAACATCGGACAAATTCAAATTGGTACTCCCGACTTATTTCCTTACGGATGGCGAAAAGCGGCCAAGGGAAGAACTGTTTGGAGAATAGTAGAAGAAATAATCGTTCAAAACCTTGAGAAGCATCACAACAAATTCAATGTCGACAGTGTTCAACTTCCCAATTCTGAGGTGGACGTATATGATATGAAATGTGTCTATGGAAATGAAGAAGCCTATATCAATATAAAATCCTCCGTAGTGGGTGGTAAGCAGCACAAAGATGATCTATCAAAAGCAGAAGGGCTGAAAGACTTCTATGCTGCTGATACTAACAAACAATTATTCGTGGCCACTTTCTATATTCAGTTCAATGATAATATGAGTATAGAAATAACCAAGGCCGTAGTGTATCCCATAGCGTGGATTTCTGATATATATGTCAATCCCAGCAACAATGGCAACTTGCAGTCTGCATCCTATAAAGATTTAGGTAAGGCCCAGAAAAGGACGAATGCTGAGTTCATAGCGCTATTGCATGAGGCTATCCAGGTAGCGAAAAAGAAGAGACAGAGAAACCGTAAACAAAAATAGAAATGTAGGGGGAGTTATACACACTTCCCCAAATTCCTGCTGAAATAGGTGACATTCTTCATCACCATATCACTTAGCTGAACCTTCTGAAAAACCAGTTTGTCAATATCCTCAATAGCTTGTGCCGAGTCCACCTTTTTGTCTCTTGCCAATTGGGCAATCTCTCCGAGCCTTTTCCTTTCTGTTTCGTTGAAGTCCAGGATAGGCAAGCAACTCACGTACCCCGACGTCACCATGTTCGAACGAATCAGAACCCCTCGAACAAGATAAGTAACCAAAGAACTGTTCAGATAAGATAACAGCCAGTTGATGTCCTCTTTCGGAGGGTATATGGTCGGATTGACCCCCGTTACGGCATCAGCAGGCAGATAAACGGCACTGAATGGCAGGCCCATGGATGAGCAGGCTATGCCTTCACACTGAAGCAAGCTGCGGTTGCGTACCATGAAGTTCTTATCGCTATGATGGGCGTCTAAATAATCATTGATAAGAAAGGCATCTTCCTTGGCCACAAATTTGCGACTTGCTGGATTTTTATAAAAAGGAATACTATATCCTTCTTTTTTCTCAACGGATAAATAATGCGAATCATTACCCGTTGATATACAAGTAACGCATTTATACAGGTCGCCTAAGGACGGGTACTTATGAAATAGACTTACTATCTCCTTATCGACATCTATCAGGATTTGATTGGACGACTTGTTGCATTTCAAAAGCAGAGAGCCGACAGATACGCTTTTCAAGGCATGATTTTGCAGTATGTCCTTAAACTCCTTGAGGCTGTTCGGCCTGTTGGATATGCGCACATCCGACTGGTATTTCTTCCCTTTCTGAAGTATCAGAATGCAGGTTCTCACATCGGCATATTGGTTCCAGAATAAGTTCGTAGGACAGAGAATTATCTGATGAATCGAGCAAGTAGATAGTATTTGCTCTCTCAGTTTGGAATGAAAGTTCGAAGTCAGAAAAGAATCTGAAATAATCACACCAATCAAGCATCCATCCTTTGCCATACTAATCATGGCCGACAAGAAAATGGAATACATATTATATGCACCCACGGGGAACAAACTATTCAGCCATTTCTTATTCTCCTTTATATAATTTATTTCATGGCAATTATACGGAGGATTGGCTATCATGTAATCATATCGCGTGGCTTCTGAAGAGAAAAAATGATGGTTTACGAAGTCCGCATAAACCTCAATAAAGTTTTTCTGACAGAAATTCGACATCTTATGTTCGCAATGCCTGATAATGTCGTACGAATCAATAGCCTTACCCCTTCTGTAGAATTCCTCCAGCAATTCCTCCTTGCCAACAGCCGGGTCTAAAACCCATGTGCCATGGGGGTTGATAGATAGCATTTCCTGTGTTAAATATTGGGCAACAAAAGAGGGCGTGGAGTAATACCCCACTTCACGCTTGTCTATCCCATTCTCCATGATTGTTTTCACTTTTCTTGCCATGCCATCATTGGTTGTTTATTTCATTCGCCACCTGTCTTGCCCCTATTGAAACTTTTACCGAGTCTGTCATCCAAAGCTGCTTATCTGATACCTTGTGCTTCTAACACCTCTTTATCTTGTTCATTCCTGTCATCATTCTTTGAGCATACAAATATACACAATCCTACAAGAATAAAGCACCCCTCTTCCGAGCGATGCTTTGCAGGCAGGCGGGGCGGGCGCCGATGCGGTCGTTGCGATGTATCATGATGTGCAGATGCAAGTGGTTGGAACACGGGCCAAGCTATGTGTTGCCATCACGGTGTTGTGTGTGAGCACTTCGTGAGCGTGGTCCGATAGTTTGGTAGGCCATGTCCTTGCTTTCTCGTGCTTTCAGCCTGCGCACCAGCTCCGCTTGCAGTTCGGCGTTGCTGAACCGGGCGAGGATGCGGCGTGCGCGGTCGAGACCCATATTTTTGAAACGATGGTTTCGGTGGCACTTTT
>SFEP01000026.1 GCA_004557185.1 Bacteroidales bacterium
GGAGAAGGGCTACGCCACGGAGTACGCCGCCGACCCCCGCCCCTTATATAAAATAGGCGTGAACTTCTCTACCCAGACGGGCACCGTGGAGGAGTTCCTTGTGCAGGCATAACAGCGGCGGCCGCACCCATTCTTTGCAAATCACAACCCTACCACTATGACTATAAACGAACAGCAAGACGAGATTATCGAAGAGTTCTCACAGTTTGACGATTGGATGGACCGTTACCAGCTACTCATCGACATGGGCGAAGAGCAGGCACCGCTCGACGAAGCCGACAAAACCGACGCCAACCTCATCGACGGCTGCCAGAGCCGCGTGTGGATAGTGTGCCAGGAGCACGAGGGCCGCTTGCACTTCAAGGCCGAGAGCGACGCCCTGATCGTAAAGGGCATCGTCAGTCTGGTGCTCAAGGTGGTCAACGACCGTCAGCCGCAGGAGATACTCGACGCCGACCTCTATTTCATCCGTCAGATAGGACTCACCGAGCACCTTTCGCCCACCCGTTCCAACGGTTTGCTGGCCATGATCAAGCAAGTGCGCATGTATGCACTGGCCTTTGCCACCCGTCTCTCACGCTGAGGCCCACGCTCCCACGCCGACCTTTTCACCCATGTTTAACCCTCTATAAAACACAAAACAATGCAGAAACTCAAGACACTCACCCTGTCGGCTCTGGCTATGATGTTGGTAGCCTGCCAGGGAGGTAAAACCTCCGACGCACCCCAGGCCGACTCTACCGCAGCCGAGGCTATGACCGAGGCTGTAGATGCAGCTGTGGCACAGGCCGACTCCGTCGTGGCCGAACTGCAGGCTTGCCTCGATGCCGACCACAAGGACGCTACCCACATTGAGCGCGTGATAAACCAGGCCCAGACCACCATTGAGCACCTGCGCGCCCAAGGCGACACCTTGGCAGCGGCCGCCTATGCCTCGCGCTTGCAGTCATACGTGCAGCAGAAGGCCAACCTCATTGAGCAGGCAGCACCCGCCACCTCAGCCGTGATCAGCGCCATTAAAGAAGCCGCCACCCTGCCGCAAAACGTTACTTCGGCTGTCCAGCAGGCCGCGGCTGAGACTAAATCCGCTGCTCAGACCAAAGTCGACCAAGCCAAAGCCGATGCCGAGGCCAAAGCCGAGCAGGCCCAGGCCCAAGCCGAGGACCGTGTGGACCAAGTGAAGGCTGAGGCCAAGCAGAAGGCTGCCTCTAAAGTGCAGGAGGCCGAGCAGAAAGCCAACGAGGCCGTGGCGAAGGGCCTGCAGCAACTGCTGAAATAACACCGCACCATCCTGCACGGGATGCTGTGGGAAAAACTTCTCCAGCCGCAGTAACTTTCTTCCACGGCGGCCTGTTTTTACGGCCCGCCGCCCCGTCGAAAATAGATGCTACGTAAAAAAGTTTACGTACGACGTGATTTTTTTTACGTACGACGTGATTTTTTTTACGTAGCATCTCCTTTATCCCGTCTCCCGCCCCGCCGGAAATAGCTGCCGCGAAGAAAATCTTCACGTAGTGCAAGTTTCTTTGCGCAGCATCTATTTTCCACGGCCTGCGTGTACCATTATTTCACGCCCCTCTGGTGTAGCGCCTTCCCCAGTCTCGTCTGAGGGCGGGAGGTGCCTGTAAGCATGCGTTGGCTGGGCTGTGAGTGCACGGGCTTTTTTTATACTACGGGTGTCAGGTAAAAGTTTTTTAAGTGTTTTATCTGGGGGAATTGAGAAAGGATAAGCCCTGTCTGCATAGAGGGCCAACATGCAACCGGCCTTCTTGCAGTGGATGGCCACGAAAGTTTTACCGTACACCCATAGTATAGATACCGTCAGCGGGAGGGGCAACCAGTGTGTTGCCTCTCCCGCTGACGTGGTAGTGGAGCGTGGTGAAGGGGGTATGCAGTGCAGTTTCCCGCCTGGCCGAAGCGAGCAAGTGCTCTTTGGCCATGGTGGAGCGAGTTTCAGGCGAAGGTCAATATTCGTCCTCGTTGAAGAGGAAGTCCTCTTTGGTGGGATAGTCAGGCCATACGTCCTCAATGGTTTCGTATATTTCGCCCTCGTCTTCCAGTTCCTGCAGGTTTTCTACCACCTCCATGGGTGCGCCCGAACGCATGGCGTAGTCAATAAGTTCGTCTTTGGTAGCGGGCCAGGGGGCATCTTCCAGTTTAGAAGCCAATTCCAGTGTCCAATACATAGTGCGTGTGTGTTAGTTTGTAATAAGCTTAACGCGTGACCCTTGTGCCGGCAGTGTGGGGCTTTGTGATGCCTTGCTTCGGCCGGCATGGGGACAAGGGTGCGCAAAAATACACTTTTATCGTAAATATCCCTGTCGCTTAGGCGCGAATTTCTTCGTTATCGGTCAGAAAGTTGATTTTTTTCACAAGAGCATACAGAAAATCGCTGAGGCGGTTCACGTACGCCAGCATCCCTTCGCCCCCGTCCCACTCCTGCATGCCGCAGCGCAGCATGTCGCGTTCCATGCGTCGGCACACGGCTCGGCACACGTGGCACTGCGCAGCCGCAGCATGTCCGCCGGGCAGCACGAAACCCGTAAACAGGCGCCCCGTCACCGTGGCTATGGCGTCGATGGCGTGCTCCAGGTCGGCGGTGTCGTCAGGCCGTGGTGCGCCTGCGGGAGCCGTGACGCCGGCGCAGGCCGCTCCAAGGGCGAAGAGCAGATGCTGGGCGCGGTGCAGCAGCGTCACCTCGGCCGCCAGCGGCATGCCTGGCAGTTCGTCGGCCGAGGCGTGCAGGGCTGCCAGCAGCAGGCCCAGGTGGGCGTTCAGTTCGTCGGCACTGCCTACGGCTTCAATGCGGACGTGCGTTTTCGGCACACGGGTGCCGTCGGCCAGCGAGGTGTAACCCTCGTCGCCAGTGCGGGTGTAGAGCATAGGAAAAAGGCGTTAACTTGCAGTTTGTCAGAAGTAGTTGATGACGTAGTGAGCCCGCTGCATGTGTGGCAGATGCAGGATGATGCCGAAGTCGCGCAGGTCGAAGGCAATCTGGGCCTGCGGCATGTGCAGCAAGCGTTGCCATGCCGCCGAGCGGCGCTGCGTGGCGTGTATGCGGTGCAGCACGAGCATGCCCCCCGTGGGCAGTGACTCCAGGAGGCGTGCGGCGCAGTCGTCCCATGGCTGCAGGCACACCACCATGTCGCTCCCGTTGGGCTCCGCAGCGAGGCTCAGTGCAGCGTGCGGGCAAGCAGCCTGCAGGTAGGCCACCGCGGCCTCCAAGCCCTCGGCATCGGGACACTGCAGGCCGCAGGGGTGACAAAAGTTGGCCAGCCTGAACAGCAGTTGGGCGTCCTTGCGCCGCAAGCCTGCCGGTAGCACGGGCCAGCGGCGGCGTAGCGGAGCGTAGGCATAGTAGGGCCACGCCTCATACACCACTCCCGTCACAAAGGAGAAGGCGAAAGGCGAGTGAATGCCGTAGCCGCAGCGGTGGCGTATGCGCCGCAGCCAGTGCCAGGGGCGCAGCAGATGGCTCAGAAACATGGGGAAAGCGTAAATAGGGAATAAGGGCGCGGAGCATGCCGAAGCGTCGTGAGGCGCTTCGTGCCGATGCCGTGCAGAGCCCGTTGGGCAAAATTAAGCAATTCGCCTCAGATACGCCGCCTGCCCCGGCTGCAGTGTGGAGCCTCCGCAAAAAAGCTGGCTACTTTTTGGCTGGAAAACAAAATCTTCCTATTTTTGCACCGCATTACGGAAACGCAGTGCACCCTCATTTCCTGAGTTTGTTCCATGGTGTAATGGTTAGCACTAGAGTTTTTGGTTCTCTCAGTCCCCGTTCGAGTCGGAGTGGAACAACCATCCCTTCCCCCCCGGAGCCTCGCTTTTCTTATTTTTTTTCTTGCGAGGCTCTCTTTTTTTCCAGCGTGAGACCGCACCTCCCCATCCCGGTCTCACGCATTTCTTTTTTATTGGGCTTAAATGCCTTGTTTACAAATTCTTCATGCCATTCGTTTGCCTCGCATTACTTAAAAGCTTATTTTTGCGCTGAAATACAAAGGTAGCCGCCGCGGTTCACCTCGCTCCACCTGAGCGTGGCGAGCGTCGCACGGCATCCACACTCATTTATTTAATCACATTTTTATCATGAAAAGAACTTTACTTTTCTTCGTCTCACTCTTTGTGATGACACTGTCCGCCATGGCGGGCGACGTCGTGCTGTCGTGGTCAAGCGCTGATGACTGGCAGACAGATGCCGACAACAACATCTCGCTCACGAAGGACGGCTACACCTTGTCGTTGGTCAAGGTGAAGGGCACCGCTCCCGTGGTGAATGCAAACAGTAATGATGCCCGCCTCTACAGCACAGGCACGTTCACCCTGAGCAGCACGAACGGCAACATGACGAAAGTCGTGATCAAGGTTTCGAGCAGCGGTGCCAAGCGCTTGGCCGAGTACGCTGCCTCTACGGGAACAGCCGTGGTCGATAAGAACGCACTCACCGTTACTTGGACGGGCGACGCTGCCGAGTTCACCCTCACCGTGGAAGGCAAGGCCGTCAATGGCACGGAGCCCGATAAGGCCGCCCAGCTTTGTTTCGACAACGTGACCATCGTCGATGCTTCCGCCGGTGGCGGCGAGCAGGGTGGCGGCGACCAGGGCGGTAGCGACGAGCCCACCGAAGAACTGCAGAACGTCTTCACCGAGAGCTTTGCTGCAGGTCAGGGCAACTTCACCATCGAAGACAAAGTCCTCCCTGAAGGCCTCACCTACGTGTGGGCACACAACAACAACAACAACGGCATCTACATGAAGGCCAGCGCCTACAAGAGTAATACTGCCTATGCCGCCGAGAGCTGGCTCGTGTCGCCCGTCATCAACCTCAGCCACGCCACGGCTTGCCAGCTGAGCGTGCAGCAGGCTGCCAACCACTTCAAAAACCAGGAAAACGTGCTCGCTGCCCTCTCCGTGAAAGTGAAGGAGGCCAACGCTGCCGACTGGACCGACCTCACCCTCTCTGCTTGGCCTGCTGGCACCAACTGGACCTTCGTCGAAGGCACGGCCGACCTCGCTGCCTACGACGGCAAGCAAATCCAGGTGGCCTTTGTCTACACCTCGACCGCCGAAATTGCTGGTACTTATGAAGTGAAGGACTTCGCCGTACGCGGCAAGACCGACACCCCCGAGCCCGAGCCCGAGGTGACCACCTACAACTCCCTCAGCGAACTCGCAGGTGCTGCCACCACCGCCGCTACTCCCTTCGTGCTCAACCTCAACAACGTGGTAGTGGCCGGCGTCGGTCAGCGCGGCAGCAACTACAGCATCTACCTGCAGCAGAATGAAGCCTCCGCCCTCATCTACACCAACGTGGCTCCCTCCTACAGCGCAGGCGACGTGCTCAGCGGCAAGCTCAGCGGTAACCTTGTGCTCTACAACCATCTCGTCGAAATCACCGACCCCAACTACGAGGCCGTAACGGTTTCGGGCAAGGACGGCGAAATCAGCAAGAAGGAAACCACCATTGCCACTCTGAAGAACGACGCCAGCTTCGCGAACCAGTCGCGCTACGTCACCCTCAAGAGCGTCAACTTCAAGTCGCCCGAGGCTGGCAGCATCAACTACACCCTCATCGACGACAGCGACAACGAAATCATTCTGCGCGACAACTTCAGCGTCATGGGCGATGTGGTTATTGATGTCAAAAAGCCCTACACCGTGAGCGGTTTCGTGGCCTACTACGAGGATCAGGCACAGCTCTATCCCATCAGCGCCGCCGACATCAGCATGGAGACCAACCTCATCAGCGCCGATACGAAATGGGCGCAGGATGAAGTAGCCGTACTCCCCGGCGAGGACTTCGCGGGCAACGCCCTCACCACCCTCACCGACGGTGCACGCACCTTCACCTCCTCCAACAACGCTGTGGCCACCGTCGACTCCGAAGGCAAGGTAACCATCGTGGGCAAGGGTGTCACCACCATCACCGTCGAAACGGCTGAAACGGCCACCTACCTCGCATCGCGTGCCAGCTACAAGCTCTTCGTCATCGAGGGTAAGGGCACGCTTGCCGAGCCCTACACCGTGGCCGATGTGCAGTACTACATCAACAAGGACCTCACCGAGAAGGTTTGGGTAAAAGGCACCATCTTCGGTTCGCGCAACAACAACGTGAACTATCCTGCCGGCGATGAAAAGGCCTTAGCCAGCAACATCGTGATTGGCTCCGAAGAACTCTTCGTTCCCGTGCAGCTCAGCACCAACACCGAGCCCCGCGCCGCCCTCAACCTCGTGGACAACCCCTCGCTGCAAGGCAAGGACGTATGGGTTTACGGCAACCTGGATACCTACTTCAGCATGCCGGGCGTGAAGAACGTTACCGACTACAGCCTCGAAGGCGCCACGGGCATCAGCAGCATTGAAGCCGCCGCCCAGGGCAAGGCCGCTGTCATCTACAGCATCGATGGCCGCCGCCTCACGGCTCCCGTCAAGGGCGTGCAGATTATCAACGGACGCAAAGTCATCCGCTAATCGCCGCACACATCATCACATTCCTCTTTACACTGCGCCCCCGCCATTCGTGACGGGGGCGCACTGCGTTCGTAGCACCACAGCCAGCAGTGCAGGCAGCCTGCGGGGCGGAGCATTCCACCCATTCCCAAAACGTACGTTCCTGACAAATTTGATCACCTACATTTGTCGTGGCAACAAAAATTTAACGCATGGCGTATAAAAACACTAATTATCTTAGCCTTTTTATAAAAATAATACGCATCTTTGCAAGCGAGCTATGCCTGCGGCCCCTTGTTCGAGCCAAGCAGGGCAGCCACACAGACATTTATTATCTAACACCAAATCATTTTTTTCGCCATGAAAAAACTGCTCACCCTCTGCCTCTGCCTTTGTGCCGCGCTCAACCTTTCGGCACAGGAGAAAAAGGACAAACACCTCTTCAACCACCTCGGCGCCGGTGTAGGTGTTGGTACCTCGGGCGTCTCGGTCGATGTGGCCATGCCCTGCACCAAGTTCCTGCAAGTGCGTGCCGGTGTCGACATCATGCCCAATATCTCGTTTGATGCCGACGTAGATTATTCATCTTCGCTGCCTCAGAATGGGCAACCAGATGAAATCACCCTGACGGGTAAGTTCAAGCGCGTGCAGGGACACTTCATCCTCAATGTCTATCCCATTCCCAAGTGCAACTTCTTCATTGCCGCCGGTGCTTACTTCGGAGGTAACAAGCTGCTCAAAATTTCGGGCCATAGCGAAGACCTGGCCGCGCTGCAAACGGATGACGCAAAGGTTATCATCGGCGACTACAACATCCCCGCCGACAAAGATGGTAACGTGTCAGGTGGCTTCAAGATAAAGGGTTTCCGTCCCTACCTGGGCTTAGGTTTTGGCCGCAGCGTGCCCAAGCGCCGCCTCAGCTTCGCCACCGAACTCGGCGTACAGTTTGAAGGCAAACCCCAACTCTACACGGATTACGGCGAACTCGAGCCCGAACTGCAGAACCCCGACGACGATACCTTCAAGAAGGTGACTGATGCCCTCCGCGTCTACCCCATGCTCACCTTCCGTCTCAACTTCCGCGCATTCTGATTGCCGTGGTGCCGCTGTTCAGCACAGGCAGGCGTCAGCAAGCACATTTCAGCATAACCCATCACAAGGGCACGCACCGCCATCACGGCCGAGGCGTGCCCTTGCTGCATTTAGGTTGCAGCCCGTAAGCTGTGAGGAAAATAGGCATATAGCACGCAAACAGAAGCCATTTAGGGAGACAAAAACGCCGCACACCCCTTTTTCATCATTTTTAAGTGCATAAAGCCGCACACCTATACCTTTATTTACTACATTAGCCGTGCGTAAAGGGTGCAGCACCCCATGCCCCACACCGCGTGCCGCGCACACAGCCTCCACCCTACGCCATGTTTTAAGCCGCCCACGCACCGCGGCATCACACCAAACAACCACGTCATGGCACACCACACGCATCACTACTGCATCATTCTGGCCGGCGGCGCAGGGCGCCGCCTCTGGCCCACAAGCACCGAGACACTGCCCAAGCAGTTCATCGACTTCTTTGGCTGCGGGCGCACCTTGCTGCAGCAAACCTACGACCGCTTCGTAAAGATTGTGCCCCGCGAGCATATCATCGTCTCCACCTTTGCCGACTACGTACCCCTCGTAGAGCAGCAACTCCCCGACCTTCCGCAGGCTAACATCCTGCCCGAGCCCGTGCAGCTCAACACCGCACCCGCCGTGGTGTGGGCCACCTGGCACGTCTTCATGAAGGACCGCGAGGGCATCGTCGTCGTTTCGCCAGCCGACCAGCTCATACAGAACGAAGAAAAGTTCCAGGCACACATACTCCGCGGCATGGACTACGCCGCCTCGCACGAGGAATTCTTGGCCATGGGCGTGCGCCCCACCATGCCCAACACCTCCTACGGCTACATACAAATGGGCGAGGAGGCAGGCCAGCAGGGCACCTACCGCGTGCAGTCGTTCAGCGAGAAGCCCGAGGCCGACTACGCCAGCATGTTCATGCAGAGCGGCGAGTTCCTCTGGAACACGGGCATCTTCATCTGGTCAGCCATGACCATGGGCCTCATGCTCATGCACCTCGACGGCGACCCCTACGCCGCCGCGCGCACCATAAGTGAGCACGACCTCTCGGCCAGCGAAGAGGCCACCTACGTCAAGAACTACTTCCCCTCCGAACTGCCACGCTCCATGGACCTCCTCATTCTCGAGAAATGCCACAACGTGGCCGTGCTGGAGTGCGACTTCGGCTGGGCCGACATAGGCTGCTGGGGCGGCCTGCGCGACAACCTGCCGCACGATGCCGACGGCAACGCCATCACAGGCCGCGGCAAGGTGCTGCTCAACGCCTCGCAGAACAACCTCATCAGTCTGCCCGAGGGCTACACTGCCATTGTCAACGGCCTCGACCGCTACGTAGTGGCCCTCAACGGCAAAACCCTCCTCATCTCGCCCCACCACGACGCCGAGGCCCTGCGTCGCCTCATCAACGAGGCCATGGTCAACCTCTGACGCTCGTTCACCCACCCCCGCCCTTTCCTCACCATGCCACCTGTTCCCGGCAGGGCGCAGGAGGAGCACAACGGGAAGCCGTGGGAAAAACTTACCCCGCCGTGGAAGAAACCTACCCCGCCGTGGTAAGTTTTTCCCACGGCATCCTTTTTTTATCGGCCCGCGCCCCGCTTTCACGGCCCACCGCCCCGTCGAAAATAGATGCTACGTAAAAAAGTTTACGTACGACGTGATTTTTTTTACGTACGACGTGATATTTTTTACGTAGCATCTCGTCCTACCTTACTGCGTTCACAGCCATGCGGAGGGGCATGGCAAAGAGAACCCACGCGGCAGAAGGGGTGTTCTGCGGCGTGGGTTCTCCTTGCTTAGTGGTGATGTGGGGGCCGGGCGGGGCTTACTTCACGGTGATGAGGTAGTAGTTCTTTTTGCCTCGCTGCACGAGCAGGTATTTGCCGTCGATGAGGTCGTCGGGCTGCAGCAC
The DNA here is from genome assembly GCA_004557185.1 of Bacteroidales bacterium. Classification (GTDB taxonomy): domain Bacteria; phylum Bacteroidota; class Bacteroidia; order Bacteroidales; family Bacteroidaceae; genus Alloprevotella. The sequence goes on from SFEP01000026.1 coordinate 9,479, forward strand.
TTGGTCGAAGGCTTGGAGCTTTTCCTTGTTGATGCTCACGCCGCCTCCCTGTGTGAGTTTGCGCATCTCGCCCTTCGAGGCGAAGCACTGGGTGACTTCGGCCAGCACGTCGACGGCTTTGGCGCCGACCACCTGGTCGCGGGTGGCCTCGAAGTGGGGCACGCCCTCGAACACGGCCAGCAGGGTGTCTTCATCGAGCTTGAGGAGGCTCTCCTTCGTGGCCTTGCCGAAGAGTATCTGGGTGGCTTCGAGTGCCATTTCGTAGTCGGCGCGGCTGTGCACCATGCAGGTCACTTCTTCGCCGAGTCGCTTCTGCAGCGTGCGGCGTCCGGGGTCGGCGCGGTGCTCGGCTATGAGGGCGTCGATTTCCTCGTGGCTGAGGCTGGTGAAGATTTTGATGTAGCGCTCGGCCTCTTCATCGCCTACGTTGAGCCAGAACTGGTAGAACTTGTAGGGGGTGGTGTAGCGTCGGTCGAGCCATACGTTGCCCTGCTCTGTTTTGCCGAACTTGCGTCCGTCGGCTTTGGTGATGAGGGGGCAGGTGAGGGCGTAGGCTTCGGCCTCTGCGCCGAGTTTGCGGCGTATGAGTTCGGTGCCTGTGGTGATGTTGCCCCACTGGTCGGAACCGCCCATTTGGAGCTGGCAGTGCTTGGTTTCGTAGAGGTGCAGGAAGTCGTATCCCTGGAGGAGCTGGTAGGTGAACTCGGTGAAGCTGAGTCCGTCGCGGGCTTCGCCGTTGAGACGCTTTTTCACGCTGTCCTTAGCCATCATGTAGTTGACGGTGATGTGCTTGCCGATTTCGCGTGCGAAGTCGAGGAAGGTGAAATTCTTCATCCAGTCGTAGTTGTTGACGAGTTCGGCGGCGTTAGGGGCGTCGCTCTCGAAGTCGAGGAAGTGTGCGAGTTGCTTTTTGATGCAGGCCACGTTGTGGCGCAGCACTTCTTCGGTGAGTAGGTTGCGCTCGGCGCTTTTGCCTGAGGGGTCGCCTATCATGCCTGTGGCGCCGCCTACGAGTGCGAGTGGCTTGTGGCCTGCCCGCTGGAAGTGGCGGAGCATCATGACGGAGCAGAGGTGGCCGATGTGCAGGGAGTCGGCTGTGGGGTCGATGCCCACGTAGGCCGTGGTCATGCCTTTTTCGAGGAGTTCCTCGGTGCCGGGCATCATCTGGTGCAGCATGCCGCGCCATTTGAGTTCTTCTACGAAATTCATAGCTGTGATGGTGTATTGATGTGTTTGTTTTTTGCTTGTGTGTGATGCAAAGGTAAGCGTTTTTCTGCGAGAAATGGCCCAGGTGCGGGCTTCAAATGCTTTTGGCGGGGTCTTCGTCGGTTTCTTCGTGGCGCATGTGGGGTGGGGTGGCGTGCCATGCCTCGGCGCGTCGCTGGGGTCCGAAGCTCAGGTGTAGGCCTGCGGCGGTGAGCTGACGGGCGAGGGGAGCGCCGCCGCGAAAGCCGTGCACGGTCCAGGTGGTGTGGGGGGCGAGGTGTTTGTGCAGGTGCAGAATGATGTCGAAGCGGCGCACTACGTGGAGCGTGACGGGGAGCCCGAATTGGTTGGCGAGCAGCAACTGGCTGTGCAGCAACTGCTGCTGCTCGTCGAGGCTGGCGCCGCGCAGGGGGTCGATGCCGCACTCGCCCACGGCTACCACTTGCGGCAGGGCGAGGAGCTGGGGCAGCTGGCTGAGCATGAGGCCGGCTGTGGAGCTGGCGGTCCACCAGGGGTGTATGCCGGCCGAGTAGAGGCAGCCGGGGCGGAGCTCGATGCTGTGGGGACGGAGGAGCCACTCGCGCGGCATGCTGATGATGGCGGCGCCGGCGGGGGCATCGAGGCGGTGGGTGTGGAAGTCGAAGGGGGGCGTCATGCTGGGCGGGGGTGTCAGGGCACGGGGTCGTAGCCGCTACCGCCCCAGGGATGGCAGCGCAGCAGGCGGCGCAGGGCGAGCCAGAGACCCTTGAGCGGGCCGTGCTTTTGCAGCGCTTCGATGGCGTACTGCGAGCAGGTGGGGGTGAAGCGGCACGCGGGGGGTGTGAGGGGCGACACATACTGCCGGTAGAAGCGTATGGGGGCTATGAGCAGACGTGTGAGGAGGTTCTTCATGCTTCGGGCTGCGGGGTGTGTACGGAGGGCTCGGGGGTGAGGGTGTGGAGCTTTTCGGCTACGTGGTGCAGCAGGCGGCTCACCACGGGGTGCAGCGCGGCGGAGGCTACGGGGGCGGGCCGCAACCACACGAAGGCGAGGTGCAGCTGGTGGCCGGCGGGCACGTGGGGCACAAGGTGGTGCTTGTGCAGGCGGTAGGCTTCGCGCAGCTGGCGCTTGGCTCGGTTGCGGTCGACGGCGTGGCGCAGGCGGCGCTTGCTCACGCTGAGCAGCACCTTGACGGCGGGCTGGCTCTCGGCGCACGGCACCAGGCGGAAGGTGGCGCGAAGGGGGAAGATGGTGGTGGACTTGCTGCCGGCCGAGAAGAGTTGCTCAATGTCGTTGCGCAGACACAGGTGCTCGGCCTTGGGGAATGCATAGGGTTTCACGGCGGTGGTCATGTGGCGTGGGGGCGGAGGTGGCTCTGACACGGGTGGGGAGCGGCTCTGCTTGTGAGGGATGGTGGTGGCTGTGGGCTGTGGGCTGGCCGAAACGGCACACAGGGTGGCAGGTGGCCCTGGAGAGGCTTCACCCGCCACCCTGTGTGCGGCTTGTGGGGAGGTGTAAGGGGGCTGCCTGTTGTTGGCGTCAGCCCTGCTCGCGCGACAGGTAGAGGTCGATGGCTGCCGGCATGGAGCGTGCCTCCACGGTGGGTGCGCTGAGGTCGCAGCGCAGTCCGGCTTCCTCGGCGGCCTTCTGTGTGGCCGGCCCGAAGCAGGCGAGCTTGGTGTCGCCTTGCTCGAAGTCGGGGCATCCGCTTTGCAGCGATTCGACGCCGGCGGGGGTGAAGACGACCAGCATGTCGTAGGTGGAGGGGTTGTGGCTCTCGAGCTCGTTGCTCACGGTGCGATACATCACGCACTCGGTGTGTTTGAGTTTCTTGGCTTCCATGAGCAGGTGGGCTTCATCGCTGTGCACATCGCTCTGTGGCACGAGGTAGGTTTCGCCCTTGTGCTTGGCCATGACGGCTACGAGGTCGGCCCATTTGCCTGTGGTGCCGTAGAACACTTTGCGCTTGCGATACTGCACGTATTTCTGTATGTAGTGTGCGATGGCCTCGCTGAGGGCGAAGTATTTCATGTCCTCGGGAATGGCTACGCGCATTTCTTTGCAAAGGGTGAAGAAGAAGTCGATGGCGTGCCGTGAATTGAACACCACGGCGGTGTGGTCGAGCACTTGCACACGTTGCTGACGGAACTCTCGGGCGCAGAGCCCTTCTATTTTGATGAAGGGATGAAAATCAATCTGTACGTGATACTTTTCAGCAATGTCGAAGTAGGGAGATTTGTCGGACGAGGGTTTAGGCTGCGAAACGAGAATCTTCTTAATCATGTCTTTGTGTTAATGTGCAAGCAATGGCCACGGGGGCGCATTCACAGTTCAACGGGCCGCATGACGATAAGGCGGCCTTGGGCGGGAGCCCCCACGGGCGGGGACTGCATCAAGGGTGGTGTGGGGAGGGCCTGCAGGGCCTTACAAGGTGAGCAGGAGGCGGTGCGTGTGCATCACTACTTGCCCAAAAGCGAGCAAGGGCGTGATTTCGAGCGTGCAAAAGTACAAAATTAAATGCACCCAGCCCAACTTGTATGTAAAAAATATGCTGTAGCACTTGTAGAGCAGCAGGCACTTTTGCACGGCCAGCAGGCACAGTGTGGTGTTGAGCAGATGGTGGAAGGAGAGGTCGAAGTAGACGATGAGCAGCGCCACGGGGAGGAAGCCGAGGCCCAGCGCGAGGATGCAGAGGAGGTAGGAGGCTGTCCAGCGCTCGCGGCTCTCGCGGGAGAAGAAGATGCTGTTGACAAAGGCGTAGAGTGCCAATTTCAACAAATAATAGCCCAGACAGAGCGCTGTGTAGGTGAGCAGAAGCTGGTAGGGCGACACGACTTCGCACACGGCGCTGAAGTTGTTCTGCGTGTAGTCGAAGAGCAGGATGCTGAGCACGAAGCACGTTTGCAGCACAAGGAAGGCTTGGCCGCGCAGCTCGGTGTCGGTGCGCTCGGCAAACCAGTTGTGGCGCGGACGGGCATGGAAAAAGTCGCTCACGCTGCCCTGCAGGTATTTGCGCGACAAAGAGATGATCCACACCACCAAGAAAAAACTGACCATGAGCAGGATGGTGACTACATTGTCGTTTCGGAAACGGTAGGGCAGGATTTCACCCTCAATGCCCGTGAGCTGCAGGGTGGTGGGCTGTGCTTCACGACCTGACACGGCTGAGAGCTGACGGGCGAGCTGGCAGGGCTGGGCCAGAAAGGCGGAGGGCACGGCGGTGTCGGACGCTGCAGCATAGGGCCAGGCGTGCAGCGGCTCGGCAGCGGGCAGGGGCTTGAGTTGGCGCGGGTCGGGCGGCACGGTGTCGGCCTCAAGGCGGGGCACGCGGCGAAGGGCATGCGCCGAGTCGGCCACCGCGGCACTGAGGGGGGCGGCGGGGGTGTGCTGGGCCGTGGTGTCGGCCTGCTGGGGTAGGGGTGACTGGTGCATGACCTTGGTTGTCCTATTTATATATAAGGAAGAAGAGGGTGGCTCAGAGGGCGGCGAACTTGCGCACCGAGGCATCCCACAAGGGTGTTTCGGCACAGAGTCGCAGGGCCTCGGCGGCGGTGCGGGCGGTGCGCCATATCTGCCAATGTTCGGGACGCATGAAACGCTCGTCGACGGCGCGCTGCAATTGCTGCAGCAGGGGGTTGAAGTAGCCGTCGGCGTTGAGCACGACGATGGGTTTGAGGTAAATGCCGAGCTGCTTCCAGGTAATGACTTCGAGCAACTCTTCGAGCGTGCCGACGCCGCCGGGCAGGGCTATGCAGGCATCGCTCATCGAGGCCATGCGCTCCTTGCGGCTGTGCATGTCGGGGGTGACGCAAAGCTCCGTCATGCCCTTGTGCTGCCAGTTTTGCTCGACCATGAACTGCGGAATGACGCCCACGGCGCGGCCTCCCGCAGCGAGGCAGGCGTCGGTGCAGGCTCCCATCAGGCCGGTGCGGCCGGCACCGTTGACCAGCGTGTGGCCTTCGGTGGCCAGCAGGCGGCCTAAGGCGGCGGCTTCACGTACGTAAGGCTCAGGAATTTGACCGCTCGAGGCGGCGTAGACGGTGATGTGCATGGTGTGTAAGGGCTTTGAGTGCACGGCTACGGCGGGAGGCCGAGGCTGATGGGGCGCCGTGCAGAAAGCAGCCTCCTGCCCCGCCGTGCGGCCACCGCGTGAGGCGGGGCGGGCGGGGCAGGAGCTGGCTGAGACTCACGACAAGCCGAAGGCGCGGCGAATGTCGGCCACGCGGTCGGTCTTCTCCCAGGTAAAGAGTTCGACGGTCACTTCCAGGTCGTCCTGCCCCTGACGGCTGAAGCGCTTCGTCACGGTTTGGGGCGTGCGGCCCATGTGTCCGTAGGCAGCCGTTTCTTCATAAATGGGCTGACGCAGTTTGAGGTCGCGCTCAATGGCGGCGGGGCGCAGGTCGAAGAGTTCGGTAACCTTCTGCGCAATTTCGGCATCGCTCATAGCCACGTGGCTGCGGTGGTTGGTGTCTACATACACCGAGATGGGCTCGGCCACGCCGATGGCATAGCTCAGCTGCACCAGCATCTCGTCGGCCACGCCGGCGGCCACCATGTTTTTGGCAATGTAGCGGGCGGCGTAGGCAGCCGAACGGTCGACCTTCGAGGGGTCCTTGCCCGAGAAAGCGCCGCCGCCGTGTGCTCCGCGGCCGCCATAGGTGTCCACAATAATCTTGCGGCCCGTGAGCCCCGTGTCGCCGTGCGGCCCGCCGATAACGAACTTACCCGTGGGGTTGACGAAATACTTGATGTCGCCCTGCTCAAAGAGGCGGCGCACCTCGGGGGTGTGTACCCTTTCGGCCAGGAGGCGCGGCATGAGCACATGTTCCACGTCGTGTCGTATCTGGGCCAGCATGCGGGCATCGGCCTCTTCCTGCGAACCGGCCTCGGCGGCCGTGATGAACTCGTCGTGCTGCGTAGACACCACGATGGTGTCGATGCGGCAGGCGTGGTGGTTTTCGTCATACTCCACCGTCACCTGGCTCTTGGAGTCGGGGCGCAGGTAGGTCATCTGCTTGCCCTCGCGGCGTATCTCGGCCAGCACATACATGATGTCGTGGGCCAGAGCAATGGGCAGTGGCATGTAGGTGTCGGTTTCGTTGTTAGCGTAGCCGAACATCATGCCTTGGTCGCCGGCGCCTTGTGCCATGGGGTCGCTTCCGCCTCGATCCACGCCGCGGTTGATGTCGGCGCTCTGCTCGTGAATGGCGCTGAACACGCCGCAGCTTTCGGCCTCAAACTTGTAGGCGGCCTCGGTGTAGCCAATGCGGGCAATGGTGCGGCGTGCGGCGCTCTGCAAGTCGATATAGGCTTCCGACTTTACCTCGCCGGCCAGCACCACCTGGCCTGTGGTGACGAGTGTTTCGCACGCCACCTTCGACTGTGGGTCGTGGGCCAGAAACTCATCGAGAATGGCATCTGAAATTTGGTCGGCCACTTTGTCGGGATGTCCCTCCGAAACCGATTCACTGGTGAAAAGGTAATGTTTCATACAGTTTTTGTTTTTGAAAAATGTAAGGTTAAAAAAAACACCTGCTTTCGCAAAGCGGAAACAGGCGGAGGGTTGCGGATTGCAGGTTTCATTGCCCAGGCTGGGCAAGCGTGCCCCTTGGCCTGTGTTTTAGCATTGTTTTTGAGAGGTTGCAAGCAGCCAAATCCGTCCTCTTTTCTGTTATCGCTGCAAAGGTACGCATTCTTGCCGTTTCTCGGCCAGCTTTCGCCTTGTTTTTGCCTAACCTCCCTACAATTATATACATCGAAGCGGGCTTACCGCGGAAAAATCGTAATTTTGCAGACTAACCAAGTGCAGCCGCTCCTTCGTTCCTCACGGGGCTTGGAGCAGCCGCCGGCCCTCGCTTCAGGGCCTACGGTGCCGCACTTAGACGACTTGCTATGGCGATAGAAATACGTAAAGTTACCGACAAGAAAATGCTGAAGCGCTTCATCCGCTTCAACTACGAGTTTTATAAAGACAACCCCTACTCCGTGCCCGACCTCTACGACGACATGCTGGGCACGCTGTCGAGCAAGCGCAACGCCGCGTTCGACTTTTGCGAAGCCGACTACTTCCTCGCCCTGCGCGACGGCCAGACGGTGGGCCGCGTGGCCGCCATCATCAACCGCCGCGCCAACGAGAAGTGGGGCAAACGCATCGTGCGCTTCGGCTGGATTGACTTCATCGACGACATCGAGGTGAGCAGCGCCCTCATCAGCGTCGTCAAGGCCTGGGGCAAGGAGCGCGGCATGGACACCATCGAGGGGCCGCTCGGCTTCACCGACATGGACGCCGAGGGCATGCTCGTCGAGGGCTTCGACCAGCTCTCCACCATGTCCACCATCTACAACTATCCCTACTACCCCGAGCACATGGAGCGCCTCGGCATGCAGAAGTCGGCCGATTGGGTCGAAATGAAAATCTACATCCCCGACACCATACCCGAACGCCACCTGCGCATCGCCTCCATCGTGCAGCAAAAGCATGGGCTGCGCATACGCCACCTCAAGAGCAAGTGGGAGATAATGAAGAAAGGCGTGGCGCACCAAATGTTCCGCCTCATCAACCAAGCCTACGCCCCCCTCTTCAACTACAGCGAAATGACCGAGCGGCAGATTGACCAGTACGTCAGGATGTATCTGCCCGTGCTCGACCTCGACATGGTGAGCGTCGTCGAAAACAGCGAAGGCGAAATGGTGGCCGTAGGCATCAGCATGCCCTCGCTCTCGCAAGCCCTGCAGCGAGCCAAGGGCAAACTCCTTCCGTGGGGATGGTTCCACCTGCTGCGCTCCCTCTTCTGGAAGCGTCCCAAGGTGCTCGACCTCCTGCTCGTGGCCGTGCGTCCCGACTACCAGGGCAAGGGAGTCAACGCCCTGCTCTTCACGCAGCTCATCCCCGTCTACCAGCGCCTCGGCTTCGAGTATGCCGAGAGCAACCCCGAGCTCGAGCTCAACGACAAGGTGCAGAACCAGTGGCAATACTTCCGCACCGAGCAGCACAAGCGCCGCCGCTGCTACCACCAGTCCATCGACTGACGGCTCCACGTCCCCACAGCCTCATCCACACCTCACCCACCCTCTAACCTCACCCACCCACACCAGCGCCATGGAAAACGAAGCCACCCCCACGCAGCCACACACCGACGTGGTGTACGACGAAAGCAAAATCCGACACCTCGAAGATACCGAGCACATTCGCACCCGTCCCGGCATGTACATCGGCCGCCTGGGCGACGGTTCGCATGCCGAAGACGGCATCTACGTGCTCCTCAAGGAAAGCATCGACAACAGCATCGACGAGTTCAACGAGGGTTACGGCAAGCGCATCGAAGTCGACATCACCGACGACCTCCGGGCCGAAGTGCGCGACTACGGCCGTGGCATCCCCCTGGGCAAGCTCGTGGAGGCCGTGTCGAAGCTCAACACAGGCGGCAAATACGACACCGCCGTCTTCACCGCCTCCGTCGGCATGAACGGCGTGGGCCTCAAGGCCGTCAACGCCCTCTCCTCACGCTTCACAGCCCGCAGTGTGCGCGACGGCCGTTACCGTCAGGCCGTGTTCGAGCAGGGACGCCTCACCAGCGACACCGAGGGCGACACGCACGAGGAGAACGGCACCTACATCTTCTTCGAGCCCGACGCCAAACTCTTCAGCAACTACAGGTTCCGCTCAGAGTTTGTAGAAAACATGCTGCGCAACTACACCTACCTCAACACCGGCCTCGCCATCTACTACAACGGCCGCCGCATACTCTCGCGCAACGGGTTGGAGGACCTCCTCAACGACAACATGACCGTCAGCGGACTCTACCCCATCATCCACCTCAAGGGCGAGGGCATCGACATCGCCTTCACCCACACAGGCCAGTATGGCGAGGAATACTACTCCTTCGTCAATGGTCAGCACACCACCCAGGGCGGCACACACCAGAGCGCCTTCAAGGAGCACCTGGCACGCACCATCAAGGAGTTCTACGGCAAAAGCTACGACGTGCAAGACGTGCGCAACGGACTCGTCGGCGCCATCGCCATACGCGTCATCGAGCCCCTCTTCGAGAGCCAGACCAAAATCAAGCTCGGCTCCCTCACCATGGCCCCCGACAAGGACATGCACGGCCAGCCCTTCCCCCTCTCCGGCGTGAGCGTCAACAAGTTCGTGGGCGATTTCATCAAGGAAAACCTCGACAACTACCTACACCGCAACCCCGACGTAGCCGAAGTCATCAAGCAAAAGATTGACGAAAGCGAAAAAGAGCGCAAAGCCATAGCCGGCGTCACCAAGCTGGCACGCGAGCGAGCCAAAAAAGCCAACCTGCACAACCGCAAGTTGCGCGACTGCCGCTACCACCTCAACGACCTGCCGCCCAAAAACCGACGCAAAGACGACGGCGAGGTGCAGGAGGACCCCCGTTTCGAGAGTTCCATCTTCATCACCGAGGGCGACTCAGCCAGCGGCTCCATCACCAAGAGCCGCAACGTCAACACCCAAGCCGTCTTCAGCCTGCGCGGCAAGCCTCTCAACTGCTTCGGCATGGCCAAGAACGTAGTCTACCAAAACGAAGAGTTCAACCTCCTGCAGGCAGCACTCAACATAGAAGACGGCCTCGACGACCTGCGCTACAACAAGGTCATCGTAGCCACCGACGCCGACGTCGACGGCATGCACATACGCCTGCTCATGATCACCTTCTTCCTGCAATTCTTCCCCGACCTCATCAAGAAGGGACACGTCTACATACTGCAAACACCCCTCTTCCGCGTTCGCAACAAGAAGAAACGCACCCGCGCAGCCACCCCAGCCACCCCCTCACTGGCCGCCGACGCCGCAGGAGCCGCCATTCTGCGCAAAACGCAGCAGAGCGACCGCCAAGAGTTTGAAACCATTTACTGCTACACCGACGACGAACGGCTCGCAGCCATCGAGAAACTCGGGCCCGACCCCGAAATCACCCGCTTCAAAGGCTTGGGTGAAATCTCACCCGACGAGTTCAAGCACTTCATCGGCCCCGAAATGCGCCTCGAGCCCGTCAGCCTGCACAAGAGCGACAACGTCAGCAGTCTGCTCGAATACTACATGGGCAAGAACACCATGGAACGGCAAGAATTCATCATCGACAACCTCGTGGTCGAAGAAGACCCCGCCGAAGCCGAAGCCTGACCCCCGCACATTCCTTATATATTTATATGGACGCACCATGACACAAGCATCCTCACCCCAGGCGCCCCGCCGTGTGGCGCTCTTCCCCGGTTCGTTCGACCCCTTCACCATAGGCCACGACTCCCTCGTGCGCCGAGGCCTCCCCATGTTCGACCACATCGTCATCGGCGTCGGCCTCAACGAGAGCAAACGCTCCCTGCTGCCGCCCGCCCAGCGCGTGCAGGTCATAGCCAACCTCTATGCCGACGAGCCCCGCGTCAGCGTCGTGGGCTACGACGGCCTCACCGTCGACTTTGCCCACAGCATCGGCGCACGCTTCATTCTGCGTGGCCTGCGCTCGGTCAAGGACTTTGAATACGAGCGCGACATCGCCGCCATGAACCACCACCTCGGCGACATCGAAACCATACTCCTCTTCACCGAACCACAATACGCAGCCATCTCGTCGAGCGTCGTGCGCGAACTCATAGCCTTCGGCAAGGACGTGAGCGAATTTCTCCCCCACAAGTAGCCGCACGCCCCGCCGCGCCGCTCCTCACCCTCCGTCTGATTTTTCCACCTTCCCACGTTTTTTATGAAGAAAATCCTACTGTGGCTGTGTGCCTTCGCAGCCCTCACAGCCCACGCACAGCAGCCCGCCGACGACATCGACGTCGACCAGCTGCGCAAGCTCAACATGGCCCAAGTAGCCATACTCTCACTCTACGTCGACTCCGTCGATCAAGCCAAACTGACCGAAAACGCCATCACAGGCATGCTCGACAAACTCGACCCCCACTCCTCCTACACCAACGCCAAGGAAACCAAGCGCCTCACCGAGCCCCTCGAGGGCAACTTCGAGGGCATCGGCGTGCAGTTCAACATGGTCGACGACACCCTCATCGTGCTCAAGGTCATACCCAAGGGACCCTGCGAAAAGGCAGGCCTGCACGAGGGCGACCGCATCATCCAAGTCAACGGCATCAACATAGCCGGCGTAAAAATGGAACGCGACAGCATCATGCACCACCTGCGCGGACCCAAAGGCTCCCTGGCCGACCTCCGCGTGGTGCGCCGCGGCGTCAACGAGCCCCTGCGCTTCAAAGTCACGCGCGACAAAATTCCCGTCTACACCCTCGACGCCTCCTACATGATAGCCCCAGGCATAGGCTACATGCACCTCGAAAGCTTCGGCCAAACCTCAGGCGACGAATGCAAGGAACACCTGGCCAAACTGCAAGAGCAGGGCATGACCGACCTCATACTCGACCTCACCGACAACGGCGGCGGCTACCTCATGGCCGCGCAGGACGTAGCCTCACTTTTCCTCCCCTTCTACTCCGACATCGTCAGCACCAAAGGCCGCCGACAGGACGTGAGCCACATGCGCGTGCGCCACGCCGGCCCCATGGCCAGCCAAGGCCGCATCGTAGTGCTCGTCAACGAATACTCAGCCTCAGCAGCCGAAATCGTGGCAGGCGCCCTGCAGGACAACGACCGCGCAGCCATCATAGGCCGCCGCTCCTTCGGCAAGGGACTTGTGCAGCGCCCCATCGACCTCCCCGACGGCAGCATGATGCGCCTCACCGTAGCCCACTACTACACCCCCTCGGGCCGCTGCATACAAAAGCCCTACGAAAAGGGTAAGAAAGACGAGTACGACAAAGACCTCCTCACACGCTTCAACCACGGCGAACTCTGCTCCATCGACAGCGTACACCTCGACAGCACGCAGGTCTACCACACCCTGCAGCTGGGTCGCACCGTCTACGGCGGCGGAGGCATCATGCCCGACATCTTCGTGCCCCTCGACACCACCCGCGTCACCCCCTACCTGGCCGCCATACGTCGCCACAACATCATCAACGACCTCTGCCTGCGCTACACCGACGCCAACCGCAAGCAGCTACACCGCCGCTACGCCAACTTCGAAGCCTTCGAAGCCGACTACACCGTGCCCGACGAACTCGTGGCCAACGTCATCAAGCAAGCAGCCGACAAGAAAGTGACACCCAAGGACGATGCCGAGCGAGCAGCCACCGAGCCCATGCTCCGCTTCCTGCTCAAGTCGCTCATCATCTACAACCTGTGGGACCGCAGCGAGTACCTCCAGTTCATCAACCGCGAAAACGACATAGTGAAGCGCGCCCTGCACTACCTCCAAACCAACGAGAACGTGCTCACCCCGCCCACACACTGACGCGCCCCACTGCCCCACACCCCATCACCCACATCAACGAACGCTCACGAAGCCCCCGCCTCGTGAGCGTTCGTACGCTACAACCACCCCGCCACGCCCCCCGACACAGAAGCCTTGCCAATAAACCCGCACCGCATGAAGCCCCCCCACGACGTCAAGTTCGTTCTTCACAGCATCGGACTCCGGCGGACTCCGGCGGGACAGGAAAAACGAGATGCTACGTAAAAAATATCACGTCGTACGTAAAAAAACTCACGTCGTACGTAAACTTTTTTACGTAGCATCTATTTTCAGCGGGGCGGCGGGCCGTAAAAGCGGGGTGCGGGCCGGGAAAAAAAGGATGCCGTGGAAGAAAGTTCCCACGGCGGGGTAAGTTTCTTCCACGGCGGGGTAAGTTTCTTCCACGGCGGGGTAGGTTTTTCCCACGGCGGCCCGCTTGAGCGGGATGGTAAAACATGTGCGCGCCATGCACCTTTCGGCGCTGCGGCCCTATGCTGCGGACCGGACCTCCCAGCCCTATTCGCCGCAGGCTTCGAGGAGCTTGATGGCGTCGACGTATTGCGCAATGCCTACGGCTACGTCCTTGGCGGCCTTCATGGCCAACACCACGGTTTGGGGTCGGTGCACCACGTCGCCGCCGGCAAAGACGCCGCGACGGGTGGTCATGCCGTAGGGGCGCTCGCCCACTTTGACGTAGCCTTTTTCGTCGACTTCGATGCCTGTGGTGGTGCTCACGATGCGCGAGGCGGGACGGGAGCCTATGGCCAGGAAAACGCGGTCGAAGGGTACGGTGCGCTCGCCCTCGGGGGTGGCAAGGCGGATGGCGCAGACACGGCCGCGCTCGTTGCCGATGAACGCTTGCGACTCGCTCTGCCACATGAAGTGTACGCCCTCCTTCACGGCTTCGTCGTATTCGCTCTGTATGGCGGTCATTTCGGCCTGCGTGCGGCGGTAGATGACGGTGACGTCGGCGCCGAGGCGGCGGGCGGTGCGGGCGGCGTCCATGGCCACGTTGCCGCCGCCGATGACGGCTACGTGTTCACCGTCGCGCAGGGGCACCATTTCGCGGGGCAGGGCGCCCTCAATCCAGGCGTTCACGTTGTGCAGAAAGTCGGTGCTCTGCGTGACGCGCTTCAGGGTGGCGCCGGGCAGCTTGAGCTGGCGGGGCAGGGCGGTGCCTGTGCCCATGAAGATGGCGTCGAAGCCGTCGGCAAAGAGGGAGTCGACGGTTACGCCGCTCTCGGGCGAGCCCACGAGGCAGTTGTGCACAAAGCGTACGCCGAGCTGCTCGATGCGCTCAATTTCCTTGCGCACCACGGCCTTGGGCAAGCGGTATTCGGGTATGCCATACATGAGTACGCCGCCGGCCTCTTCCTGCCCTTCGAAGATGACGACGTTGAAGCCCTGGCGTGCCAGGTCGCCGGCCACGGTGAGCCCCGCCGGGCCGCTGCCGATGACGGCCACGCGGCCACGGTCCTTCGAGGGGATGCGTTCGTGCGTGAGGTGCATGTCGGCGTCGAACTGGGCGAGGAAACTCTCCAACTTGCCCACGCGCACGGGTTTGCCCTTTTTACCCAGCACGCAGTGGCCCTCGCACTGGTTTTCGTGGGGGCAGACGCGGCCGCAGATGGCGGGCAGGTTGGTGCGCTCGTTGAGCACGCTGAGAGCCTGCCCCATGTTGCCCATCGAGAGCTGGTGAATGAAGTCGGGTATGTTGTTCTCGATGGGGCAGCCCTTGCGGCACTGGGGCACGCGGCAGTTGAGGCAGCGCTTGGCCTCGTCGATGGCTTCGCGCAGGGTGTACATTTTGTTCACCTCCTCGAAGCGCGGGTTTTCCTCATACTGAGTGGTATCGTTCATGCGGTGGGAAATGTAGGGGTAAGCAATGTGGGGATGGATGAGTGTGGCAGAGAGGCGGGGCATGGAGCGGCCTATGCGCGGGCTGTGCTTGTGTGGGCTTATGCCTGCTGCAAGGCGGCCACGAGTTCCTCGGGGGTGAGCTGCTGCTGCTGGCCTGTGGTCATGTTTTTGAGCGTCACGAGGCCTTGCTTCATTTCCTCCTCGCCCACCAGGGCTACGTGCTGCACGTGGGTGGCGTTGGCATACTGCATTTGCTTCTTCATCTTCACGCTGTCGGGGTAGACCTCGGCGCTGATGCCGGCGCGGCGCACCTGGGCGGCCAGACGCAGGCAGCAGGCGGCCTCGGCGGGCCCGAAGTTGATGAAGAGCACCTGCGAACCACCTGCCGCGGCCTCGGGGTAGAGGTTGAGCTGGTCGAGTACGTCGTAGATGCGGTCGGCGCCGAAGGAGATGCCCACGCCGCTCAGCCCGGGCATGCCGAAGATGCCCGTGAGGTTGTCGTAGCGGCCGCCGCCTGTGATGGAGCCTATCTGCACGTCGAGGGCTTTGACCTCGAAGATGCAGCCTGTGTAGTAGTTGAGGCCGCGAGCCAGCGTGAGGTCGAGGTCGATGGCGTTGCGCAGCCCGCTGCCGGCGAGGGCGTCGAGCACGAAGGCTACCTCGTCGATGCCTTTCAGCCCCACCTCGCTGCCGGCGAGGGCCTGGCGCATCACGTCGAGCTTTTCGGCATTCGTGCCCTGGAGGTTGATGATGGGCTGCAGACGCTCGATGGCGGCCTCGTTGAGCCCTGTGGCGCGGAGTTCGTCGTTCACCTTGTCAAGCCCTATTTTGTCGAGCTTGTCGATGGCCACGGTGATGTCGACTATCTTGTCGGCCGCGCCTATCACTTCGGCGATGCCGCTGAGGATTTTGCGGTTGTTGATTTTGATGCACACTCGAATGCCGAGGCGGGTGAACACTTCGTCGACAATCTGCATGAGTTCTACCTCGTTGAGCAGGGAATCGGAGCCTACGACGTCGGCGTCGCACTGGTAGAACTCGCGGTAGCGCCCTTTCTGCGGACGGTCGGCGCGCCACACGGGCTGTATCTGGTAGCGCTTGAAGGGCATCTGCAGTTCGTCGCGATGCTGCACCACGTAGCGGGCAAAGGGCACGGTGAGGTCGTAACGCAAGCCTTTGTCGCAGTAGCGGGCTGCGAGTTGGGCGGGCTGCAGGGCCTCGTAGTCGGCCGCTGTGACGCCGTGGCGGAAGTCGCCCGAATTGAGGATTTTGAAGAGGAGTTTGTCGCCCTCCTCGCCATACTTGCCCATGAGTGTGGAGAGGTTCTCCATGGCTGGCGTTTCGATTTGGCGGAAGCCGTAGAGGGCGTAGACTTGGCGTATGGTGTTGAAGATGTAGTTGCGGCGCGCCATTTCGAGCGGGCCGAAGTCGCGTGTGCCTTTGGGTATGCTGGGTTTCTGTGCCATAAAGCGTTATAAAGATGACGGTGTGCAAGAATGGCCAATCTGCTTCGTTGCTATCGGCATTCGGGCTTGGTCATGTACTTGAGTACACTCTCTGCGCCCTCAGCCTCAGCGCCTTGCATCTTAGCCATGCTGACGCACCTTTGAGTGCGCGTCAAAATTGGCATTTTGACACACCCTCTTTGGTTTTGACAATGTGCAGGGTTGCAGGGTGGGGTGGACTTTCAGCGCACCTCCTTTATTAAATAGACGTAGGTGGGCAGGTGGTCGGAGTAGCCGTTGAGCCATACGCCTCCGGCATGGGTGCGCAGCGGCGAGCCTTTGTATTTACCTTCTTGCTGAAAGAGGTAGTCGCGCATGAAGATTTCGTGCTTGTAGAACTTGAGGCTCGTGCGGTCAGTGCCCAGCAGGTTGCCGCTGAACACGATTTGGTCGAAGAGGTTCCACTTGCCTTGGTAGAGCAGGGTGCCTTGCCCGCGTTTGTAGAGTGTTTCGTGCCAGGGGTTGAAGAGGTCGGTTGCCTTCTTCACCTTGTCGGCCTGGGGCTTGCAGCCGAGGGCTGTGGTCATGCTCTTGTCGGCGGGGTCATCGTTCATGTCGCCCATAATCATCACCTTGGCCTCGGGGTGGCTGGCCATGAGGGCGTCCTTGAGCATCCGCACTTGGTAGCCCGCCCTTTCGCGTGCTTCGCTGCCGGCGGCGCGTGAGGGCCAGTGGTTCACGATGAAGAACATGCGTTCGCCGGCCAGCAGGCCCTGCATCACCAGGAAGCCGCGGGTGATGTGGGTGGTGTCGCCCTTGAGGTCGGTGTAGGCCTGCACTTCGCCTTGCTCGTCGGTGTAGAAGCCCACCAGCGGGTCGTCAACCCTTCCGCTGGGAGCGTAGTAGTAAGGCACGTGCATGTAGCGCTCCATCTGGAAGAAGCGGGGGTTGTAGATGAAGGCGCACTCCACACCGCGACGGTCGGGGCCGGCTACGTCGACATACTTCAGCCCGCGGCCTGCGAGCGAGGGCTGATGGAGAAGGTCCTCCAAAGCCAGGTGGTTCTCGAGCTCGCTCACGCCTATCACGGCGGGTCCCTGCGGCAGTTTGTCGGTGCAGAGCTCGGAGAGCACGCGGGCCATGTTGTGGAGCTTGGCTTCATACTTCATTTTGCCCCACTTGTTCCTGCCGTCGGGCAGATACTCGTAGTCATTCTTGCCTGCATCGTGCAGGGTGTCGAAAAGGTTTTCAAGGTTGTAGAAGGCCACGCCGTAGAGGGCATAACGCTTGGGCTGCTGGTGCTGCCCTGTGGTGAACGACGTCAGCGTGGTGAGCGCCGCAAAGGCCAGTGCGAGGGTGAAAAGAATACGTCGCATGAAATACATGATAAGGGATTAGATGCGCAAATTTCCAAAAAAAAAACGAATTACACAGCCCCTCTCTCGTGATAGTGCGTGTCAAAAACGTGAAAATTAGGCCCTACAGGCTGCAGCCACAGGCCACGTCGCATACCGCGGCACAAAAACCGAAAGTTTGGCACAAAAGTTTTGCCCATAAGGAATAAAGCCTTATCTTTGCCACGAAAATAGTTATTAAGGTGAATTTGAAAGGATTCCGCCGCACCCGCCGTGCAGGAGTTCTTTCGGTTTTTTTTATCCTTACTAAGGAAAAGCACACTGCACCTGCGCACCGCGGCCTCCCCGTGCCGCCCTACGTTTCCGCTCTGCCAGCCACGGCGAGCGGGACGCACAACTGCGTGGTCAGCGTGACAACACCGACAACTTACCCCTTAACCCATAACAACAAAACAGAAGAAATGGCTTACATGACCCAAGAGGGCTACGACAAAATGGTGGCCCAACTCCGACACATGGAGTCAGTGGAGCGCCCCGCAGCTTCCGCAGCGATTGCGGAGGCTCGCGACAAAGGCGACCTCTCAGAAAACAGTGAGTATGACGCAGCCAAAGAGGCTCAGGCTATGCTCGAAATGAAAATCAACAACCTGAAAGCCACTATTGCCGAAGCCAAAATCATCGACGCCTCGAAGCTGCGAGCCGACGTGGTGCAGATTCTCTCGACCGTGGAAATGAAAAACGCAGCCAACGGCATGAAGATGAAATACACCATCGTCAGCGAGAGCGAGGCTAATCTGCGTGAAGGAAAAATCTCATCCACCACACCCATCGCACAAGGACTGCTCGGACACAAAGTGGGCGACGTGGTCGACGTGAAGATTCCGCAGGGCGTCATCAAACTCGAAATCCTCAACATCAGCGTGGACTGACACGACACGAGGGGCTACACGCCCTACCTACCCTTAAAAAACAAGCAAACCATGACGATTTTCTCACGCATCATAGCCGGCGAAATCCCCTCCTACAAATGTGCCGAGAACGACAAGTTCTACGCCTTTCTCGACATCAACCCGCTGGCACAGGGCCACACGCTGGTTGTGCCCAAGCAGGAGGTGGACTACTTCTTCGACCTCGACGACAACGACCTCGCCGACATGGTCGTCTTCGCCAAAAAGGTGGCAAAAGCGCTGCGCACAGCTTTCCCCTGCCGAAAGGTGGGCATGGCCGTGCTCGGACTCGAAGTGAACCACGCTCACATTCACCTCGTACCCCTGCAGAGCGAAGGCGACATGGACTTCCGCCGTGCCAAACTGCAACTCACACCCGAGCAAATGCAGCAAACGGCCGACCGCATCCTCGCTGCCTACGAAGCACGCTAACACTACACAATCACTCACACGGTAAACGCCGGAAAGCATGCCTCCACAACAAGCGGAGGTGGCTTTCCGGCGTTCTGCGCATAAGGGGCATAGACCGCATCAACTAAAGTAGCAACGGAACAGTGAATAAGGCGGCCAAACGAACCAAGGCGGCCGACCGCATTAACTAAAGTAGCGACGGAACACCCGCATGACCTGCGGCGTGAAGACACGTTGCCGTTTCTGGTAGCCCGCCCTCACAAGGTCGCGGAGCAAACGTGGGTCAGAGAGTATCCAGCGGCGCAAACGGTTGACGGCTGCCATGGGCGTGATGTTAGGAAAAAAATAAACGGCCAGCTCGCGGCGCGCCATCCAGCGCCGGCTTCCTGAGGCATAGGTTTTTCTGTCAAGCATGGTAATAGAATAAAGGTGGATTTGACAACTGATTGATTACACGCCAAACCTTTGGCGCAGTTCCTGCAAGGCTTCGGGCGTGATGTGCATGCCCGTTTCCTGCCGGGCCATGGCACTCACAAGCGCCGCCACCTCAGCGCCCTTGGCGTTGATAGGTACATCGGGCTTCAGACGGGCACGGCCACACACCGCTGCCACATAGAGCGCCGTGTTGTTCTCAGAGGGTGGCGCCCAGCGGCTGATGATGGCACGCGGCGTGGTCAGACCGTAACGCTGCATGTAGTTCACAACGAGTTTGATGGCGGCACGGTAGCCATACACATCGGCATGAAAGCGGCAGAAGCCTTTCACCTGTGGACACTTGGCATCCAGGCCAAGCCAGTGATTGGCGGCATGGTAACGAATATTGAGCGGATTGTGATTAGCCATGCCCAGATTGACATTATTTCTCATGGTGTTTCTTTTAGAATGCGGCACGACACGCGGCGCCTGCGTCGGCCTTGTGAATCGTTCTTTCTGTTCACGTGACACGGCAAAAGTAGACGCCTCAACTCTCATATACTAAGACACATCCCGCTCCCCTCCCACTTTTCTCACCAATCCCTCACCCCCGGCCGCCCCCTGTCCTCTGTCTTATACTGATATAGGTAGACACATTTAGTATCCATTAATAACCCAAACAACTTACTAAATGAGTCGTAAAAATCAGAAGTACAGCGAAGCATT
>SFEP01000027.1 GCA_004557185.1 Bacteroidales bacterium
TTTCTTCCACGGCATCCCGTCGGAGGCAACGCCTTCAATGCGTTTACCGAGCACCCGTCTTTTCTGGGGGCGCTCATACAAGTTTACCGGACACCAATAACTCTCTTTGGAGAAGTATGGAACTCTCAAACTATCTGAACATCATCCGCCTCAACCGCAACACAAGCGACGGCAACGGCGCCCACGCCTCCTACCTGCTGACCGAAGCGCAACTCGACGCCCACATCAAAGCCTTCCTCACCCTCTACCTCTACGTAACGGGTATGTGCTACGACAGGCTGAAGGCGAAGTATGACATTTGAGGCTGAAATAATGACTGAGTGTTCAACAACTACATCCCCCACCTCTATTACATATTATATGGTGGCGCTATTCCATATAATTGGGTGAAGTCTATCGGATCATAGACTGAAGAGCAGCCGATACTACCCCCGCTGCACAAGGATGCCAGACTGGATAGCACTCGAGCTCTGCTCCATTTGCAGCAAATACGCTTTCTTGTCCAACCCTCCCGTGAAGCCTGTTAGGGAGCCGTTGCTACCTACGACGCGATGGCAAGGAATGAGGATGCAGAGGCCGTTGGCCCCCATGGCCTGCGCCACGGCACGCACACCTTGCTGACAACCTATGCTCTGAGCGATATGCTTGTAGCTGCGCGTTTCGCCATAGGGTATAGAACGCAGGGCACTCCACACCCGCTGCTGAAAGTCTGTGCCCACGGGGTGCAGCGGAATGCTGAATGCCGCGCGACGGCCGGCGAAATAGTCATCGAGCTACCTTTTCGTCAGTTCCAGCACGGCGGAGGTGGCTACGTGGAAATCGGCATGCACCTGCTTGATGATGCGGCGCAGGTGGTGCTCGGCACAAGGGCGATCGTGCCAATCACAAAGGCATAAGGCGGAGCCCATAGAGGCCAGGATGAGTTCGCCACAGGGCGAGGCGTAATATTGTAGGCACACAGAAAGAGATTTTTGACGCCGTGGGTTAAACATATATGCTTGCTATCAGCGGCACGGAAAGGCTGGCTGATAGCAAGCATTGCTATCTGAATGGAATGGCTAAGCTATGCTGAGCAGTTCTATCTCGAAAATAAGGGTGGAACCTCCGGGAATGCCTGGTTGCGACAACTTGCCGTAGCCCCTCTCTGCGGGAATGTAGACTTCCCATTTATCACCCACACACATTTGCTGCATGGCGATTATCCAGCCTTCGATGAGGTCGCAGAGGCGAATGGCCAGAGGGGCGCCGCCGCGGCTGGTGTCAAACTGTTTGCCGTCGATGGTGCGGCCCGTATAATGTGCCGTGATGATGCTGCGGGGCGCGGGATGTTTGCCGTCGGCCTTGCCTTGGGCCAACACCTTATAATATATGCCATTCGAAAGCGGCATCACGCCTTCCTCCTGCGCTTTATTGGCGAGCCAATCCTTGTTGGCCTGTGCATACGCTCTTTTATTCATGCTGTGGGTGTTGTGGATGTGTAGAAGAAGCAAGCCGTGGTTTGATTAGCCACGACACTATTCTAACAAAAAACAAGCGGTTGCTTCACATTCATCATGCTCCACATCAACCGCTTGTTTGTTTTGTCGGGGCGACGGGATTCGAACCCACGACCCCCTGCTCCCAAAGCAGGTGCGCTAACCGGACTGCGCTACGCCCCGTATAATGAACGAGAAAGAGCGAAATGTTTTCTCGTTGGCTGTGCAAAAGTAATATAATATTCCGGTTCGGACATGAACAGGACTCGTTTTTTACAAACAGGACTTACATGAAACGTCTATTGGAGGCATAATTGACCACAAGACTCTAAAGCATGATGCCTGTGTAGATGCGACCTGAATGAATGCCCAGGCGACGGGCTGAAAAGAAATCGTGATACTCGTGATAGGTGCACAGCCCCGTGACCATGATGCGTTCGAGGGGAATGTGGCATTCTTCCAACTCCCAACTGGCGGCCGCCACAAGGTCGATGTGGGGAGCAAGCGCGCGCTGACCACCTGGGGCAGATGTATAGGCCTGCGAGGCGGGATAGTCACGACGCAACAGATGAGTGGGGAAACCTGCTTGCTGGAAAGCCTGCACCACCTCTTCGCCCACCTCGTAGGCTTCGACGCCGATGCACGGCCCAACCAGTGCTTGCATGTGCCGAGGGTCGCTGTCATAGGTTTGCTGCATGCACGCCACAGCATGCCGTAGGATGTGCTGCACCAATCCGCGCCACCCGGCATGCACGGCCGCACAGGCATGATGCCAAGCATCGTAGAGGAGCACGGGCACGCAGTCGGCTGTGGAGATGCCGATGCACACACCCTCTACATCTGTGAGGAGTGCGTCCACGCCGTCGAGGGCGGCTACACGTTCCTCGGGGCTGCATGCAAGCAAGGCCTTGTCCACAGCCAGCACGTGGGCACTGTGCGTTTGCCGCGGCAGCAAGATGCGTTCTTCGGCTATTCGCAGTTCCTGGGCTAACCACTTGCGGCATTGCGACACATGCAAGGGGTCATCGCCACAGTAGTGCGTCACGTTGAAGCTTGCGTAATGCCCCATTCTGCCCCGTTGTTCGTCGTCCACGGGCCAAGGTGCGTGACGTGTGGTAGAGAATGCCGTAACCCCTTCGGCAGGCCAGGGATAGCGAAGCAATGTTTGCATAAGCCTTTATTTAAGTACGTTGATGGCAGAGTTTTCCAATCCAGTGGGCAAACCTCAAATTGAGAACCATGAAGAGAATGCCGAGGAATGCCCATAGCATGAGTTCTACTCCGTGCAGGGCAAGCGCAATGCTTTTTACGCAAAGGTATGAATAGGGCAACAGGAGTAGCGCAGTGCACAGTCCGGGCACATAACCGCGCAGCATAACGCCCTGCAAGATGTGTATCAGTTGATGAAATGTGAAGGCCAGGAACAAGGCAGCCCATATTTCCATGCTGTGACGCCCCTGAATGAGCACATAGCCCGTGGCAAGCATGATGATGACCAACTCTTCGGCAACAGCGATGGCAAATGATGCTTGTCACACGGTCATGCCAAATTCCATAAAGGCAACTAATCCTCGAGGTCTTCGATGTCGTACACGTCAAGTTCTTCGCTGTCGTCATCGGCTTCATCCAAGTCGTAGTCGGGCTCCCAATCGGCAAAGTCGCTAGCAATGGTAAGGGCTTCGCGGTCGCGGTGCACAATGGAGCCACCCTCGCTCACTGACTGCAGCTTGTTGCTTTCGCTGTTCAGTTCCTCCCACAGCATGTCCTTAAGTTGCTCAATGCCTTGCCCCGTTACGGCACTGATGAAGCACACGGGGAGGTCGTCGGGCAGTTCGGCCCTGAGCATGTCAATGAGTTCGTCGTCAAGGAGGTCGCATTTCGTCACAGCCAGAATGCGGTGCTTGTCGAGCATGCCGGGGTTGAACTTTTCCAGTTCGCCCAACAGGATGCGGTATTCCTTGGCAATATGGTCGGTGTCGCCGGGCACCATGAAGAGGAGAAGGGAGTTACGCTCAATGTGGCGCAGAAAGCGCAGTCCCAGCCCGCGCCCCTCGGCTGCGCCCTCGATGATGCCGGGAATGTCGGCCATCACAAACGACTTACCCTCGCGATAGGGCACTACGCCCAAGCTGGGCTCCATGGTGGTAAAGGGATAGTTGGCTATCTTGGGACGGGCCGACGACAAGGCCGACACCAACGTAGACTTGCCGGCATTGGGAAAGCCCACAAGGCCTACGTCCGCCAGCAGTTTCAGTTCCAATATCACCATCATCTCCTGCATCGGCTCGCCAGGCTGGGCATAGCGCGGTGCCTGATTGGTGGAGGTGCGAAACTGCCAGTTGCCCAGTCCGCCGCGTCCTCCCTTGAGCAGCATGACCACCTGGCCGTCGCGTTCCACGTCGCACAGGTACTTGCCCGTTTCAGCATTGTAGGCCACGGTGCCGGGAGGCACATCAATGTAGCGGTCCTCGCCGTCGCTGCCGTGCGAGCAGCATTTCGAACCGTTACCGCCATGCCCGGCGAACACGTGTTTCTCATACCGCAGATGCAGCAGCGTCCAGTAATTGTGGTTGCCGCGCAAATACACATTGCCACCTCTGCCACCATCGCCGCCATCGGGTCCACCATTGGGTTGGTATTTGGCCCTGTGCAAGTGTATGGAGCCACGCCCGCCCTTTCCGGAGCGGCAAAATATTTTCACATAGTCTACGAAATTGGATTCTGGCATAATCAAGTGGTAGAAATAGGCCCGGCACAGGGCTCAAGGTGAATGGTGTAAACATCAAATGGCAGACTGGCAGGGACATGAGGCAACGTGGCCTGTTCCCGCCAGTCCGTCACATACTGATTGGTGAGATGAAATAATGCATAGGGCATTTGGCCAAAGCCAGCCCGTGCCCACACATTATTATAAGGAGTCGATGACCTCGCAAAGCGCGGCGTTAATTTCTTCCAAGGCACCATAGCCTTTCACCGCATGACGCAGGCCTTCCTTTTCATACCACGCAATGAGAGGCTTCGTCTGGTCCTCATACACCGTGAGGCGCTTGCGTATGGTTTCCTCGTTGTCGTCCGCACGTCCTGAGGTTTTGCCCCGGTTGATGAGGCGTTCCATAAGCATGTCATTGGGCACTTGCAGTTCCAGCATACCAGCCACCTGCGTGTGGCGCTCGGCTAACATGCTTTTCAAGGCCTCGGCCTGCGGAATGGTGCGCGGGAAACCGTCGAAGATAACGCCTTCGCAGGGGCAAAGGGCATCGTAGGTAGCAGCCAGTATGTCAATCATCAGGCTGTCGGGAATGAGTTGTCCTTTGTCAATGTACGACTTGGCGGTTTGCCCGAGTTCCGAGCCTTTCTTGATTTCGCCTCGCAGCACGTCGCCGGTCGAAATGTGTTTGAAGCCGTATTTGGCCACAAGCAAATCGCTCTGCGTGCCTTTACCAGAGCCCGGAGCACCAAAGATTACAAGGTTCTTCATATATGTATAGCGGTTTATCAGGTTCGTTTGTCTATCAGTCTGTCACAGTGTAAATATGCGGCAAGTTACGTCCCTCGCCGTCATAGTCCAAGCCGTAGCCCACAATGAAATCGTTGGGTATCTCAAAGCAGCAGTAGGGTATGTCGAGCGCCACCTTCAGGTTACCGGGCTTCACCAACAGCGAGGCTATGCGTATGTCCTTGGGCTTGTGCGCCTGCAGCATGTTCAGCATTTCCTTCATCGTGAGGCCTGAGTCAATAATGTCCTCCACCACCACAATGGTGCGCCCCTCAATGTTCTCGTTCAAGCCAATGAGTTCGCGCACCTTACCCGTCGACGTAGTCCCCTCGTAGGAGGCCAACCGCACAAAGGATATTTCGCAAGGAATGGTGATGCCGCGCAGCAGGTCGGCGGCAAAAACAAACGAACCGTTCAATACGGCCAGGAACAGGGGTCTCTCGCCTTCAAGGTCTTTGCTGATGGCTGCAGCCACTGCGTTCACGCGCTGCGCTATCTGCTCATCGGGAATGGAGATACGGAAGTGGCGGTCGCGCACCGTGATAGAATCTTGCATGATATAAATTCTTGGTTACTACTTGTTTGTGCTGGGAAATGAAGCACACCCTTCACTCAGACTTCCTTTTATGACGTAAGAAGGGCATAAAAGGCGCATGAGGCCACCACACGGCCCATGCAGGCATGCATCTACAAGCACGGAGCAAAAGTAAAACAAATTTTTCTTACTTTTGCGCCTGCTTACTACAAGAATTATGATCTATCCCCAAAATTTTGAACAGAAGATCGGCTTCACGGAGATACGCACCATGCTTAAGGGGCGTTGCCTTTCGTCGCTTGGCACCGAGTGGGTGGAGCGCCAGTTGCGCTTCATGTCGCGGGTGGATGACGTGCGGCAGGCGCTGACCATCTACAGCGAATACGTGCGTTACGTGGACGAGGCTGACGAAGAGCCTGAGTGCGACTTCTTCGATGTGCGCGAAGCCTTGCTGCGTGCCCGCCCCGAAGGCACCTACATGGAGGAGCAGGACCTCTTTCTGCTGAAACGCTCCCTGCACACCATCCATGCCTACACGCAGGCATTCATGCAAAGTTGTGGAGACGACGACGCGCCTGTCTGGGATACACCTAACGATGACGACGACGAGCAAATTGAAGGGGCTGACGACGACACCACAGCCGCTGCCACGCCTGCGGCAGACTACCGCTATCCCGCATTGGCCGCCATGGCCGAACAGGTGGACGTGTTCCCCGAAGTAGTAAGACTCATCGAGAGTATTCTCGACAAATACGGAAAGGTGAAGGACAGCGCTTCGCCCGAGCTGCAACAGACGCGCCGCCAGTTGGAACAAACCATGCGCAGCATTTCGCACAGCCTGCGCAACATTCTGGCTGAGGCGCAGCAGGAGGGCTTCATTGCACGCGACGTGGCTCCCACCATGCGCGACGGCCGTTTGGTCATACCCGTAGCCCCTTCGCTCAAAAAGAAATTTCAGGGCATTGTGCACGACGAGAGTGCCTCGGGCCGCACCGTCTTCATTGAGCCAGCGGCCGTGGTCGAGGCCAACAACCGCATCCGCGAACTGAAAGCCGCCGAAAAGCGCGAGGTCATACGCATCCTGCAGGAACTCACGGCTTCCATACGCCCACACATGCAGGCCATGTCGCACTCGCTCAAGTTCTTGGCGCATGTCGATTTCCTTCGCGCCCTCCATCAATTTGCCCTTAGCCAAAGGGCCATCGTGCCCGAGGTGGCAGCCTCTCCCCGCATAGCATGGGAGGAGGCCCGACACCCGCTCCTCGAACAGTCGCTGGCACGCCACGGCAAACACATGATTCCCCTGCAAGTCAGGATGCCAGCCAACAAACGCATTCTGCTAATTTCTGGTCCCAATGCAGGCGGCAAATCCGTTTGCCTCAAAACGGTGGCGCTGCTGCAATACATGCTGCAATGCGGCATGCCCGTACCTGCCGGCGAGGGCTCCAAGCCTGGCATCTTTCACAGCATGTTCATCGACATCGGCGACGAGCAGAGTCTTGAAAACGAACTTTCCACCTACTCCTCGCACCTACTCGGCATGTCGCAAATGCTGAAAAAGGCGCGCCGCGGCAGCTTGGTACTCATCGATGAATTCGGGCGCGGCACGGAGCCGCAGATGGGTGGTGCACTGGCCGAGGGCATGCTGCACACCTTTGTGCGCAACGGCACGCACGGCATCATCACCACCCACTACCAGAACCTCAAAAACTACGCCCAGCAGCACGATGCCACCGAGAGCGGCGCCATGCTCTACGACCGCGAACAGATGCAGCCGCTCTACCAGTTGCGCATAGGCCACCCCGGCAGTTCGTTTGCCATCGAGATAGCGCGCAAAAGCGGTCTGCCAGACGAGGTCATACAATACGCCACACGCCTTGTGGGCAAAGACTACGTGATGAGCGACCGCTACCTGCAGGACATCATGCGCGACAAGATGCTCGTTGAAAAGGAAAAACACTCCTTGCAGCAAAGCAGGCAGCAACTCGACCACGACCTGCAACACTATGCAGCCGAACTGGCTGGGCTACGCGAAGAGCGCAAACGCATTCTCACCGAGGCCAAAAGCCAAGCCGAAGAACTGGTGGCGGCTGCCAATGCCAAGATTGAAAACACCATACGCCTCATCAAGGAGGCACAGGCCGAAAAGGAGAAAACGCTTGAGGCACGCCGCGAACTGGCCGACTTTACACAAACTGTCCCCGACGTCGACACCGAAGAGGAGAACATTGCCCGCCGCATGGCCAAAATTCAGCGACGCCAAGAGCGCCGCCGCCAGTCAGCCGAACGGCGCAACAATGGGTCCGCACCCACAACAGCCACACCCGCAGCCACACAGCAGGCCGCTCCACCCTCCTCTACCCAACCCGTACTCGTAGGCTCGTTCGTCCGCCTCAAGGGGCAAACCACCACAGGTCGCGTACAAGCCATTCAGGGCAAACAGGCCAAAGTCTTGTTCGGCATGATGCACACGCACGTGCCCCTCTCGCGTCTCGAAGTCACCGACGCTCCCTCAACCACCCCATCGGGGCCTGCAGCGCTCCACCTCGTTAATCCAGCATCCACGGCCGAGATGCGCGAAAAGCAGTTGCGCTTCAGTCCGCAAACCGACCTCCGCGGCATGCGTGCCGACGAGGCTCTGCGCGCCTTGGCCTACTACATCGACGATGCCATACAGTTTGGCCAAGGCACTGTGAAAATTCTGCATGGCACGGGCACGGGCGCCCTGCGACAGTTGGTGCGCGACTACCTGGCCAGCACACCCGGCATACGTTCCTATCACGACGAACACGTGCAGTTTGGCGGTGCTGGCATCACCGTGGTCGAATTGGAATAACATAGCCCTTCAGAGTCCCGCAGTGCATGCTCTGGTGTCTCAAAGATGTGTAGATGCCATCTCATCCCGAACCTTCCGCACAGCTCACCCCATGTGTCTGTTTGAACTTTGGGCTTAAATACTCATAGCTTATGAAGAAGATTTTGTTTATCATCGGCTCCCTGCGCAAGGAGTCGTTCAACAAGCAGCTTGCCCTGCTCGCCGAGCAACATCTGGCCAACCGCGCACAAGTGGAGTACCTTGACTACGCCGACCTCCCTTTCATGAATCAGGACGTGGAGTTTCCTGCCCCCGACTCCGTGCAGCGCGTCCGCGCCAAGGTGGCCGAGGCCGATGCGCTATGGATTTTCACGCCCGAGTACAATTACAGTTACCCTGCGCACCTCAAGAACCTCATCGACTGGCTGTCGCGCCCCCTCGTGCCAGGCGACCGTCAAACACCCTTGGCCATCAATGACAAGAAGGTGGCACTGAGCGGCGCGGGCGGTGCATCTGCCACGGCCAAGTGTCGTGAAAAACTAACCGAACTTCTCTCCCTCCCCTTCATCCATGCCCACGTTATGACTACACCGCAAACGGGCATCGTTCTTTGCAAGGAAGCGTGGACAGAAGGCCGCCTACTCCTCACCGAAGCACAAACAGCAGAACTGCACCGCCAGGCTGAAGCTTTCCTTCACTTCATGGCATAGCGGCCATATCTACAACGCTATCAGGGGTACATGGAATGCTATCAAGCCCACCGCCCCTCCCCCATCCATCACAACATGCGTGGCTCCGTCCGTTCAGGATAGAGCCACGCATGCTGTTGTAGGATGTCTAACCCAAAGAACGAGTACGCTGCATTCCCCCGCACCCTTTCAAGCCGCTTATCATTTCCAGCACTCCCCTCACACCACATACTTGCTTCGTCCCCATTCTTTGTCGCCGCGTAAACCGCTCCCCTCCCATATTGGTTGCTTCGCCTCCATGCCCACTCTCCCTTTCAGCAAGGCGCGAAACCGTGATGGCAACCTATCTTCTCATTACGAAAAGCCGCCTTGTTCGTTGTCCTCGCCCAAGGACAACGTTGTCCTCACCCAAGTGCAACATTGTCCTCGGCCGAGTGCAACGTTGTCCTCGTCCGAGGACAACGAACAACAAGCGTTCTTGCAACGGGATTACGCCTTCTCGAAAGAGCCAAACGTGTGACAGATACGAGTCTAAATCATTGAAATACAAAAGCAATATTCCCCAATTCGCCACCATCGCGCCACACTCCACCTCCTGCGAATAGCATTACTCCACAATTAGCCAGAAATCAGAGCAAAGCGAAGAATAGGATAACATGGCAAAGGCCGAACGTAACAAGCCGAAGGAGACTGTGCCGTAATTCTATTTTTACGACACAGCCTCCCGATGTTCAGCCTGTCCACGTACGGAAACTTACAGTTTGGCACTTGTTTCGCAACCCGTGGTGACAAAGCATTTTACATTACTTCCTCATCATTATACTCCGATGCCAGATAGGTGGGGCGCTTCTTGGTCTCGTTGAAGATGCGGCCTATATATTCACCCAATATGCCGATGGTGAGCAACTGCACTCCACCCATAAACAGGGTGACCACAATCAAGGTGGTAAAACCGCGAGCCTCATCGCCAAACACCAAGGTCTTGACACCGTAGAACACCATAAAGCAGAATGCTATGAAAGCCACAACAAAGCCAAACACTGAAGCAAAACGCAGGGGGGCTGTTGTAAACGAAGTAATACCTTCAATAGCCAAGTTGAACAGACTACTGAAATTCCAATTACTCTCGCCTGCCACACGATCACCTCTGTCGAAAATGATTTCTTTCTTGCTATAACCTATCCAACAGAAAAGACCTTTCGTGTATCTTTCGCTCTCACGCAGCTTGGTCAGTGCATGAATGCATTGGCGGTCGAGCAGTCGGAAATCGCCCACATTCTGTAAAACGTCAAAGCGTGTGGTATGGTCCAGTATTCTATAGAACAGCAGGGAGAACTTCTTGCGGAGCCAACTTTCCTTGCCACGATTGGCACGCTTGGCATATACATCCTTATATCCCTCTTCCCAATATCGCAACATCTCGGGTATTAAGGAGGGTGGATCCTGCAGGTCGGCATCCATAATCACCACGCAGTCGCCCGTCACATAGTCAAATCCAGCCAGCATGGCGTTCTCCTTGCCAAAGTTGCGCGACAGGTTCACATAGTTCATATGCTTGTCGTTGGCACGCTGCGACTTGATAATCTGCAACGTGTTGTCTTTGCTGCCATCGTTCACATACAACACCTCCCATTCGTAACCAGGCTGCGACTGCATGAGCGACTGCAATTCGGGATATAACAACGGCAAGCTCTGCTCCTCGTTATAGCACGGCACTAATATCGATACCTTTTTCATAGCGTCTCTCTTTTTCTTGATAGTTTAATCACCCAGTTTCACTTCATCTATCACCCAATGCACATTGTTGACATCGGTTTCGTAGATGATAGCATAAACGTAGTCTTCAGATTGGATGCTTGGATAAACTTCAGCAAGAGGTATTGACGCAGATGACGGGGTCAGGCCAAACAGTTTCTCAACCTTGGCCGTTGTGCTCTTGGCTGCATAATGCAAGTGTACTTGCTTATGCATTTCCGTGGGCTTTACCTTTACTATGTAATAATGCCACGTCGGGTTGTTGTAAACGCTGGGACCAACCTCGTGAGCCGGAATACAATACGCTTCGAGTGTAGGTAAAGAGTCGGGCAAAATCACAGAAACCTTGGCTTCATCATTGTCTTCGGACACATACTTGGAGACAACTTTGCACACATTCGGATGTTTGGCCGTAGCGCAGGGTTGGAGTGCAAAGTCACACAAGAGGGATTGACCCACAACTTCGGTTTCTGCGTGATAGAATTTATGGAATGAGATATAGGAATGGTCTGCCTTGCGAGCCTGACTGATGTAATCGTTATATCCCTCAAACAATAGGCTTCGGTAATAGTAGACGAAACCCGAAGAAACAAGGAGTAAAACGCCTAATACGACGCTGATGTATTTGCTATAAGTTTTGAGCAAATACCCCCCCCCTATAAGCAAAAGCCAAAACTACTACGGCCAAAATGCCAAGCAGAACAGGGAAAGTAAGTTGGTGGCGCGCTGTAAAGGCCACTACGCACGTGAACAAAATGCTGATACCGGCAGAAGCAAGATAAAGCAGATTGTCGCGTACTAACTGGCTCTTGCGCTTCAACAAGGCAACAAGCAGCAG
Organism: Bacteroidales bacterium; assembly: GCA_004557185.1. Lineage (GTDB taxonomy): Bacteria > Bacteroidota > Bacteroidia > Bacteroidales > Bacteroidaceae > Alloprevotella. The sequence continues at coordinate 11,604 of SFEP01000027.1, forward strand.
CATCATAGGCAGCCACGACAACAGCACGACTTTTAGTGAACGCTTGACCATAGCCACAACAAAACCGTCTGCATCGCCAGGCGTTGAACTCTTGAAACGAAGGAAATTGGAAGGAGCAAACACACCTATGCACGTGCCTATCCAAAAGCCAATGGCGGGGATGTAGAATGCAGGTACGCGATAGTCCTTACGGAACAGCAGTAAAAGGAATGTGGCACCAGCCAAACCGATGGAGAAACTCTCCTGCAACGAACCTATCACGATGCCAGTCACAAATAAAACAGCCGTTGCCGCATGCCCCATGTGCTTCTTATCCTTGGCCACGTCGAGAGCAAGCATGAAGGCCATGACCAGCGCTCCTGTCCACAGGTAATTGACAACTTCTGCCATGTTGCCCATAAACGTCATGTTGAACTGCGGCGTAAGCACGCAGAGCAGGGTCAGCAGAATGTACTTATCGCATCCAGCAGTCTGCACCTTACGCCGGATGATGGCCAGCGACGAGGCCAGCAACAGGCATAAACTGAAGGCACAGCCCAAAGCATAGAAATGCACGCGATGTCCACCGCACATCCATCTTACAAACGTGTGCACAATGAAGCGACCATTGACATGCAGGTAGTCGTACGCATTAGCCACGATGGCGTCCGTCCAACTCACATTACGCGCTCCGTTGAAGAACGTGTACGTTACATCATCGTGAACCTGCATATACAGACTGTTGATAAAGTAGAATACAATGAACACGACAGACAGAAACACATAGTCCTGCTTCTTAAATAGGGAATTACTCATATTACATAAATGATTAGAACGAATAAGTTTTGATTGTCTTAAAAAATCCTCAAAAAGGATGTAACGCTGCAAAAGTACGAATTATTAACAGAATGAGGCAATTAGGACGGCAGCTTGTAAGAGTTGCGGACTTTTTTTTTGCGAGCTGTTTATCAACACAGCGCATCCGCAACGCCAAGGGGTGGCACTGCGGATGCGCTGTGGTTAGGGTGATGCGTGGTGGACGGGGCTGTCAGAGCATGACCTGATAAAGGGAATACTCGCCCATGATTTTGCTACGGTCCACGTTGCCCTTGATGCCGGGAATGGATCCGGTGGACGTGTACTGCCACATGATGTAGTCCTTGCCGTCGTCGAGTATGGGAGAGTCGCTGCGGTAGCGGGCTATCATGAAGTGGTAGTCGCTGAACTCACCTAAGAGGTAGCGGTTGTAAAAGTTGTGGTAGGTGTAGAGCAGGGGTTTCTTGCCGTAGTACTCGGTGACCTTGGCTACAAAGGCTTTAAGGTCGCGAATGAAGGCTTCACTGCTGACGGAGCCGCGGTGCTCGATGTCGATGATGGGCACGAGGTCTTGGTCTTCGCGTTTGACCACAGAGGTGAGGTTGGCAAACTGCTCCTGCCAGTTGATGTTAGGACGGTAGAAGTGGTAACTGCCTACGCTCAGCCCCACGCGCCGTGCCTCGGCGAGGTTGCGGCGGTAGGTGTCGTCGACGAGCGATGCGCCCTCGGTAGCCTTGAGGTAGACGTAGGAAATCTGCGTGCCGCGCACTACTTCGTCCCAATTGATGCTGCCCTGGTAATGCGACACGTCGATACCCTCACGGTAGCGAGAGTTGATGCGTGCGTTCGAGGTGGGCATGAAGAATGCCGAAGCGTGCACCATGCGGCGTTCGTCGCGGGCCTTGGCAGCCAGTTGGTCGGGTTCGGTAGCATTGTAAGCGGCCATGCCCTTACCGTTGGTTTTGTCCTTTTTGCGGGCCGAGGCCTGCTGCGGACAAGCGAAGAGAAAGGAGAGCACGGTGGCTAATGCGATGTGGCGGCAATATGTATAGGACATCGTGTAAAAGGATTTCAGAAAGGAGGGAGGAGCATGTAGCGCAGCGTGTTTTTCACCCGGCACCGACTACATGCATTTGTTTCACGGCAACAAAAATAGAAAAATCCTTGCAAACCACGCACTTCACATTTGTAAAAATGCAATTTACAAGTTAATTTTCTGAGAAATGTGCCTCGGGCAACCTGCGGCAGTTGTAGGTGGAGGCCATCACCTCGCCATAGGCTCCAGCCGAACGGAAGGCGATGAGGTCGCCGCGGCGGGTAAGGGGGAGCACTTCGTCGCGACTGAACACGTCGCTGCTCTCGCAGATAGGACCTACCACGTCGTAGGTTTCGGTGGCTGCGTCAGAAGCTGCCGAGAGATTCTGCGTGAAGTGGTGCGCGCCGTACATGGCGGGGCGTATGAGGTCGGTGAAGCCGGCATCGACAATGACAAAACGGCGGGCGTGGCCACACTTTACAAATGTGGTGCGTGCGATGAGCGTGCCGCACTGCGCTACCACGGAGCGGCCGAGCTCGAAATGCAACTCCTGGCCCTCACGCAACTGGAGGCAGCGCGCAAAGAGGCTGAAGTAGGCGCTGAAGGGCGGAATAGGTTCGGCATCGGGTGCGTCGTAGTCTACACCCAGGCCGCCGCCCACATTGATGTGGCGCGGCTGCAGACCGTGCTGCTGCAACATATCCTGCAACTCGTTGATGCGGGTGCAAAGGTGCTCGTAGACCACGAGGTCGCGTATCTGGCTGCCAATGTGGAAGTGCATGCCTTCGAAGGCGACGTGGGGCATGGCCTCGGCCTGGCGTATGGCGTCCACGAGGTCGGTCATGTCGATGCCGAATTTGTTTTCCTCCAGTCCCGTGGTGATTTTTTCATGCGTGTGGGCATCGACGTTGGGGTTGACACGGAAAGCCACGCGTGCCACCACCTGCTTGCGGGCAGCCATTTCGTTGATCACCTCGAGCTCGGGCAGGCTCTCCACGTTGAAGCAGAAGATGCCTTCGTCGAGGGCGGCGTTGATTTCCTCATCGGTCTTGCCCACGCCGGCGTAGACGATGCGGCTGGCAGGAATGCCTGCGGCACGCGCAGCCAGCACTTCGCCGCCCGAAACGCAGTCGGCACCCAAGCCGGCTTGGGCAATGGTTTGCAGGATGCGGGGGTTGGCATTGGCCTTTACGGCATAGTGCACGTGGTAGTTGGGGTGTTCGGCCAGGCAGGCCTGTATGGTGTCGAGAGTTTCGCGCAGCAGGGCGAGGTCATAATAATAAAAAGGAGTGCGCAGCGTGGCAAACTCCTTGACGGGGAATGCAGTCATGTCAGTATGTTGTGTTGGTATTGTAGGAAAGGGCCGCGGGCCGCAGCCCGGGGTGGGGATGCAAGAAACAGCAGGTGCGCCGTCGTACTGTGAGCGGGCGCACCTGCCGGTGTGGTTTGTAAGGGCTATGCAAAGAGTTTGTGGCTGAGTTCGCAGAGGGCAGCCTTCTTGTCCTGCTCCCTGACAAGGAAGGATATGTTGTGGTTGCTGCCTCCGTAACTGATCATACGCACGGGGATGGCAGCCAGCGCCTCGGCCACCTTCGACTCAAAGCCTATGTTGCCCCAGGCCAAGTCGCCCACGACGCAAATGATGCACATGTTTTCGTCAACCTCTACGGTGCCATACTTCTTGAGGTCCTCGACGATGTCGGCCAGGTGACTGGTGTTGTCGATACTGAGCGACACACCCACCTCGCTGGTGGTGACCATATCGATAGGCGTGCGGTGCTGCTCGAAGATTTCGAACACCTTGCGCAGAAAGCCTGTGGCAAGGAGCATGCGCGAGGATACTATCTTGATGGCGGTAATGTTGTCCTTGGCGGCTACGGCCTTGATGGTGCCCCACTGCATCTCGTTGTTGATGAGCGTGCCTGGAGCGCTGGGCTCCATGGTGTTGAGCAAGCGCACGGGCACACCGGCATAGCGAGCCGGCTGGATGCACGTGGGGTGCAGGATTTTGGCACCGAAGTAAGCCAGTTCGGCAGCTTCCTCAAAGTTGAGCTGGCGCACGGGGGTGGTGCCGTCAACAAAGCGGGGGTCGTTGTTGTGCATGCCGTCGATGTCGGTCCATATCTGGATTTCCTCAGCACGGCGTGCAGCACCGATGAGGCAGGCCGTGTAGTCGGAGCCGCCACGTTGCAGGTTGTCGATTTCGCCCAAGTGGTTGCGACAGATGAAGCCCTGCGTGATGTAGATGTCGTAACCAGCGTGCTCGGTGAGGATGTTGTTGAGCGCCTGCTTGATGAAGGGCAGGTCGGGCTCAGCGTTGGCATCGGTACGCATGAAGTCGAGGGCAGGAATGAGGTAAACCTTGATGCCACACTCCTTGAGGTAGTTGGTCACCATGTTGGTGCTTATCAGTTCGCCCTGCGCCAGGATTTCCTTCTCTACGGATTCGGTGTAGGCACCCATGGCCAGGTCGTGAATGTGCATGAAAATGCCGTTGACGAGCTTGCGCGTTTCGTCGAGCATCTTGCCCGTGCTGAAGAGTTCCACGAGGTGGGCGCTGTAGAGTCGGCGCAACTTGTTGACCACGTTGTTGGCAGCCTCGGGGTTGCCCTTCTTGATGTAGTCGGCAATTTCAACCAGCGAGTTGGTTGTGCCCGACATGGCCGAGAGCACCACCACTTTCTGTTCGCCGTCGGTGATGAGTTTGCAAACCTCCTTCATGCGGGCCGGTGAACCTACCGACGTACCGCCGAATTTGAGTATCTTCATGTGTATATGCTTTGTGGAATATTTTGTTTGTCAATGGGGTTTATTCGGCAGCCTTCGCTTCGGCACTCTCGGGGAGGATGGCTTCGCTTTCGGGAGCTATGGAAGCCTCATCGGCAACGGGTGTTTCGGACGCGGTAGCGGGCTGCGATGCTTCGGCCGCGGCGGCAACTTCCTCGGCAGCAGTTTCATGGGCTACCGTGTCGGCCAACTGGGCTTCGGGCTCGAGCATGTCTAGTTCGATGGCTTTGTTGTATTCCAGCGTTACGTCGCTGATGGTGCCGTTTTCGCAGCGGTACACAATGCCTGGATGGTTGGAGATGAGGTTGAGGTTGTGGGTAACCATCACCACGGCGGATCCCTGGTCGCGTGCGGTGAAGAGTATCTGCATGATTTTCTCGGTGGTCTCTGCGTCGAGGTTGCCTGTGGGCTCGTCGGCCAATATCACCTTGGGGTGGTTGAGCAGGGCGCGGGCTATGCACACACGCTGCTGCTCGCCGCCCGAGAGTTCGTGGGGGAAGTAGGGACGTTTGTCCTGCAGCCCCACCGCCTGCAGCACTTCCTCGATGCGGGCATCGCAGGCCTTGCGTTTCCAGCCCGTGGCACGAAGCACAAAGCGCAGGTTCTGCTCCACGGTCATCTCGTCGATGAGACGGAAGTTCTGGAACACCACGCCCAGTTCGCGGCGCAGTGCCGGCAGATGCTTCGTTTTGAGCTTGCGCAGGTTGTGGCCCAGCACCGTGGCCTCGCCGCTCTCAATGGGCAACTCGGCATACAGGCTCTTGAGCAGCGTGCTCTTGCCCGACCCTACGCGGCCAGTGATATAGATAAAATCGTTCTCCTCCACGCGCAGGTTCACGTGTTCAAGCACACTGTGTCCCTCCTGCTGTAGCGATACGTCTTCGTATGTAATCATGGGTGATTATGTGTCTATGGCTTGTTTTGCTAAGAATGCCAGTGCGCGACGCCAGGCCTTGGGGCGGCTGTATATAATATAATAAGGAGTGGCTACTGCCTTCTGCCCCACCCTGCCCCAAGACATGCGGCCTTCACGTTAATCCAACTTGAGCACGGCGAGGAAGGCCTTTTGCGGCACCTGTACGTTGCCAATCTCCTTCATACGCTTTTTGCCTCGCTTCTGTTTTTCGAGGAGTTTGCGCTTACGGCTGATGTCGCCGCCGTAGCACTTGGCGGTTACGTCCTTGCGCACCTGCTTCACGGTTTCGCGTGCTATGATTTTGGCTCCGATGGCAGCCTGTATGGCGATGTCGAACTGCTGGCGGGGCAACAGTTCCTTCAGCTTTTCGCACATGCGGCGGCCGAAGTACACCGAGTTGTCGACGTGCGTCAGCGTGGAGAGGGCGTCCACAGGCTCGCCGTTGAGCAGGATGTCGAGTTTCACAAGTTTCGACGGGCGGAAGCCGATGGGGTGATAGTCGAAGGAGGCGTAGCCCTTGGATATGGACTTGAGCTTGTCGTAGAAGTCGATGACGATTTCGGCCAGGGGCATGTCGTAATGCAGTTCCACGCGGTCGCCGGCAACATACTCCTGCTTCACCAGTTCGCCACGCTTGCCCAGGCACAGCGTCATGATGCCGCCAATGTAGTCGGTGCGCGTGATGATGGAGGCACGGATGTAGGGTTCCTCAATGTGGTCAATCTCCGTGGCGTCGGGCATGCCAGCGGGGTTATGCACTTCCTTCATTTCATGGTGCTTGTCGTAGACCTGATAGCTCACGTTGGGCACAGTGGTGATGACGTTCATATTGAACTCGCGGTCGAGCCTTTCCTGAATGATCTCCATGTGCAGCAGCCCCAGGAAGCCGCAGCGGAAGCCAAAGCCTAACGCTACCGACGACTCGGGCTGGAAGGTGAGCGAGGCGTCGTTGAGTTGCAACTTCTCAAGACTGGCACGCAGTTGCTCGAAGTCCTCGGTCTCGATGGGATAGACGCCGGCAAAAACCATGGGCTTCACTTCCTCGAAACCCGAAATGGCCTCGGCGCAGGGATTGGCAGCGGCGGTAATGGTGTCGCCCACCTTGACCTCGGTGGCGGTCTTGATGCCGCTCACAATGTAACCCACGTCGCCGCAACGCAGTTCGCGCTTGGGCATGAGGTCCATTTTGAGCACCCCCACCTCGTCGGCGTGATACTGCTTCTGGGTGTTCACAAAGAGCACGTCCTCGTCCTTGCGTATGCAGCCGTTCACAATCTTGTAGTAGGCAATGATGCCGCGAAAGGGATTGAACACGGAGTCGAAGATGAGCGCCTGGAGCGGTGCATCGGGGTTGCCCTTGGGGGCCGGAATGCGCTCCACCACGGCACGCAGAATGTCCTCCACACCCTCACCCGTGCGGCCCGAAGCGCGGATGATGTCCTCGCGGCTGCAGCCCAGCAGGTCGATGATTTCGTCCTCCACCACTTCGGGCATGGAGTTCATCATGTCGCACTTGCTGAGCACGGGTATGATTTCCAAGTTGTGGTCGATGGCCATGTAGAGGTTCGATATGGTTTGCGCCTGCACCCCTTGTGTGGAGTCCACCAGCAGCAGGCAGCCCTCGCAGGCGGCAATGCTGCGCGACACCTCGTAGGCAAAGTCCACGTGCCCCGGCGTGTCGATGAGGTTGAGCGTGTAGTCTTCGCCATCGAGGCGGTAGTTCATCTGTATGGCGTGGCTCTTGATGGTAATGCCGCGCTCGCGTTCCAGGTCCATATCGTCGAGCATCTGCCCCTCCGTCACCTTGATGGTTTGCGTAAATTCAAGCAGACGGTCGGCCAACGTGCTTTTACCGTGGTCGATGTGGGCTATGATGCAGAAATTGCGAATGTGTTGCATGGGCAAGGGATGTGTGTAGATATGTGTGGATGCGCCGCCGCAAAGCGCGGTGCTGGCACCGTGGTTGCGACATAAGGAAGTGGGGAGCAACGGGCAAAACATGCTCCGCTAAGGTTGTAAGTGATAAAAAGATACGTCCTTATGCCGTTTCACCGCGTGCAAAGTTACGTAAAAAACAGACAAAGCATGTACACCTGCACATGTTTCATAGGCTATCATCACCGTTTTAGGCACACCGTGGGGCTAAAAAGTGACGAAAACACACTGGGGAGGCAGAAGTCCGCGCCTTTCCACTGCGCGCCGCGCCCCTTGGCCCCATGCAGCGTGGTGTGCTCCATTTTGTGAACGACCACAGTCGCCGCCCGCCCCACTCCTTGTTGAGATGGGCTCGATTGCGAAGCAAACCACCGTTTGGGGGCGGCACGCCCTACCCTCTGACAAGCGGAGACGGAGGAGTTGGGAAGCACGCCGTGGAACTTATATAAGACGTACGGCGCACGAGATTATTTTCAGGAAAAACATCCACGCTTGAAAAAAAATTTTCCAAGGCTTGAAAAAATTTTTTCCTGCCTTGACAAAAAATTTTCAAGGCTTGACAAAAAATTTTCACGGCATGCCGATTTTCTTGAAAAAGATGTAGAACGGCGAGAGTGCCTTGCCGTACCGTTTCCGAGTGGAGAAACGTCTGGCGCACCAGCCATCAGCGCGGCATGTGGCCACGAGTTTCCGCCTTGCAAAAACCACTTCGCGGCATGGTGAAAGAGGCGCACTTCTCCTGCACATTATCACATCCTGATAGGGTGATCGCTAAGGCCATAAGTACCGCTGTAACTGGTTTGTTCATGGAATATAATACTTTTGGGGGTTGTAACTTGTTCTCTGTTTCGTCTCACCGTTTGAATACGGTATTGTCTTCGGTTATGCCACTGAAGAAGGAGCGCATTTCCAGCATGGGTTCTACGCTAAAGCCAGCGCCCTCCTGTTTCAGCACAAACAGCAACTGGCCTTTCTGCAGGTGCTCGGGCGAAATGAAGTCGCCGTTGGAACCAGCCTCAACCTTGAAGTCCCCAAGGTAAATGCGAAGCGTACGGACTCCCCCATCCTCGTAAGCTTCGCCGCGCACACGCCCCGTAAGAATACCCAAAAAGAAGTCGAAGCGCCCCATGTCGTCCTCATCACCCAGCATGAGGTGAATGCTGCCGTCGAAGCGGTTGCCACCTGAGGGGGCAAGGGAAAGTAACGCCTGCGCATTGCATGTGCGGTACATTTCGCCCGAGATAGTGTATTCGCCCATCCAAATATTGGCCTGCTCGTTCTCCGTATTATTCTCCTCCTCAGGCGCGACATCTTCAACGACGCTGGTCACCTCATGGCTCTCGCTTGAGGCGCAGGAGTCCACCGCCACCGCCACGGTTTCAGCAGGCAGGTATGGTTCCTCAGTGTGCGAGTTACCGAACATAAATGCAAAGGCTATGACGAGCGAAACGAAGACCACTGCGATGAGCATACTCAAGAGTGCCTTGGTGCTCACGCCCTCACCACCACGCTGCGGCGCTCCCTGCGTGGCAGGCTGGGCTACGGTTTCATTGAATACGACCCGTCCGCGATTGTCCATAGGCAAGGGGGGAGCATCAGGGCCCAACTCCTCAGCCGCTTGCGCAGGCTGGACGCTCTCGCTTACAGGCTGGGCTGCATGCAACACTTTGGCCTTTTCCGCCTCTACTTCCTCCTTGGTTAATACACCTGCCTCGTAGAGTTTCTTCAGCTCCATGAGTTTTTCTATGGTTTTCAGTTCCATGTTAGAGTTGAAGAGAGGAAATTAGATTAACAATGTTCATAAATAGATAATACAATGTGATGAGACCCACAACTACCACACACGGCATCCTGTATCTTTTATCCTGCACTGCCAGTGCCGGCAGAAGGTTGCTTGCTGTGGATAGCAGTAGCAAAGCCCAAAAGACGGGGGAGAATGAGTCGATGACGTCAGCCCTCATCAACAGTTCACGCAGCAGGCTTGTAACCACAAATATGGCCGCCCATAACAAGAGGGCGTTTTGTCCATTTTTCGATTGGATGCTCGTCACAGGCTGAGCCACAGGTGCGGGCTTCCTATTTATTGGTTCTGGCTGCATCCTTTTCAGCTCGTCATTGTTTAGAATAGTTCTTTTTTGTGCTTCGAACTCTTCGGCTGTAAGCACACCTTCGTCAAGTAACCACTTCAAAGTTTTAAGGCTGTCGATAGTTTGCTGTTGCATGATATAATAGATTTAAGCGTTAAGTATTTTCTTCTTTTCAGCATCAAACTCCTCTTGCGTCAGTATGCCTGCATCAAGGAGCGACTTAAGTTTAAGCAAGCTCTCACTTTTCTCCGTTATACCACCCTTCGCTTGAGTAGGAGCGCTACTGGTCTGCTGAACGTTAACATCAGCATTTCTGCGAATAAAATCCACATCAGGCTTCATGTTGAAGCCGTCATTGATATGAGTTGGGATATAGGTTCCCAGCACATTCTGGAAAGCTTTTCTGAAATCAAATGGGGCGTCGATGCACTTAAGATTGCAGATGGTTGAGCCAGTACCCTTGATGCTTACTTGACCAGCATCAAACAACCTACTGACAATATCTTGGTCCACCGATATGGTTTCGACCTTCGTCAAATTCAGTTCAAGGGTTGTTCGGGAAATGACTCCCGTCTTGATGATAAGCCTTTGGTTGGTGATAGCAAACTCGTCGGTTTGTGTCCTGATGAACGTATAAATTAGAATCCACACACCGAGCAGAAAAACAGCACAGGGGAACCCCATATCGTTTGTTTCCCCATATGAGGTTTCTTGTTGTAACGCCAAAAGAAGCGGTGCGGACAGGAAAAGAAAAGCAATAACTGGAAGAATCCAGATACACCAACTGTAATGCGCCTCGAATACGACATGTTCTTCCTTGGTAAGATGAGATTGTACGTAGTTGCCCATATCGACTAAAAAACGTTGTGCCGATACGCTCCATCTACACGGCGGTATTCCTATTATATACAAGAAAAGATGGAGCGTCATAACTGCCCATCCCAAGCTAGGTGTCTGGAAATACCCACAAAACGAATGTTCAGAAACTACAGCCCCATCCCTGTGTCAGATATGTAAGGGTACAATAAAGGCTGTACCGAACAGATCTACGCACAGAGAGGGCATACGATTAGCCTCTATCCTTGGTTTTGTAGCTTGAGTTTTCCAGACTTTAGCTTGACGGGATAAAGAAATATATGCCTTCTCTTGACCGATTGGCTATTCTCCACACGGTAGCGAAGCCTCCAATCAGCAGTGGCAAAGGAATGAAAAATATCTGAAAGAAGTGAAAGCCCTCCCATGGAAAATGAAGAAAACAGGGCTCTTTTGACTAAAAAGCCGCCTTAGCACGTGACAATAGAACCAGCCGCGCCGCAGGAAATGCATCCTTGCGGCGCGGCTGAAACCGAAAAAACGGAGGTTAAATGAAAAGAAGGGGCACGTTAAAGGGCTTCGCCACCTGCATCAGAAGCTACCTCGCTCACCTGGCCGTGCTCCACCTCGAAGAGTTTGTAGCGACAGTGCGTCATGGCAAGGATTTCGTCGAGATGGGGGCGCTGCGTGTCGGTGATAAAAATCTGCCCCATGCGGCCGCTGCCCACATAGTCCACAATGCGCTTGACGCGCGTGGCATCGAGTTTGTCGAAGATGTCGTCGAGCAAGAGGAGGGGCACACGCTGTTCGCCCTTGCTGCGAAGGAAATCGTACTGCGCCAGTTTCATGGCAATGAGATAGGTCTTTTGCTGGCCCTGCGAGCCTTCCTTCTTCACGGCGTAACCGTTGAGCAGGAGCGAGAGTTCGTCCTTGTGAGCACCGTGCAACGTATAACCCACGATGCGCTCTTTGGCACGGCCGCTGCGCAACTGCTCGCCGAGCGGACCGCGCTGCAGGTGGCTCTCATACGTCAGCGACACCTGCTCATGCTCGCACCCCGAGAGAGCCTTGTAGGTGGTACAGAAGAGGGGGACGAAAGCCTCGATGAACTGCGTGCGGGCTGTGAAGAGCGTCTGGCCATAGTCGGCCATCATCTGTTCGATCACATCGAGCACCGCCGCATCGGGTTCGTCATCGGCACGCAGCAGAACGTTGCGTTGCTTGAGGGCACTCTCGTAACGTATCAGGGCGTCAAGATAGGCCGCATCGTATTGCATGATGACCATATCCATGAACTTGCGTCGCTCCTCGCTGCCCCCCTGAATGAGGGCCGCGTCCGACGGGGCTATCATGACAAGCGGCACCTGCCCCACATGCTCCGACACGCGCCGCACGTCCTTCCCGTCCACCTTCAGCCTTTTGCGGGCGCCACGCTTCAAACTGACGCACACTTCACGCTTCACACCCGTTTCCAGGGAATAATTGGCCTGCAACAGAAAGAAGTCGGCATCGTGATGCACATTCAGCGCATCCTGCGCGCCGGCAAACCCGCGGCAGAAGGAGAGATAATAAATGGCATCCAGCACATTAGACTTTCCCATACCATTAGCCCCCACGAAACAGTTGACCTGCGGCGAAAACGCAAGGTCGGCAGCGGCAATGTTACGGTAGTTCATGATGTTAAGACGTTCCAGGACCATATTTCAAGGCATTATGTGGTAAAACGGCGCCTGCAAAAGTACTGCATCCCGCCCTAAAACCCGTGTCGAAGCCCGCAAAAAGGGCGGAAAACCAAAAAAATCAAGGCATTGCTTTATGCTATTATCAAAAAGTTGTACTTTTGCGCTTGCATTTTTTCATGCCACACTATAAATCCAAGACAAACAAGAAATTAAAATACAATGAGCAAGCAGAAAGACCAACAAGCCCTTGACGTCAACAATGCCCTGGCCACCTCCGAGGCCATGATTATCAAGTACAAGAAACCCATCATCACCGCCCTCGCTGTGGTTGTCATCGCAGTAGGTGGATTCTTCGCCTACCTCTACGGCTACGCCAAGCCCCACGAAGACAAGGCACAGGAACTGCTGGGCATCGTGATGCAGAAGTACATTGCGCAGCAGGACTTTGAGCACGCTCTGAAGGGCGAGGGCAAAACCGCTGGTTTGCTGAAGATTGCCGACGAGTACAGCAGTACCGACGCTGGTAACATTGCCTGCTATCAGGCTGGCATCTGCTACTACCATCAGGGAAAGCATGCCGAAGCCATCAAGTATCTTGAAAAGTACAGCACCTGCGGCGACGAAACCGTATCGGCACAAGCTCTCTTCACCTTAGGTAACTGCTACGCCACCACGGGCAAGCTCGACAAGGCCGTAGATGCCTTCAAGGATGCAGCCAAGGCTACGGAAGTGCCCGCACTCTGCGCCGAATACCTCTTCCAGGCTGCTCAAATCCTGGAATCGCAGAAGAAGAACGACGAGGCGTTGGCCCTTTATCAGGAAATCAAGGAGAACTACCCCGATGCTCCCTTGTGCTCGCGCCAGCAGCAGGGCAACGTAGTGCTCGACGCCATCATCGACAAATACATCCAGCGCCTCAGCAAATAAAGTAAGGACGCGGATAAACCCTCACAACCACAAGCCAACGGCCATGCGACACAGGGCAACCGCCCAAAGCGTGCTGCATGGCCGTTGGCCCTTAGTGAACGACACTTCTCCGCCCTCCACATAAGTTTATTTCACATCCCCATGTCATCACATACCTTCTCCTACACAGCCGACCAAAGTCTGCCCATACCCGATGCAGGCGAAATGCGTTTTGGCATCATCACCACTGAGTGGAACAACCACATCACCGACAAACTGCTCAGCGGCGCCATCGACGAACTCACCGCACAAGGTGTAGACAAGAGCAACATCACCACCAAACGCGTACCCGGCAGTTTCGAACTCGTCTACGCAGCCCAGCAACTGGCCAAGTACGGCCACGTGAACGGCATCATCATCATCGGTTGCGTCATTCGTGGCGACACGCCCCACTTCGACTACATATGCCAGGGCGTCACACAAGGCATAGCGCAACTCAATGCCACAAGCAACATACCCGTTATCTTTGGTTTGCTCACCGTAAACAATGAAGAGCAGGCGGAGGAACGAGCCGGCGGAAAACTCGGCAACAAAGGCCGCGAGTTTGCGCTCACCGCCATAAAAATGGTAGACTACGCTTGGAAGTTACAGAAATAATACATACCTTTGCACACGTAAAAAAGCAAAGGACGGGCAAATACCAGAGTGGCCAAATGGGGCAGACTGTAAATCTGCTGGCTTACGCCTTCGGTGGTTCGAATCCATCTTTGCCCACCCATTTTTTAAGAGACTGTGCCGCAAGAATTAACGACACAGTCTCTTTCTTTTTCGCCTCAGCCAGAAAGAGCATACCGCGGTGGCACCACCCAATGCTTTTAGGCAACATCCATCCGTAGTTATGACGTTCGGCCCTACGAAGCATTCGCCCCAAACCGAAATCCTCACCCCTATCACGCCCATCACACATGAAGACATTGCTATCATCTCTCCTGCTGCTACTCATCACAGCCTCACAGGGGCACGCCCAGCAGAAGGTTGAGGTTTCCTATCTGGAAGAAACCGAACTGGTAAGCATTGTGGCTCATCTGGCAGAAATCCCTGGATACACATGGAACGAAGAAGCCCTACCCGACTACATGGCCGAACTCGACAGCGTATTCGCTCCCTACAAAGAGCACCCCGCAGTACGCTATGCCCAAGAGGAACTCATGAACGATGGCTTCAACTGGCACTTCCCCATAGAGGTGGCCCTACGCTTACGCATCTAAGAGGGGAAAGTGGCCTTCGACCCGACCATTGTGCCTGACTACAACGATTACTACGACCGCATCAAGCAAATCAAGGAGAAAAAATTCGTAGAGCTGCTCCAACAATTCTACGACGAGACTCCTTTCCGCCCATTCTACAAAGCCCACCATCCGCTCTACCAAGAGTGCGAACAAGCCATGCAAAAGGTGGTAGACACCATAGACTTCGGATGGTACGACACGTTCTTTGGCCCACGTGGCAACAAGCACTTCAACATCAGCCTGGGCATACTCATAGGACCTGCCAACTACGCCATCAACAAGATGCACAAAGACGGTTCGGAGACTATCTATGCCATGATGGGATGCTGCGACCGGGACAAGAACGGCCAAATATACTACGGCGAAGCCTACACCATTCCCATCATCATTCATGAATGCAACCACTCCTATTGCAATCCACTCAACGAGCAGCACTGGACCAGCATAGAGAAGAAAGCCAAAGAACTTTTCACTCCTAACGCCAAGTTCTACGCCTCAATAGCCTACGGTAGCCCTCTCTACGTGATGAATGAAACATTCGTGGAAGCCTGCGTCATCCGCTACCTAATGCAGCATCCCATTGACATGAACGGATATACGCTGGAGGACTTGATAGAGATGGACGAGACGCAAAAGAAATTCGTGCTCATACGCGACATCATCAAGGTGCTTGAAGAGCGCGAAGCACATCCCGACCTCTACCCTACCATGGCCGACTTCATGCCAAGATACATCCAAACAGTCAATGCTTTCGAACTACCCCAAAGATACGCTCCGCAAATAGTATTGACCGGAGACGAAGAACGTATGTAATGGTAACGGGCCAAAGGCATTTGCTTTTGTTTTTCAAATTTTTAAGTGCGCATCTGCCACATGCCCGAACGTTTCTGGAAGGCGTTATCCCGTTGCAGGAACGCTTGGGGTGCGTTGCACACGGCCGTGTGCAACGTTATCCGCGGCCGTGTGCAACGTTGTCCGTGGCCATGTGCAACGTTGCCCGTGGCCGTGCGCAACACGTTTCTTGCTTTCCTGACATGCGAAGCAAAGGAGCAGGGATGGTTCTGGGGCCTTGGAAAAAGGAGGAACGGGGACACTATGATTTCAACAAAGTTTGCAACTTGGCATCTACTGTTGGGCTCTACAGCATCGGACAGGCGGCTCTCATCAAGCAACTTTTTGCTATGAGCTTCTGCATCGGTTCCCATTTTTTAGCGACAGGAAAGGTGGGGGGCTTGGATTCTTTTTCTACTTTTGCGGCAGAATTGGTGGTAACATCGTAGCCTCGTGCGCTTAATTGCGTGTTTAACGAGCTGGTGTTGCCACCTTTTCTGTTACTACTACAAATCAACACATATTTCTATGGTGCTGCAAACCCACTTCGTAAATCCAATTTTCCGCTTCGTGATTAGTTTTCGGAACCACGTCAATAAGCGTTGGCTTGCTTAGCAACGATGAAGGCTGCAAATAGCATTTTCATGCTGCTTGCAGCCTCCAAGCTATTTAATTCATGTATTCAACTACAAGATTACAGTACGAGATTAAACAACCATCCCAGCAGAATGATGAATAGGGCTATGGTGCCGAAGAAGATGCCTATGAGCTTCATGTTCATCACTTTCTTGAGCATGGTGGCTTCTGGCAAAGAGAGACCTACCACCGACATCATGAATGCCAAGGCTGTGCCCAATGCTACACCTTTGGCTACAAAGACCTGCACGACAGGTACGATGCCCGCGGCATTGGCATACATCGGAACGGCAAGCACAACGGCTAATGGTACGGCATACCAATGTTCTCCGCTCAAATAGGCTTCAAAGAATCCACTGGGCACATAACCATGTATGGCCGCTCCAATGCCAATGCCGATGATGACATAGAGGAGAACGCCGCGTACTATGTCCAATGCTTCCTTGGCAATTTTGGGCAATCGCCCGATAAGGGAAGATTGCGACGCTTCCATTTCCTTCTGCGGGATATTGTTCATCTGTAGCATCTGCTGCACCCACGGACTCAGGTGTTTCTCCATTTTCAGCGTCCCCAGAACATAACCGCCAACCACGCCAAGGCATATTCCGCTGACGACGTAAACCGTGGTGACCTGCCATCCGAATGTGCCTGCAAACATGGCTACTGCCACCTCGTTGACGAGAGGCGATGTGATGAGGAAAGAGAACGTCACGCCCAAGGGGATGCCACCCTTGACAAATCCGATGAACAGCGGTACGCTTGAACAGGAACAGAATGGAGTGATGGCTCCAAACAGCGAGGCAAACAGATACTGCATCCCGTAGAGTTTCGTTGATGTCAGGAAGTTCCGCAGTCTTTCCACAGGGAAATAGGCATTGATGATGCCCATGATGATGCTGATGACAAACAGCAGAATGATAATCTTCAATGTGTCATACACAAAGAAGTTTAATGCCTCTCCCAGATGCGTAGTAGCATCTATGCCACATATTTCATATATAAGCCAATCGGCGAATTGCTGTATCATAAGTCTTGTTTGATAAATGCTATATAATAATTGTGACAGTATAATATAATCCTACAAGAATGAAGAGGAGGGCAACGAGACGGTTGAGCCAACACTGGAAGATGGCTATCTTGCCCATCACTTTGCTTAGTGACTGCATGCTGAAAGCGATAATCCATGCTGCCACGAGTACAGGAAGGGATGTGGCGATGGCATAGACCACGGGTAGCACGTAACCGCCTGACTCTACTGCCGACATAGGAATAAGCATACCAAAATAGAGCATCCCGCTGGTGGGGCAGAAAGCCATGGCAAAGAGTACGCCAAGGATAAAGGCACCCAGCGCTTCCTGTGTCCAACTGCCTGACGCCTGACCCGAAAAGCCGAATTTCGGCAAATGGAGCAGATGACCGAACAGCATGAACAGACCAACGAGGACAAGAGCTGGCCCAAGAATCCATTCTCCTATGGCGCTTATGGCATCCTGAATACCAAAGGCATCCTCGCCCTTGCGGATAAGGAATATCAGAACCGAACCAAGCATCGCATAGGCCACAGCTCTGCCTAATGTGTAAAGCAAACCCTGGAAGAATACTTTACGCCGATTCTCCAACTCTCGTCCAAGATAGGCGACTGCAGTAAGATTGGTGGCGAGCGGACATGGGCTTACGGCGGTCAGAACACCCAATATCAGGGCTCTTTTACTATCTTCTTAAATTCCACAGGATTCCTCTTTGCATATTGGAAGCCTTGTCGAGTGAGGTCTGTGCGGGTCTCCTTACCATTCTTGTCAATCTTCACGATAAAGAGCGAAGAGAAACTCACCTTGTGGTTAGCAGCGACAGGTTTACCTTGCTCTGTTGTGAAATCAATGACCTTCATGCTTATCACCTTGTTCTTTTGCTGTGCAGCAAAGCTCTCGTTCAATACTTCCTTTGCGTATTTCTCCATGCTTCGGCATGTGATGCAACGCTGCTTACCGTGGAAATAGCGAACCTCCACACGCTGTGCCTGTATGACGAGCGCCACCATGCAAACCACCATAGACAATAATACTCTTTTCATTGTTACGCAGACTATTTTAATATCTGAACAAGCTCCTTCTCACTCTTTTGGCCGCGCGCCACAACCATGCCGTCCACTACAAGTGCAGGCAGCGACATCACGTTATACTGCATCTGCTCCATGATGTCGCTCACTGCAGACACCTTCGCATCAATGCCATTCTCTTTCACCACCTTCTCAACAAGGGCGAGAAACTTCTGATTGCAGGCACAGCTGCTCACTAAAACCTTTACTTCTTTCATATAGGGTACTTTTTTAGAAAATGAATAATCCTTGTTTATTGTTTATCGTAGAATAACGATTATAAAGTTTCAAATAATAGCGCATGCCGATGTTATCGCTTAGGCATACGCTTCTGCTTATTTACAGCAATCCTTATTCTTGCAGATTTCGGTCTTGAAGAACTCGGCAAAGAGTTCGCTGGCATATTCCCAGTTTTCGCGCACTATACAGTATTTCACCTTTGGAGTCTCTATCTCCCCTTGTATAAGTCCAGCATCCTTCAATTCCTTGAGATGTTGGCTTACTGTGGCCTGTGCTATGGGTAGTTCTTCATGAATATCCCCAAAATAGCAAGTCTCTTGTTGGGCAAGGAATTTCATGATGGCAATGCGGGCAGGATGTCCTAAAGCCTTGGCAAACCTTGCCAACGTTTCAGTCTTCATACAATATGTTTTCTTTCCAGCCATAATCAATGCTATATAATTCTTCCTGCAAAGGAAATCAATAAAATCCAACCCTCAAAACAACCATCGTTATTTTACGAATATGCAACATCAATGAGAGATTCTATACGCATGCTTTCAGTGATACCAAAATCGCTGAGTATCTACTAGTATTATTCGGAGCTTTCTCTGTTTCGTTCTATTATCAGCCTCCCATCTGGAACAACTATTGGTATATCCACGCTACCAAATTCGGTGTCTTCAACGACAAAGGTTTTCCTGTGATAGTATAAATCAACG
>SFEP01000028.1 GCA_004557185.1 Bacteroidales bacterium
GGGAAAAAGGAGATGCTACGTAAAAAAACGCACGTAGTACGTAAAAAAACTCACGTCGTTCGTAAATTTTTTTACGTAGCATCTATTTTCGGCGGGGTGACGCGCCGTAGAAACAGGCCGCCGTGGGAACTTTCTTCCACGGCGGGGAAGAAAGTTCCCACGGCGGGTTTTGCGGAGAGTAATAGTTGGAAATCAATCGTTTCGTTTCCCTTGATCCGCGCCGCCGTACACATTTCCCCCCGCCGCCGCACACAAAACGAGCCCGGCCTCTCGTTGCGGAGAAGTCGGGCTGTGTAGGGGGCACTGTGGGGCCGCGGTGGGGGGCTGTGCATGTACGCCACGCCAGGGCGTTTACAGCAGGTCGGCGTAGGCTTTGATGGCGCGTTCGGCCGTGAGCATGGCCTCGCTCAGCGGGAAGGGCAGTTCGCCGCCCGAGGCATTGAGGTGGCCGCCGCCGTGGAAGAATTCCTCGGCCATGCGGTTGCAGGGGAAGTCGTCCACCGAGCGGAGTGACACGCGCACCACGTCGCGCTCTGTGTCCTCGCGCAGCGATATGCTCAGCCGCATACCTTTTACCTGCAGGGGCATGTTCACCAGTCCCTCGGCATCGCCGCGTATGAAGTGGAAGCGGCGCATCTCCTCACGCGTCAGGGCGAAGATGGAGGCGTGGCGGTTGTAGTAGAAGCGCAGTTTACGGTAGAGTATGTAGCCCGTGAGGCGCATGCGGTCCTCTGAGTAGACGTTGAAGACGTTGCGGTAAATCTTGTCCTTGTCGATGCCCTTGGTGAGGAGCATGGAGATGACTTCGTAGATTTCGGGGTCGTTGGAGTTGTAGGTGAAGCCGCCCGTGTCCGTCATCATGCCTGTGTAGAGGCACACGGCGGCCTTTTGCGGCAGCGCGTCCCAGCCACCGAGTTCGATGATGAGGCGGCACACAATTTCGCTTGTGGAGCAGCGTGTGGGGAACGACACCACCTGCGCGGCTATGCTGCGGTCGGGGTCGAGGTGGTGGTCGATGATGATGCGCTTGGCCTGGGCTGCGGCCACGGGAGCCTGCATCTCCTGCAGGCGTTGCAGACCGTTGAAGTCGAGGCAGAAAATGAGGTCAGCTTGTGCAATGACCTGCTCGGCCTCCGCCTCGTGGCGGGCATAGAAGCGGATGTCCTGGCTGCCGGGCATCCAGCGCAGAAAGTCGGGGAAGGGCGTGGGCATGACGATGTCCACCTGTTTGCCCTGCTGCCGCAGGTATTCGGCCCAGCCCAGCGACGAGCCCACGGCATCGCCGTCGGGCCCTCGATGGGCGCAGATGAGGATGCGGCTGCTCTGGGCAATGTGCGTACGGAGTGCCTGCAACTCCTGCTCGTTGAGTAGGTTTTTCATAGCTCTCGTTCAAGTGTTAAAGGGCTTTGAGCGCGTTGATTTCGGCCAGAGGGTTGGGGGCGTGGAAGATGGCTGAGCCAGCCACCAGCACGTCGGCGCCGGCCTCGACAAGCTGCGCGCCCGTCTGGCGGTTCACGCCGCCGTCCACCTCGATGAGGGCTTTGGAGCCTGTGCGGTCGATGAGTTCGCGCAGGCGGCGCGTCTTGTCGAGGGCTTGCGGAATGAACTTCTGTCCGCCGAAACCAGGGTTGACCGACATGAGCATCACCAGGTCGAGGTCGGTAATGATTTCCTCCAGGCAGCTCACGGGGGTGTGCGGGTTGAGCGTCACGCCGGCCATCATGCCCTCGGCCTTAATCTGCTGCACCACGCGGTGCAGGTGTGTGCAGGCTTCGTAGTGCACGTTCATCACCTTGGCGCCGAGGGCTTTCACCTCTTTCACAAACTTCTCGGGCCGCACAATCATGAGGTGCACGTCGAGGGGCTTGGTGGCGTGTGCGGCCATGGCCTGCATCACGGGGAAGCCAAAGGATATGTTGGGAACAAACTCGCCGTCCATCACGTCGAGGTGGTACCAGTCGCACTGGCTGCCGTTGAGCATCTCGATGTCGCGTTGCAGGTTGCCGAAGTCGGCCGAAAGCAGTGAGGGGGATACAATAGCCATAATGAAGTGCTTGTTTTTCTGTTTTTTTGAAGATGCAAAGGTAACGAAAAACTGACGAGGCGCGGCGCGGAGTAAATGTAAAAAAATAGGCGAGCATGGGAGAGCTGACGCCGGCCGGGTAGGGTGGGGCGGCAATACGCATATAGCCAGCCAGTGTCCGCTCTATTAAAAATTGAAATGGTAAATTTGCGCGTTACTCCTTTCAAAGAGCGACCGCGTAACAAATGCAAGCATTATGGAACATAGACTGATACCGCTGGAAGACTTCTTCCGCAACTCGGAGCGCACGTCGTTCCAACTCTCGCCCGACGGCCGCCACCTGGCCTATCTGGCACCCTATGAGAACCGCATGAACGTGTATGTCAGACCGTTGGGAGGCGACACCGACCAGCCGCTGCGTGTGACAGAAGAAACGGCGCGCGACGTGGCAGGCTATTGCTGGGCTGACAACGAGCGGCTGCTCTTTATGAAAGATGTGGGCGGCGATGAGAACTACCAGCTCTTCGGCGTGCGTTGCGACGGCAGCGACCTCAGAGCCTACACGCCCTTTCCCGGCGTGCGCACCGCCCTGCTCGACGACCTCGAGGAGCAGCCCGACGTGGTGATGATTGAGATGAACCGCCGCAACCCTGAGGTATTCGATCCTTACCGCCTGAATCTGCGAACGGGCGAGCTGACCTTGCTGGCCGAGAACCCCGGTAATTATCAGGGGTGGATGACCGACCACCAGGGACGTCTGCGCGCTGCCACCGCCATTGTGGACGGGGTGAACACCCAACTGCTCTACCGCGACACGGAAGACGAACCCTTCCGCGTGGTGCTGACTACGAACTTCAAGACGACGGTAAACTTCCTGCTCTTCACGCCCGACGACAAGCAGGTGTATGCCGTGTCGAACCGCGACCGCGACAAACTCGCCCTCGTGCTGATGGACCCTGCCAGCGCCACCGAACTGGAGGTGCTCTACGAGGATGAGCGCTACGACGTGTCGTCGATCATGTATTCTCGCAAACGCAAAAAACTGCTGAGCGTGTACTGCACCGGCCACAAGGAACCCGTGCGCCACTACTTCGACGAGGAGGAGCGTGCCCTGCGCGAACGCATCAAACGGCACTTTCCGCACCACCGCGTGGCCGTGGCCGACACCGACAAGGCCGAGGAAAATTACCTGCTCTACGCTGGTGGCGACCGCACCCGCGGAGCCTACTATCACTATGTGCCTCAGACTGATACGCTCACGCTGCTGGCCGAACTCGCGCCTTGGCTGCACGAGGAGGAAATGGCCGAAATGCACGCCGTGACCTACACCACACGCGACGGCCTGACCATTGAAGCTTACCTCTCGTTGCCCTATGGACTCACGCCTGCCACGGCCCGCCACCTGCCCGTGGTCATTCATCCGCATGGTGGACCCTGGGCTCGCGACACATGGGGCTATTCATCCGTGGTGCAGTTTCTCTGCAACAGGGGCTATGCCGTGATGCGCATGAACTTTCGCGGCTCCACGGGCTATGGCCGCCGTTTCCTGGAGGCCTCCTACAAACAGTGGGGGCTGCGCATGCAGGACGACATCACCGACGCCGTGGAGTGGCTCAAGGCGCAGGGCATTGCCGACCCCAAACGCATCGCCATCTACGGCGCAAGTTACGGCGGCTATGCCACGCTGGCGGGCGTCGCCTTTACGCCGAAACTCTACGCTTGCGGGGTGGACTACGTGGGGGTGTCGAACCTCTTCACCTTCATGCAGACCATTCCGCCCTATTGGCGTCCCATGCTCGAGATGATGTACGAGCAGGTGGGTAATCCCGAAACCGACCGCGAACAGTTGGCTGCCACGTCGCCCGCCCTGCATGCCGACCGCATCGAAGTGCCGCTCTTCATTGCTCAGGGGGCGAACGACCCACGCGTCAACAAGGCCGAGAGCGACCAGATGGTGGCCGCACTCCGCGAACGTGGCGTGGAGGTGGAGTATATGGTGAAGGAAGACGAGGGGCACGGGTTCAGTCAGGAGGAAAACCGCTTCGACTTCTACCGCGCCATGGAGGCCTTCCTGGCCAAGCACCTCGGCAGAGCGTAGGCCTCGGCCGGCTCTTGCCCGGCCGCTGCGGTGCATCATCGGCCGGCGCCTCTGTGCTCTGCCCAAGGGACTGCTGCCCGCCGCGGCCATTTCTCTTCATAAAAAGCCTTGTTTTGTCCCTTGTGGCTTCTGTATTTCCGTACAATTGTGCAGAAAAAAATCCTGCGTCAGTGATGGCGCAGGATTTTTATATGTATTTCAGATTTAAGAAACAGGGAATAAGGCGTTTAATGGATGAATATGAGGAAATATATTGACACGCCTTATTTCTCAATCTGGAAGAAAGACTTAATAAACCTCAACGTAAGAGGCCAGACGCTTGGCTTTGTCGCGCAAGGCTTCGAGGTCGCCGTCGAGGGCGTCGTTGCATACCACCACACCCATGCGGCGGTTGACGCGGGTCGTCGGTTTGCCGAAGATGCGGATGTCGGCATCCTCCTCGCACGTTAGTTCGATGCCCTTGTAGTGCGGCGGTTCCTGACTGGCAATGGGCGAGAGAATGACCGCGCTGGCACCGATGCGTAGCGGTTTGATGCAAGGAATGGGCAGGCCCAGCACGGCGCGCAGGTGCAGTTCGAACTCGTTGAAGTTCTGCGTGCCAGCCAGCGTAACCATGCCTGTGTCGTGCGGACGAGGCGACAATTCGCTGAAATACACGCCGTTTTCGTGGCTGAGGAAGAACTCCACACCCCAAATACCAGCTCCCGTGAGGGCTGCCGTCACCTTATCGGCCATGCGCTGTGCCTCGGCCAAATGTTCGGGCGTGATGGCTGCGGGTTGGAAACTCTCGCGGTAGTCGCCGCCCTTCTGCACGTGGCCAATGGGCGGGCAGAACAGCGTGGGGCCGTTCTTCTGGGTGACGGTGAGCAGGGTGATTTCGCTGTCGAAGTGGATGAATTCCTCAATGATGACCTCGGCAATGTCGCCGCGGCTTCCGCCCATAGCATATTCCCATGCGTGCTGCAGGTCGTCGGCCGTCTTCACGAGCGACTGCCCCTTGCCCGACGACGACATGAGCGGTTTCACAACGCAGGGGAAGCCGATAACTTCGGCATGTGCCTTGAGTTCGTCGAACGACTTGGCGTAGAAGTACTTGGCCGTTTTCAGTCCCAGCTCCTTCGCTGCCAGGTCACGTATAGCCTTGCGGTTCATGGTGAAGTTGACGGCACGTGCCGAGGGCGTCACCTGTATGCCTTCTTTCTCGAAGTCGTAGAGGCGCTCCGTGCGGATGGCCTCGATTTCAGGCACGATGATGTCGGGCTTATGCTTGGCCACCACCTCCTGCAGGCGGTCGCCGTCGAGCATGGAGAACACCTCGAACTCGTCGGCCACCTGCATGGCGGGGGCGCCGGCATATGAGTCGCAGGCCACGACATACTGTCCCAGACGCTGGGCGGCGATGACAAACTCCTTGCCGAGTTCTCCTGAACCCAAAAGCAAAATCTTTTTCATAACGTGATGTATAAGGGGATGATAGAAAGTCGTTTGATGGGATAAATAAAGACAGTCTGAGCGGCCGTGCGGTGCATCTGCCGTTCAGACTGTGCAAATTTACGTAAATTCTATGGAACTTGCCATGCAGTGCCTTGCTTTTGGGGCGGTGCAAGGCCGTGTGCGGTCAGCAGTCGGCCTGTGTGGGATATGCCGCCATGCAGGCCAGCAGACGGGCATCGTGCTCGTGGCACGTGTTGGGATTGTAGAGGCGGGCAAATAGGCGCAGAAACTGCAGTGACTGCTCGCTGGGATGTGTGGGCTCTGGAGTAGAATGGTCCATAGGCTGAGGATGAAAGGGGGTGAGGGTAGGGGCGCCCCGTAGGTGAGCGCTTTACATCTCTATAAACGGAGAGGCGTGCAGTTTAGTGTAAGGCAGGGCAAAAATATTCGAGTGCAGTGGCACAAGAAACGCCCCAAACCGTCGGTTGCAGCGGCGGTATGGGGCGTGAATTGGAGGGTATGACTACCTGTTAACTCTCAGATGCTGAGTGAAATGTGGTGTTCTTTGGCCATGCGGCGCATGTTCTGTATGGCGTAGTGCATGCGGCCTAATGCGGTGTTGATGCTAATGCCTTTGAGTTCAGCAATTTCCTTGAAACTCATGTCCTGGTAGAAGCGCATGAACACCACTTCGCGCTGTGCGTCGGGCAGGTGGTTCATGATTTTTTTTACGTCGACCATCACCTGTTCCCTCACCATTTCGTCCTCGCGGTCACGTTCGGCCTGCAGGAGCGAGGCGTGGCTTGCGCCTTCTACCTCCTCGTCATAGACGATTTGCTCGTTGTTCTCGTTGCGAAACTGGTCAACGAGCAGGTTGTGGGCAATGCGTGTGAGCCAGGCGTAGAATTTCCCGTTGCCCGTGTAGCGTTGTTGGCGTATCGACACAATGGCTTTGACGAACGTCTCCTGAAAGAGGTCGTCGGCCAAGTCGGCATTACGTACGTAGTAGCGAATGAAGCTATATAACCTATCTTGATGGCGGCTGAGCAAGGTGTCGAAAGCCGCGTTCTGACCCGATATAAATAAGTTGACCAATTGGTCATCGGTCATGGCGGTCAAGTGTTCCATTACTTATGCAGTTTGTAGTGATGAAGTAATGCTGTTCCGATAGGCTATATAATTTTGTTAGAAAAGTTCAACTTGGAGGCAAAAGTAAGTATTCCTTTCTCGTCGGCCAAGCAATGTGTCGAAAAAATAGGCTGTTTAGGAGATAATGCACACCTTGTTGTTATGTACGAGTTTGCAGAATAGCTACTTTTCCGCCCGCTGGCTGTGTTGCGAAAAGGAGGCGGGGCGAAGAAATGCAGCATAAAGCCTCGCACATGCCCGGTTGAACGTATGTGCCGCCTTCCTCGTCATGCGGGATGCGGCCCTGGCGGAACGCCCCCGTTTCCCGTGAAAAATAGATGCTTTGTCAGAAAATTTTTCCTACGTGAAAAAATTTTTTCAAGGCATGAAAAATTATTTTCAAGGCATGACAAAAAATTTTCAAGGCATGGAAATTATTTTGAAAATAGTGCCGTGTGTGCAGTGTCCGTTCGCGTGTTGACGAGCGAAAGGAGCATGGGCAGCGCGCGGCGGGGATGCGGCCCGTACCCCCTGCGCAGGCAGCGGCTACAGGGTTTGAGAGCCGATGGAAGGGACGTAGGGGAAGAGGCAAATGTTAAAAGTTAATCGGGAAAGCGGAAAAATGTAGCCTCTCGCGGCTTTCTTAACCTGTTAACACAGAGCAAGGAAGCATAACTGGCGCCGCAGCTACGAGCAGCCTGCACCGAGAGGCGTGTAAAAAGCCGTTTGCGACTATCAAAAAAAGTAATTACATTTGTCGCCGAAAAATACACGGCATTGACCTTACCCTATACGCCATACAGCGCCTTTCTGCAAAGGCATTTTGCGCAGCATGTGCAGAAGTTGCCTGTGGATGCAGGTGCCACCTGCCCCGTGCGCGACGGCACTTTGGCCCGCGGAGGTTGCGCTTTCTGCAACGGACGCAGTTACGTGCCAGCCTATTGTGACGCCGGCGATGACGTAGCCACCCAATTAGATAAAGGGCGCAAGTTCTACGCCCGTCGCTCCCACCACGATACTGTCTACTTGGCCTATCTGCAGAACGGCAGCAATACCTACCGCCCCGTGGCCGAAGGCGAAGCCATCATGCAGCAGGCACTTGGTGTGGAAGGCGTGAAAGGCGTGGTGTGGGCCACCCGCCCCGACTGTCTGAACGAGGTCTGGCTGCAAACACTCAGCCGCTGGGCGCGCCAATGCTTTGTGATGGTGGAACTCGGCGTGGAAACGCTGAACGACGACACCCTGCAGCGGATGGGGCGCGGCCACTGTGCCGCCGATGCCCTGCAAGCCTTGCAACAACTGCACGCATACGGCGTGCACACATGTGCTCACGTCATCTTCGGACTGCCCGGCGACACAACCGTTCACTACCTGGACCAAGCCCGCGTGTTGAGCAAAGCCGGTGTGGAAGTAGTGAAGCTGCATCAGTTGCAAATGGTGCGCGGTGCACGTCTGGCCGCCGAATATGAGGCGCGGCCCGAACTGTTCGCTTTGCCCGATGCTCCCACCTACGTGCAGTGGGTGGCCGACTACTTGGAGTACCTTGCGCCATGGGTGGCCGTGGAACGGTTTACCTCGCAAACACCGGGAAACATGCTTATGGCACCCCGCTGGGGACTGAAAAACGATGAAGTGGCACGACTGGTAGTGGCCGAAATGCAAAAGCGTGGCACGAGGCAGGGCGCAAGGTTCACAAACACACCGTAGATTTCGAAAAATTTATTCATCAGACCTTAATCAATACAAACTACACAGGCATATATCCTTTACAGCCTCACATATCACAACCCTCCAACCGCAGCACACTATGCACGCACCCACGTTTCACATACTCCATCCGAGCCAAGGCACCACGCTGACGGCCCAGGCCGACGACCTGTTGCGCCAGATCAACGCCCTCGAGGCGAGCGGAGCATGCAGGTTCGATGCCCTGCTGCAAGCCCGGCTCTATGTGACGGATGCGGCCAACCAATGGGGAGTCCTGAGGCAACATGCCCTGTGTGAGCGACTGATGCCGACGGGTGTCTTCTCCTATATAGAACAGCCGCCCCTGCACGGAGCGAAGGTGGCGCTGCTGCTATGGTGCGCAGGAGGCGAACGCCACGCACGCCGACACGGTGAGGCCAGCGGCCACCCCTATATTATATTGGAGAGTGACGGCGTGCGCTACCTGTGGCAGCACGTGCGCTATGAAGCCGCAGAGGCAGCACAGACTGCAGGCGCAGGAGCACAAATGACTGAAGCCTTTGCACGCTGCATGCAGAGTCTTGAGGCAGAGCACATGCGTTTGGCCGACCATTGCCTGCGTACCTGGATTTATGTGCGCGACATAGACTGCCAGTATCACGACGTGGTGGTGGCGCGCAACGAAGTGTTTGCCCGTCAGGGCCTGACAAAGGACACACATTACATAGCGAGTACGGGCATCGAGGGGGCTTCGGCCTGTGTGGATGCGCTTGTGGCAGCCGACTTTCTGAGCGTGCAGGGCGCGCAGGCCAGCAGCGTGCGTTATCTGACGGCACCTGGTTACCTGAACCCAACGCATGAGTATGGCGTGGCCTTCGAACGCGGCACCGCCATCGACCTGCCTGGCGGCCGCCATTACTTCATATCGGGCACGGCCAGCATTGACCACCGAGGCCAATGTGTGCACGAGGGCGATGTGGAAACACAGGCTGGACGCCTATTCATGAACATTGAGCAACTGCTGCGCGACGGCGGCGCTACGCTGCGCGACGTGCGCTACTTTATCGTTTACCTGCGCGACGTGGCCGATGCGCCCGTCATCCGACGCTATATGGCACTGCGCTTCCCGCATGTGCCCTTCCTGCTGACACTGGGCCGTGTGTGCCGGCCGCAGTGGCTCATTGAAGTGGAATGCGTGGCTGTGAAAGAAACCTAACATAAAGGTGCTTTTGCTGCCATTTTGCCAAACGATTTACCCAAATTCATTCACAAGTAGTCGTACGGAGGTGCTTCTTGGTTGCATCTCGGTGCGGCGGATTTTAACTTTTTGCCGCTTTTGACTCTTAATAAACCTTAAACACCTATAAGAAACCCCTGCTTAGCACGAGAGGGGAATTAATTTTCAATTAAATTTGCAGCAACTACCTATATTGTATAGTGTAGATAGCAATTAGAAAGGAATAAAATCAAAATACTAAATCGAATAATGCGTATGAAAAACCGTATTAGCAGCATGGGAAAATCACTGCTTGGTGCAGTGTGCTTGCTCTCAGCTTGCGGCGTGACGTACTCGTGTTCTGATGACTTTGACTTGGATGAGAAGAGCCCAAGTTTCCTCGGAGCGAGTATTTACGACGAGTTGAAAAACAAGCAGAACTTCACTACTGTGATTAGGTTGATTGACGACTTGGGCTACAAGGACGTCATGTCGAAAACAGGTAGTAAAACACTCTTTGTGGCCGATGACGCGGCTTATGCACGCTTCTTTGCTCACAACGACTGGAAGGATGGAGCGGGCAACCCTGTGGATTCTTACGAGAAATTGTCGACTAACCAGAAGCGTCTGCTGTTGAACGGCTCGATGCTCAACAATGCCTACGTGCTGGAGATGCTGACAACGATTGAAGGCCCCGTGAAGAACCTCTGCCTGCGTCAGTTGTCGGCCATGTCGGCTACGGACTCCGTGCCTTTCTGGCCCAAGTCCTCGCTTCCTCACAACCTGAACAAGGGACAGTTGGACGCAGAGGGTAATGTGACGAACCAGGATAAACTCTTCTGGGAGAAGTATCGCAACAGTGCGAATCTTGGCATCTACATGGCCATTGACAATACGACTCCGATGATGACCCACTTCCTTGAGGGTCAGATGAGGGAGAAGAAAATCACGCACGAGGATGTCTCGTTTATCCTTAACCTGCGCGACCAGAATTCGCCCCAGTATTGGAGTAATGCAGATACGGAAAACCGCAGCTACATCTATGGCAGTAGGATTTTGGAGCAGGATGTAACTTGCCTCAACGGTTACTATCATGTGCTCGACTCAGTGCTCGTTACGCCGCCGAACATGGCCGAAGTAATACGTACAAATGGCGAAACGAACCTTTTCAGTGCCATGCTCGAACGCTTCAGTGCACCTTATTATGATGCCAACCTGACGGAACAGTATAAGGCTTTGCACAGCATTGAAGCAGACTCTATTTTCAAGAAAATCTACATCTCACAGCGTTCGTCGCTGGGTGCCGTGACTACTGACCCTGATGGCGAGTCACTGGGTGACTTCCCCTCACTGAGTTATGACCCGGGATGGAATGCATACAGCGTGAACATGTCCTCAAAAGAACAGGATATGGCTGCTATGTTTGTGCCCAGCGACCAGGCCATGAAGGACTACTTCGTGCGTGGTGGTGGTGCCATCCTGATTGAGCGTTACGGCACACTTGAAAATACGGAGGAAAACCTGTTGGAGAACCTGTATCAGATTCCTCTGAATATCATCAAGCCGCTCGTGGCCAACATGATGAAGGACTCGTTCAACGAGAGCGTGCCCAGCAAGTACTTGACCATCATGAACGATGCGCAGGACCCCATGTTCAGCAGTACTTCGTACCCCTCCATCGATGCCTATAAGGCAGGTATCAAGAAGGTGCTGCTTGCCAACAACGGTGTGGTTTATGTGATGAACAACCTTGTGAGCCCCGCTACGTATGCATCGGTGATGTCGCCCGTCCTCTATAACGAAGGTACGCAGGTGATGAACACCGTGATACACGCTGACGACGCCTACACCACCGTCAACTATGCCAATGCTCCGCTGCGTAAGTTCTACAGCACCTACCTGCTTTCCATGCAGTCGAGTTTCAGCCTGTTCGTTCCTACGGACAAGGGCTTGAAGACGAGAGGTTATATGGATCCTATCGCTTATGCTACGCACGCAGCTGCCCAGCGTAAGTACTGGACCTTCGAGCCCGAGGCTGTGACGCAGAAGAATGGTAAATATGTAGCCGTAAAGTCATTAGGCTATCTGATGAGCGATGAGAACACAGAAATGAACCCTGCAGGGGTTACTCCGAAGTGGGAATCGCCTGCCAACGGCAACATCGCTGACGGTGCTAATAAGAATGCCAAACTCAAGGCTTTCATGCTTTGCGAAATGGTGGACCACCACATCCTCGTGCACGATAACAACGACTTGGAAGGTGTGCGTGGCGAACGTCAGTGGTACATCTCGCGTAACGGCGCCCCTGTCTACGTGAAGAGCCGCGGCGGCAGCGACGGTGTGGGCATGGTTGTAGACGGTGGTATGCAGCTGCAGTTCAATACCGACCAGTACGATAAAAACGACTTCGACTGCACGGTAGAGCAGGTGTATGACATGAAACCGACGTCCACGGACTACGGTAACGGTAAGACTTACTTCCTGGACCGCCCGATGCAGGCTGCACTCTACACGACCTACGCTCTGCTCAACAAGAATGCTGATGCTTACGGCGAGTTCTTCAAACTCTGTAACTCTTTGAGCACCAGTAAGGCTATTGGACTCGTAGAGTCTCTGTTCCGCGGCGAGAATGTATCGGAATCAGACTGGCAGAATGAAGCCACGAAGTATTTTATCTTTGCCGACAACGGTACGAAAGCTCCCGCACGTCCCGCTCCTACGGGTGAAAAGCTGATTCGCTTCTTCAACAGCTACCGTTACACAGTGTATGTGCCTTCTAACCAAGCCGTACAGAATGCCATCGCAGCAGGTCTGCCTACGATCGACGATATTGAGCAGTATGTAGCAGACCACTCAGCTGATGAAGATTATGAGACGGTGGGCAAGCCCAAGGCTCAGGCCATGCTGACGACGCTGGTCAACTTCGTGAAGTATCACTTTGCCGATCAGTCGCTCTTTGTGGACAACTGCACGGACGTAACCGCTTGCCAGTCCGCTTGTACGGACGGAAAGACCAACGGCTTTGTGAAGCTGACCGTGAAGCAGACGCCGGGCGCCATGACATTGGTAGATGCCGCTGGCCAGTCGTGTTCCGTCGGTACGCCTAATAATATATGTGCACGCGAAATTGAGACAGATGGTGCCGCTTCTTCGGCAAGCAGCATCAAGGCCTCTTCGTATGTCACGATACATGCTTTGGCTGACGACAAGTATATGCTCTTTAGCCCAACCATTAAGGATGGCTTTGCCGAAGCATGGAAAGATGTGCCTACTGCACAAGCCTTTGCCAAACGCTATAGAATGAAGAAATAAAATCTAATATTATGAATAACATCAAATTCCTATTGACGCTTGCATTGTGCTTCTGCTGCTCGCTATCTTATGCTCAGAAGCGCATATCGGGCCGTGTCTGGAGTAAGGCCGACGGACCGATTGTCATGGCGTACGTAGTTGAGCAGGATAAGAACAACCGTAACGTAACCGCGGTGCAGACTGATGCTAACGGTAACTTCTCTATGGTTGTGAAGAACCCTGCCAACCGCTTGAGAGTGTCGTATATTGGCTATCAGACAAAGATTATGAGCATCGGCGAGCAGACGAAGTTCAACATAGAGCTGATAGACAAGAATACATTTAAGGAAGCCACCGTTACCGTCACGCGAAAAACGCGTTCGGGCGGTATCGTGATACCTGAACGCGAAATCTCTACGGCACAGCAGACGTTGGATATGGACCAGATGGCCGGTCTTTCGTTTGAGACCGCCGCTGACGCTCTGCAGGGTGAGATTGCCGGTCTGGACATTGTGTCCAATTCTGGTAACCTCGGTTCCGGTTCGAGCATGCGTCTGCGTGGTACGAGTTCTATCAACGGTAGCCAGGAACCCCTTATCGTGGTGAATGGTAACATCATGGAAGACTTCAGCAGTTCGGACCTTGACTTGGAGAACATGGAGAACGAGGAGCAGTTTGCCACGCTGCTGCAGGTTGCCCCTGAGGATATCCAGAGCATCAAGGTGTTAAAAGATGCCGCTGCTACCGCTGTGTATGGTTCACGTGGTTCGAACGGTGTGATTGAAATTACCACACGCCGTGGTGCACGTGGTAAGACGCAGGTGAACTTCAGTTACCGCTTCTCTGGCTCTTGGCAGCCCGATGGCATGAAGATGCTCAATGGTGACGGTTACACCATGATGCTTAAGGAAGCCTATCATAACCCCCGCAAACTTACGGAGGAGGCTTCGAGTATCGCGGAAATCATGTATCTGCAGTCGCACCCCTCTTATTTTGGCAACTATAATAAGAATACTGACTGGGTGAAGGAAGTGACTCAATTCGGTCAGACACACAACTATAGCGTGTCCGTATCGGGTGGTGGTGAAAAGGCTAAGTTCCGCGTATCAGGTACTTACGACCACGAAACAGGTACTATCATCAAGCAGTCTCTTGACCGCCTTACCACACGTTTGGCTTTGGACTACTATGTATCTGACCGCATCACTTTCACCAGCAACTTCTCCTTGACTTACACCAAGAATAACCGCAACTACACCTCCGATATTCTGGGTCGCGCCTACAACGCCATGCCTAATATGTCGGTTTACCGTAACGAGTATCGCGAAACGGCCGATGGTGTGGGTGAGTATTTCAACACAGGCGAATATTTCATCATGCCTCCTGCTGCAGGTGCTGCCGGTCTTGTATCGCCCAACAGCGGTTTGACTTCGTATTACCTGAGAGACATGGTGAACAATGGTAATCCCGTGGCCATCGCCAACGAAGCATGGAACAAACAGTCGTCCTATACCATTCAGCCACAGTTTATCATGGACTACAAGCTCCTTGGTAAGAACGACGACGAAACGAAGCTCGACTATAGCGGTGAGGTATTTATGAATGTATATACTAACACCGAGGCTGCTTACTATCCTGCGTCGCTCACCTCCAGTTCTTGGAGTGAGGGTATCAACCGTACGTCTAACTACGAATTCAAGAACCTGACGTTTACAACCCGTCACGCCCTCAACTTTACGCCGCACTTCGCAAATCCGAAGCACTCTTACACGGCTCGAGTGCAGGCTGAAATGACGACGGAGAACAACTCGTCGCAGTCGCTGGCTTCTACGGGTATCGGCGGCGGCATTACCGACCCCACTGTTCCGGGCTACTTGACGGCTTCGTCTACCGGTAACTATAAGGGACACAGGAGTGCTGTGTTCACAACGATGCACTATTCTTACGATTCGAAATATGCCGTTACCTTGACGCTCCGTGCCGATGGTAGCACGCGTTTCGGTTCGGGTAAGAAGTGGGGCGTCTTCCCCGGTGTATCTGGTCGTTGGAACATCAGCGATGAGAAATTCTTCAAGCCCCTCCACAAAGTTATCAACATGTTGAGTTTCGCGCCAGGTTGGGGTATGACGGGTAATCCTCCCGGTTCCGAAGGCTTGATGTATAATAAGTACGGTACGAACAGCACCAACTATAATGGAACGCAGGTCATGTATCCTACGAACCTGAAGCTGACCGAGATTTCTTGGGAAAAACTGAAATCCTGGAACTTGCGCTTCGAGTTGGGCCTGTTTGAAGACATCGTACACTTCGACTTGAACATTTACAATCGAAAGACTTCAGACCTCTTGAACTCGGGTGTACGTATTCCCTCGAGCACCGGTTTCTCTTCATTGGCATGGGCCAACGTAGGTGACATGGAGAATAAGGGTTGGGAACTCTACGTAACTACCCGTGAGGTTGTCAAGGTAGGTAAGTTCAGCATCCGTCTGCGTGGTAATGTGGCTCAGAACCTGAACACCATCACTTCAATGGACGCTTCCGTATTGGCAGCCAACAATACCGACTTTACCTATAACAATGCCGAATATATGAAGCGCGTGCAGATAGGTAATGCACTCGGTGGTATCTATGGTTTCCGTTACAAAGGTGTGTATGCCTACGACTATGACCACTGCGGTTACTTCCTCAACGATGAGAAGAACCAGTATTACAACCCCGATGGCTCGCCCAACACGGCTGCAGGTTCTGTGAACGAGCGTTTGCGTCGTTCGACTCCTATTGTGTTCGATGCACAGGGTAATGTGGTATATGACAAGAACGGTAACCCGCTGCCCATGTACTTCAACTATGGCGGTAAGAACTACCAGTTCCAGGGTGGTGATGCCATTTATGAGGATATCAACCATGATGGTAACATCGACGAACTCGATATCGTTTACCTCGGTACCTCGAACCCGAAAGTAAACGGTGGTTTCGGTATTGACTTTACTTATGGTCAGTGGCAGTTGAAGACCTCCTTCAACTTCCGTATTGGTAACAAGATTATCAATATGGCTCGTCTTTCGGCCGAGAGTATGACCACCAACAAGAACCAGTGCGCTTCTGTGGCACACCGTTGGCGTAAGAACGGACAGGAAACGACTATGCCCCGCGCGCTTAACTCGAACGTGACCGTTTCGTTCAACTCACTCGTGAGCGATCGCTACGTAGAGCCCGGTGACTTCCTCCGCTTCCAGTACTTCCAGTTGTCCTACAACTTCAAGCCTGAACAGCTCAAGAAGATTGGCTTCCGTTCGTTGCGTATCTCTGCATCGGGTAACAACCTCTTCTGCTGGTCGAAGTATAGCGGAACTGACCCTGAGCACTCACAGAGTGGCATGAACCCCTGTGTGGACTATTCGCAGACGCCGCGTTCTCGTTCGTTTACGTTTAGCCTGTCATTCGGTTTCTGATCACTGCAAGATGGAGTGGGAGCAGCGTCCCGTCTGATACCCTCATATATGATAGGAATAAAGAGAACGTTGCTCCGCTAATCTCACTAAAACATACTCATCATGAAAAGTCCAAAATTATATACCAAACTTCTTCTGGCCGGCTCCCTGCTGGTGGCAAGCAGTGCGTTCACCTCGTGTGAAGACTTCTTGACCATTCTGCCTACGGACCAGATTCCAGAAGAATCGTTCTGGCAAGATAAGGCCGACCTTGAGAACGTACGCGCTGGTGCCTATGAAAAACTGACGCAGTCAGGCCAAACAAGCAGAATATTGATGTGGGGCGAGATAAGGTCCGACAACCTCGAGTTGAACAACATGAGCCAGACCACTATCTCCTACCTGCAAAGTGCCGTGTTGCAGCCCACCGAAGCTATCTTTGACTGGTCCGGTTTCTACACGGGTATCAACTATTGTAACCTTGTGCTGGAACAGGGCGAGGCAATGACGGTTGAAGGCAAGGAAGTTGACCCCAGCTTTACGCGCCGCGACTGGAACATTGCAAAATCAGAGGTGATGGCGCTGCGTGCCCTCTATTATTTCTACCTCGTTCGTGCTTATCGCGATGTACCGTTTGTAACCAAGTCTGTGCGTACCGATGCCCAGGCACGTAACGAGCGCCCCGAAGCCACTCCGGGCGTAGCCATCCTGGGTGAGTTGATTTCTGAACTTGAAGCCAACGTAGGCACCGCTGCCGAGAACTACGGTAATCAGTCTGACAACAAAGGCCGCTTCACCAAAAGAAGTATCCATGCCTTACTTGCCGACATGTATCTGTGGCGTGGTTGTCTGTTGAAGAAATTCATGGATAAAACGAACCACGGAAAGGTGAACATGTCGGACGTGCTGGCATCTGCTTCCACCGATGTACCCTCTACTCCCGGTACGGACACACCTGCAGAAGGTGGTGACGTGGTTTCTACAGCTGAAGGCACTACGGCTGTTAGTGACTCCTATGTGACGGCCGACGGTACGCCCATCACGCAGGCTTATTGTGATGGACTTGCCGAGCAGTGCTTCCAGAAGGCTCAGGAGCATGCGCAGTGGTGTATTGATGCTGTCAGAAAAGACTACAACGAGGAATACAAGAACAATACGAACATGTCGGAGGAGCTGAAGACTCAGCCCTATCCCCTATACCGCATTGAGAATGTATCGCAGGGTCTTTCTTTCATCGATGAACCCTACAACAGGATTTTCGGTACGCTTAATAGTCGCGAAAGCATCTTCGAGTTGCAGTATAATGGCGTGAATACGTATAACAGCACAATCAGCACCTATCTCTCTGGATACGGCGATAGCGGTCTGGCACCGGGCTACATGACGATTTCACCCTCATTGATTGCAAGTGCTAATGCTGTTGACCCGACGGTAGGCTTTGGTAAGACGGACGTACGTCTGGCAGAAAACTGCTACTACCAGTCTTCTGAAACGCGTAAGCCTATTACCAAGTTCATTGCCCGTTCCATTTCCTTGTCAGATCCTTCTGACATCACGAAGACCGAGCTTAGCAACTACACCTTCCGTCGTAGTTCAGACCTTTCTGTAAGTTGGCCTGTCTACCGCTTGGCAGATGTGATGCTCATTAAGGCAGAGGCTATTGCCCGTAGTAAGAACCCCGCTAATCTGGAAGAAGGTTATCGTCTCGTGAACGAGTTGTTCAAGCGTAACAATCCCTTGCTCAAGGATCCCCACGCTTCGCATAATCCCGCTGTGGCCAACACCGAGATTGACGAGGAGTTCCTTGCCGACCGTGTTTGCTCCGATTATGGTGGTACATATGATGCCGATGGCAATCGTACGTTTGCTAAGAAGCAGGAAGACCTCCTTCCCTTGGTTTACCGCGAACGTCAGCGCGAGTTTATTGGCGAAGGTAAGCGTTGGTTCGACATCGTGCGCCAGGTAGAGGCTACCAATGACCCCAAGGCCACGTTGACAGATTATATGACTGTGAGCAACTCCGTTCGTACACGTCTCTCTCAACTTTATGCCTTCTACAACCCCATTTACAGCGAGGAAATCAAGGTGAACGGTGTTGAGACGGGTGGTAAATTGGTGCAAAACCCTGTTTGGGATCGTTACACAAAAAAATGATTTGAAACCATGAAAATGAATATGTTCCATATAAGTCGTTGGGCTTCTTATGCTGCTGCCCTTCTCATGGTGGCTGCTCCTGCAGCACTCACCAGTTGTAAAGAGGATATCAGCGAGGATGCTTACGCCATCAAGTCTATGGATACTGTCAGCGACATGCTTGCCAAGCGTGATGACCTGTCAGATATCAAAGCCTTGTTCGAGGAGGTGAAGTTGGGTAAGAGTGCCAATGCTTCTTCGCTTCTGAGTGTACTCTCTGCGCGTGGCAACTATACCGTCTTTGCACCTAATAATGATGCCGTGCGTGCCTACGTGCTTGAAAAGACCGACGGTGCAAGCCAGAGCATTGCCGACCTGACGTACGAGCAGAAAGAGCTCATTGCCCAGAACTGTATTATTGACAACGGTTCGCAAAATGCTTACGAGCTGGCCGATTTTCCCTCTAATGGCGGAACGTTTGCCACGAGCAACCTCAAAGACCGCAAATTAGCTTGTACGCAGGATGAGGCAGACCTCCTTTATGTCATCAACGGTACGTCGAAGGTTATCGAGAACAACCTTGAGGCTTCCAATGGTATGATGCACGTTGTGAACGCAGTCATTGCCCCTTCCACCAACTCTGTGGCAGAACTCATGGGCAAGGCAGGCAACATGCGCATCATGACCAAACTGTTGGAGATTACAGGGTATGCTGACTCCCTAAAACTCCGTACACAGGAAGAGGAAAATTATGAAACGGAAAACTTGAACAATGCTGGTTCCACCAAACGTTTTGCCAGTTTCGATTTCCCCTTCATGGAAAAGCGCGCTCTCGGCTATACCGCTTTTGTAGAACCTGACGACGTTTTCAAAAGCGACTGGGGAGTGCCTGAACCTGTTTACGATGAAGCGCAAGGCGTCATTACAAACTGGGATGAAATTTTCAAGGTAATCGAAGAAATGTGTAACACGCTTATTGGTGCTGATACCACTTCTGGCGACGTTACCAATCCTGCTAACCCCGTCAACCAGTTCGTGGCTTACCACCTGCTCGACGGTTCGCTGTCAACCGACGAGTTCGTGCACCACTTCAACGAGTACGGTTACAACTACGTGAACGCACTCGAGCCCGCAACCAAGGGTTATTCCGTTAACGTGTGGGACTACTACACCACCTTGGGCTATCCTCGTGGCCTGCTCAAAATTACGCAGTTGCCTGACCGTGTAGATGCTGAGCAGAGTTTCTACCTCAACCGTGTCAGCGTCTACGATGATGGCATCACTGGCGACTACCATGAAATTAGGGTTAAGAACGACAATGCACCGGGCCAGAACGGCTTGAATATCAAGGTGAGACCCACCAATGGCGATTTTGATAATAATGCCCTCAATGGCTTCTATTATCCCATCGACAACATTTTGGTCATCACACCAGAAACACGCCAGGCTCTTGGTAGCGAGCGTATGCGTATCGACGTTACCACCATGTTACCCGAGCTTCTCAGCAACGACATGCGTGGCCGTAAGGTGGCCTACTTCCCCACAGGTTACTTCAAGGGTATCATGAACGAAAGTTCGGGTACGCAAATTTATTACCTCCAGGACGGCCGCGTTCAGATCAACGGTTCTTGGCGTGACTATCAAGGCGACGAGTTCCTCTTTAGTGGCCGTTATGATTTCGTACTCCAGTTGCCGCCCGTTCCCGTAGCTGGTACTTACGAGTTGCGCATGGGTATCTCCAATAACGGCCTCCGTGGTATGGTGCAGATCTATTTCGGCGATTCGCCCAATACCACCACACCTGTCGGACTGCCTATCGACCAGCGTGAAGGTAAGGACCAAATACCTGGTAATCCTTGGGTGAAGGACGACAAACTTGATGAAGACGCTATTCGTGAAAACGACCGCAACCTGCGTAACCAGGGTTACATGAAGGGCCCGAACTACATCACTGTCACGGGTTCCGAGGGCAAAACGCCTGTGCGTAACCAAGATTCAAGTCCTGCACTCCGTCGTATTCTTACCACCGTCTACATGGAGCCTGGGCAAACCTACTTCATGCGCTTTAAGTCAGCCATCGAAACGGATAACACCCAGTTCTTTGTCGACTACTTCGAGTTCGTACCTTACGACATCGTTACGTCCACTACTCCCGAAGATATCTGGTAACACACAACCGATAAAATTGCCTAATCATGAAAGTTTTCAATATACATAAAATGACATGCAGCCTGCTTGGAGCATCTTTGCTCCTTGGAGGCGTGGCATGCTCTGACGACCATTTCGACGTCAAGCCGGGTCTTCCCAGCGCGTCGAATACGATCTGGCAGAACATTGAGCAGAACCCTGACGAACTCGATTCTTTAGCCATGATTCTTCGTCGTGTAAAGGTCTATCGCAAGGAAACTGACTCCAAGTCGGGCCAAACGTATGCCGACCTCCTCAACCAGCCGCAAACTTTTACTTTCTTTGCACCCGTCAATAAAACCTACCATGCCAAAGCTATCCTTGACCAACTTGACAAGGCTGATGAGTTGAAAGCTGAAGCGGAGAAAATGGCAGATGCAGATGCAAAGAAGAAGGCCCTTGCTGAAGCCTTTCAATTGGAGTACACAGTCGGAAAGCAGTTCGTGCAGAACCACCTGGCGCGTTTCAACTACGAGAGTTCGAGCGCAGAACAGGAATTGCGCATGCTCAACGCCAAGGTATGCCGTTATAACAAGGCCGAGGGAGTCTTCAACGGTGTTGCTTTGGTTGAGAACGGCATGATGCCCTCCTCCAATGGTACGCTCCATCTCATCAGTGGCCAGTCGCCGTTCCAGTACAACATATTCGACTTCCTCGCAGCCCATTCCGACATCTTCAGTAAGGTATATAACACCATCAGCGACCCTGCTGTCGACAAGAACGAGTTCAGCGAAGCGCTCAGCGTTCCTGGTTCGCTCAACGAGAATGGCGATATGGTGTATGTGGACTCTGTGTACATCAACACCAACTCGTTGCTCAATTACTCTGGTGCACAAATCAAGAACGAAGACAGCCTCTATGTAGCTGTGGTTCCCACCGATGCCGCTTGGGATGCAGCTGTGGAGAAAGTCGGTGCCTATTATAACTACCAGCATAAGTACAAGTGGGGTTATAACAAGACCAGTCAAGACCTCTTCACGGGCAAGGCGGCCTACCTCCCCGTGCAGATCATGACGGCGGGTGCTACCAATGTATCGCTCGATGATGTAAAGCACTATCAGGACTCCATCACCAACCACAAGTTGATTACCAGCATGTACTTCACGCCCTCAATTTTCAATGAGAGCGTCAATCGCAACGACTCAGCTTCGGTTATCAACTATGCCCTGAAAGCCGACTCCCTGATTTCTACCAATGGCTATGTCTTCTACAACCCCGAACCTGGACAGGTCAATCCCATGTTCGACGGCAAGAAGCCTTACAAAGCCTCTAACGGTTACATCTTCCCCGTCGACAACTACAACATCGACCCCAGTTACTCTTTCCAGTCCAAGTTAGAGTTCGATGTCTATTACTCTGACAATGTAGGTTACACCAACTCCATTCAGACTATTGGCGGTAGCACCGTCAACCTCACACGAGGCGTCAACTGGGATGATGAAGGTGTAACGGGTGAGGTAGAGTACGACCGCTACCGTTACTTCGCCGCTCGTGGTGCCATGCGTATCTTCTTGCCTTTGCGCAACGTGCTCAGTGGCTCCTACAAGGTGTCGGTAGTCATGTTGCCCTCGCGCATCAACTTTAACAACAAGGTATATACCGAAGACGAAGAGGGTAAGCAAATCG
The DNA here is from genome assembly GCA_004557185.1 of Bacteroidales bacterium. Taxonomy (GTDB): domain Bacteria; phylum Bacteroidota; class Bacteroidia; order Bacteroidales; family Bacteroidaceae; genus Alloprevotella. The sequence goes on from SFEP01000028.1 coordinate 22,254, forward strand.
AAGTCATGCACGACGTTAAGTTCGATGCTTACATTGTCGACGACGAGCGTAAAGTCCTCTCCGGCGCTACCAACAAGGGCGTCGAGGTCGACAACGAAGCCGTCAAAACCTACGTTCTCTTCGACAAGGTTACATTCCCCAAGTCCTACAACAACCTTCCTACAGGTGTTGACAGTTGTCCGTTCCTTTATCTGAGCATGCCGAACAGCTATCAGAAGAACGATGCGATCACATACGCTCTGTGCATTTCCAAGATTATATTGGAGCCTGTTCACGAGTAGTTTTCTGTTCACTTAAACATTGACTGAAATGAAAATCAATAGAAGAAATCTCATGATGCAGGGGGCTTTCCGCGCCGGTGTCTGCCTTTTCATGCTTTCGGGTGCGTGTGTGCTTTCCGCACAGACTCCCGAGGGTGGCAATGACGAAGCCAAGCCCAAGAAGTCCGCTCCTGCCAAGCGACAGGCTGCACCACAATATAAGTTGAAGGAAGTTAAGGGCTACGTCTACGATGCTGCCACCAAGTTGCCCGCAGGCGGTATCAAGGTTCGTGCACTCAACAACAGTTATTATACGGCCATTACTGAGGACGACGGCTCCTATACCATCAAGGTGCCCGAGTTCTGCGATGTGCTCTACATTGCAGCCGAAGGTTACAATCCCCTCCAGGTAGCTGTCAAAGATAACGTCATCCCCAAGTCCTACCTTGTGGCTGGCATGCGTAATGATTTCTATTACGATGGCACCTCGCTCAACAACAACCAGTCCTTGCTGGTTGAGGCCCCCAATTCCTTGACCATTGAGGACGAAATGGAGCAGCACCTTGCTGGTAGCGTGCGCACCATCAGCCGTGGCGGTATGCCGGCACAGGGTGCAGCGCTCTTCATCAATGGCCTCAACTCCCTTAACTCTAATGCGCAGCCCCTCGTAGTCATCGATGGCGTGCTCGTCGATATGCAGTACGACCGCACCACGCTCCACGATGGCTTCGTCAACAATGTCTTCAACATCATCGACCCCGATGACATAGAGGAAGTACGCGTCATCAAGAACGGTACGGCGCTCTACGGTGCCAAGGGCGGTAACGGCGTCCTGCTCATCAACACCCGTCGCGGTAAGAGCATGGCCACCCGCATCAATTTCCGCGCTTATGCCAGCTACCAGCAGACCCCCGACCAGATGAAAGTCATGAATGCTGGCCAGTACCGCAGCTACCTTGCAGAGCTTCTCGGTACGTTGCCCGACAACAAGTACGTCAGCAGCAGCACCAGCATCCCCTTCCTTAATGAAGACCCCACCTACTTCTACTATCCCCTCTACCACAACGAAACCAACTGGCAGAACGACCTCTATCACGACACCTTTACCCAGAACTACAAGGTTTCGGTAGAAGGTGGTGATGACGTGGCCATGTACAACCTCTCGTTGGGTTACGCCCAGAGCGATGCTGCAGCCCGCAACAACGACTTCAACCGTTTGAACATCCGCTTCAACACCGACGTCAACCTCTTCAAGAACCTCACGGCCGCCATCGACCTCTCCTATGCACGCAATGCCTACAACTTGCGCGACAATGGTTGGGCCGAGACGTACGCCACGCGCAACATCTCTTCACCCAACGTGCTTGGTCTCATTCAGACGCCTTTCATCAGTCCTTACGCATATTTCGTCAAGTATGATGCAGGCATGCTGAGTCTCCATCCCACCACTAAGGTGTATGCAGGTAAGGATTATGGCGATGCCAACAACCCCTTCCTCTTTGCTAGAGGTTATGGTTACGACGGCCTGGTCAATCCGTATTGGATACTGGCCAACGGACAGGGTGATAACAAAAACTATCAGGAGCAGACGCAGTTCAACGTCAACATTGCTCCCAAGTATCAAATCAACAAGCACCTCTTCGTCACCGACCGCTTCAGCTACGTGCTCAACCGCACCAACGAGAAGTACTATCTCCCCAAGTACGGTACGCCCCCCAAGGAAGTAGAAGGTCTCGGCGAAGTCACCAGCGTAGTCCGCACCCAGTTCGGTAAGGAAACCACCCTCTTCAACGACTTCATGGTCGACTGGAACCGTTCCTTCGCCGCTCACAACGTGCACCTGCTCGGCGGATTCCGCTTCTCATCCTATTCCTATAACGACAGCCGCATCTCAGGTTACAACAACGACAACGATAAGATGCCGAACATGAGCTATGCGCTGCAGTACAAGGAATATGGCGGAACCAACGACAACTGGAAGAACCTGGCTTATTACCTCTTTGCCGATTACAACTACAAGAACAAGTACTTCCTCTCGGCAGGTGCCACCATGGAGGCCTCTTCGCGTTTCGGTAAGGAAGCCGATGCAGGCATCAAGCTTTGCGGTGTATCCTGGGGCCTCTTCCCCTCTGTGCAGGCCGCTTGGGTCATCTCTTCCGAGAAGTGGTTCAATGTCAAGGGCATCGATTACCTCAAGCTCACCGCAGGTTATGAGGAGAGCGGTAACGACAACATTGACTACTACGCCACCCGCACCTATTTCGAGAACTCCAAGTTCCTCGACAAGGCTACGGCACTCGTACTCTCCAACATCCAAAATCCCAAACTGCAGTGGGAAACCAACCACCGCGTCAATGTCGGTCTTCAGGCCAGCTTCCTGCGCAACCGCCTGAACCTCGGCTTTGAGTTCTATCACAGCACGACCACCGACCTCCTCGTGCGTAAGGCTGTGAGCGACATCACGGGCCTCCGCTCCATGTGGACCAACGATGGCGCACTCAAGAACACGGGCTTCGATGTCAACGTGAACGCCATGATCGTGCAAACCAAGAATTGGCGTTGGCAGGCTGGCTTCTCAGTGGGTCATTACAAAAATGAAATCACCGAGCTGCCTACCTCTGACCTCAACTTCATCAAGACCTATGCACTTGATGAAAACGGTAAGCGCATCGAATCCTCGCTGCAGCAGCTCCATGGCTACACCTCGTCCATCTATGGCAGCAACAACGTCCTCACCGCTGTCGGTCAGGCAGCAGGCGTGTTCTACGGCTACAAAACTTCGGGCGTGTTTACCACCGATGTCGAGGCCAAGAATGCCGGCAAGTACGGCTACCTCCGCTACCCCACGGGCATCTCGCAGAACCCCTATCGTGAGTTCAAGGCTGGCGACGTGCACTTCCAGGATGTCAATGGCGACGGCTGGATTAGCGAGGCCGATATGGTTGTCATCGGTAATCCCAACCCCGACATTTACGGTAACATCTACACCACCCTCGAATGGAAGGGCCTGAAGTTAGACGTCAACTTCAAGTACTCCTTGGGCAACGATGTCTTCAACTACCAGCGTTCGCAGCTTGAGGCTGGCAACAATAACTGGAACCAGACCACGGCTATGGTCAACCGTTGGCGCTACGAAGGACAGCAAACCAATGTGCCCCGCGTCATGGATGTCACCAGCGATTCTTGGGTCAACAACGAGCGATTCTCCGACCGTTGGATCGAAGACGGCTCTTATCTCAAGTTGAAGCGCGTACGTCTTACTTATAAGATTCCCGTACAGTTCAGCTGGCTGCAAGGCCTTTCTGTCTGGGGTGAGGCTAACAACGTCTGCACGGCTACCAAGTACAAAGGACTCGATCCTGAGTTCTCCAGCGGTAACAGCGTGCTTTATCAGGGTATCGATGCAGGTTATCTCCCGCAGAGCCGCAACTTCACCCTGGGCGTAACCGTCAACCTCTAATCCCGACGGCACGATGCAAGTCCCGCAGCGGAGTGGGAGGCACAAGCCTCCGCTTTCCTCCCACTCCGTCTGTCGGCTTCCCCAGTTTCCTCCCTGCCACGGGTAGCGAGAGGGTGAGCCAAGCGGGCGAAGCATCAGCTTTACTTACCACATCGTTCGCCTAACACCAACGAACTCCATACCAAAACTTACCGACAATGAAAAACAAGTCAATCATAAGTCTCTTTGTCCTGCTCTTCGGCTTGAGCATGTCTACCACGTCGTGTGAAGATATGCTTACGCCCGACATGGACCGCTATGCCGAAGGCTTCAGTGGCAAAGACACTGTCAATTTCTACTTGGGCATCATACGCAATGTGCAGGACATGGTAGAACAGAATATCATTGTTAACGAAATACGCAGCGACTTGGCCGACACCACCATGTACAGCAGCGACTCCATCGTTAACATCGCCAACTTCGACCGTCAGGCCGATGGCGACAATGCACTGCTCAACCGTGCTGCCTACTACAAGGTTATCAACCAGTGTAACTTCTACCTTGCCAAGGTCGACACTAACGCCGTGAAGAACAACATCTACTACATGCGTCGTGAATACGCACAAGTGGTGGCCATCCGCGCTTGGACCTACCTGCAGCTTGTGCAGACCTACGGTTCGGTGCCCTTCATCACCAAGCCTGTCGACAATGCCGACACGGGTTGGGAAAAGAACCCCGAGGCATTTGCCACGGCCGACAACCTCGTCGACCTGCTCCGCCCCGAACTCCTCAAGGCCAACGTCTTCGAGCGTACGCTGGGCTATCCCGCCTATGGCACGTTCAAGACGGGTAACTCCACTGTCGAATTCCCCAGTTCCAACATCCTCTTCTACACCGACCTCATTCTGGGTGACCTCTACCTCCTCCGCGGTCAGAGCAAGGCCGACTACGTTGAGGCTGCCAAGTGCTACTACCGTTACCTTGAGGACCGCACAGGCTCCAAGTACGTCAACGGCACGGCTGCCAGCGTCGACAAGCGTACAGGCTTGAACTCTTCCTACAGCTACACCTACAACGCTTCGGCGTGGATGAAGACCATGGCCAATCCCACGGGTGTCACCTCCAACTCCATCATTACGCTCATACCCTCAGCTGCCAATAGCAGCTTCGGACGCGTACTGACGCAGGCCGGACAGATTTACGGCTTCGATCCCCACTCCACCAACTCCACCGATGGCGAAACGGCTTCGGGTAACATCTCCGTTACCGTTAATTACAAGAACCGCCAGGTGGGACCCTCGCAGGCCTACCTCAAGTTGAATGCCGACCAGATTTACCGTCACTACGAAACCGAAGGCGACGCAGTCAAGGTAGAGTATTATGAAAACGCTGGCGATGCCCGCCTCGAGGGCACGGCACCCAACTTCCTCACACGTGAGGGTGAGCGTCTCCGCTTCATCTGCAAGGAAACCCCCAGTTCGGGTCTGCGTGGCAACAATGCCTCTTATGCCAGCTTCAAGTACTACAAGCCCCTCTATCGCACAGCACAGGTTTACCTGCGTTATGCCGAGGCCATCAACCGCGCTGGCTATCCCCGCATGGCCTTTGCCGTGCTCCGCGATGGTTTGAGCTTCTCCACCATGCCTGCGCTCAAGGACTCCCTGCAATACCTCTCCGAGACCGAGGCCAACCGCGTCTACTATCTTGACACCGCCAAGGTTTCCAACGCCATCGAGGGACTCAGTGTCGACGAATTACGTCGTGCACAGGCAGAGCCCGAGTATGCACTCTTCCTCGACTTCATGAGCAGTAACCGTTGGAACAACGCAGGTATCCACACCCTCGGTTGCGGTGCCTCCTACCTGGCCGACACCGTCTACACCTACGACAAGGTCGTGGCACAGCGCATTGCCGACGAGCAGTTGCGTACGCAGGGCACCCAGGAACCCGTTCAGCAGATTGCCCGCCGTCTGGGCTTCCGCACTTTCCAGAGTGAAACCACCCCCGGTGAGGGCGAAGGCTCGGGCGAAGGCTCAGGTAGCGACACGGACGATGATTCGGATGTCGAAGTCACCATCAACGAGCCTGGCGATCCTCTGCCTGCCACCGAGGAGGAAATCAACGCTGTCGAGACCCTCATCGCCGATGAGTGTGCCCTCGAAATGGCTTACGAAGGCTTCCGCATGCCCGACCTCATCCGTTTTGCACGCCACAAGAACAACGCTGCATTCGGCGTAGGCGAGTACGGCACACAGTGGCTTGCATGGAAGATAGCCCGCCGTTCACTCCCCTTGAAGCCCTATGAGAACCCCGCCGAGAAGAACGGTGCTCTCTACAGCAAACTCCTGCAGCAGGACAACTGGTATCTGCGCAACCCCGAGTATTAAACATCCATCCAATCCTACCAAGCATTCAGCAGCCTGCCCAGCCTCAGCGCATGGGCAGGTTGCTGTGTTTAGTGGCCAAGTGCGTTGAAGCGCACCGGCGGCGCCAGGAGCCACTTTCCCGCGTGGTTACGCATAAAGTTTATGGCCGACGTGTTTCGCAACGCGCCGGCCATGCATGTTTGTTTGGGTTTTAGATTTAAAGGTAAAAAGATTGTGTTAGGATAACGTTACAAAATTGGTCCTTATTTTTTTAATGACCAAACTACAAGCAGGTTATTTCCTGTTTATACGCTGAATATTCATAAATTTCTATTCCAAGTGTCATTGGGAGGTAGGCTGAGGCTTGCCAGTGCCTGCTCACATGTTACATTCTGCAAGTTTTGTGTGTCAGCAGGTGTCCCGTTTTTATCAGCTAAGGCAGCGCCATCCCGTTTGCCCGTGCCGTCGTTTCTGCATGCCTTGTTTCCGTGTTGGGAACGGGCAGGGAAAACGCACGAAATATTTATTGGGTTCAGCCTTCCGTTTTTCCGAAATGCGAGATGAACAGATGAATGATTTTTTCGAGGAATTTCGGGTTC
>SFEP01000029.1 GCA_004557185.1 Bacteroidales bacterium
TACGTAGCAGCGGTTGTCCACCTCCCGCGTCATAGTTTGTCTCGCCAGCCATCTGCTGCTCCCTCCCCGCTTGCCCATCGCCTTGCTGCATGAGCCCGCACGGAGGAATTTGGGAGAAAGAAAAAAATAGAAGCCGTGGGAATTTTCTTCCACGGCGGGGTAACTTTTTCCCACGCATCCCGTTTTTCCATAAGCCCCTCTTGTGTAACACGGAAGGCGCCTGGATTGGCCGAAGGCAGGGCGAGAAAGGGGTGCATGCTGTGCTCCACCTTTTATAGGATGTTTTGCACAGAGGCATTTCACGCTCTCACCGTCGGCTCCGACGCTGTGGGCTGCGGGTGGCCGTCACGCACGGCGCGAGGCCCTTTCAGGTATTCCGCCCCAAAACGGCAGCGCAGGCAGTCCTTGCGGTCGCAGTAGTGCGTGCGCAACTGCAACAGCGCCTGACTGTCGGCGGCGGTGCGCACACTGATGCCGGCACGCTCCCAGGCCCGCACTATGCTGTTGTGCTCGGCCGCCACGCTCTCAAGCAGGTCGAAGGCACGCTCGGCCAGCGCCTCGTGCATGGTGGAACGCCCGTAGGCAAAGAAGAGGGGCGCCACGGTGTTGATGAGAATGAGGTCGAGCGAGGCGGCCTGCAACTCCTTGCGCGAGGCTGACGAAACTTGCCCGAAGGTGTAGTGCTGCTGCCAGTAAGGCAGGGCGCTCACGCGGAACAGGGCACGGAGATCGGCCGACGTGGGGGCTTCGAGCAGACTGGCGAAACGGGTCTGACCACTGTGGTAGAGGGCGGCCAACTGCGACAGCCTCACGTGCGGAAAATTCTGCGGACGCAAACGCCCGAACTTCCACTCGCGGGGGTCGAGGGGCTGCAGGCTGAACTTGTGTTGCAGAAAAGCGTAGTCGGCCACCAGGTGCGCATAGTGGGCGTCGCGACGCTCGGGAGGGGTGAGCGCGGGGTCGAGCAGACCGGCCTGACCCAGAAAGAAGGCCTCGACCAGCGCGGCATCGTCGCGGTGCTTGCCTATGGCCTGGGGCTCCACACGCCACGCCCAGTGCTCAAAGGGCTCGGCGTTGGTGCCAAACCCGAAGTTGCGCGCCAAGGTGATGAAGAAGGCGCGCTCCCAGTCGCCCTGCGTGCGGTCGAGGAGCTGCTGCACGCGGGCGGTCTTCGTTTCGAGCCGCTCCACGGTGAGCCTGCTCAGCCACGACTGCGCCATGGCGGTGGGCAGATGGGGGATGATGCGGTAGCAGGGCGGGTAGGTTTCTTCGTTGCGCAACTCCTCGTAGTGGGCCTGCACGTCGGGGGGCACGGTCAGGCACACGGTGGGCAGGGCACGGCCATCGGCGGTGAGGGCTTCGGCATCGGCCGTTTGCACCACGTGGAGCACCACGTTGTTGTAGGCAGCGTCGGTGTGGTGGCCGTGCCGCTGCCAGTCGGAAGCCCGCAGGTGTATCTCTACGTTGCCGGCCCACAGCACGCCGTCGATTTTCAACTTGGCATTGAAGAAGTCGGGCCCGGCGTGCAGGTTGTGAAGCCCGGGGTCGACCACTTGCACGGGGCGGCCGTCGGTGGTGAAGAGGGGCTGCGCGTTCATGCGGTGCTGCCACACATAATGCAGGAGGTATTCCATGGTGTGTTTGGCTTATGGGTGGGTGCTATCCATTCGCTTGGTTGGATTTGCCACTTATTTGGGGATCCAATTGATAAGTTCAATAGGTCACGGAGCCCGCTACGTCCCTCTTTCACTTGTAAATTGAACTCGAAAAGAAGTCCAAAATCTGACAAAACGGCCAACCGCGACGTTTCATCTTTTTTTGACGGAGGGATTTTATAGAGCCCACCTTGGGGTGGGGTGCTTGGCGCAACGCTTCCCGGCTCTTTCTTAGCCGTGCTGCGTGAAAAGGACAAAGGTAGGTATTTTCTCTTGGTCTTGCAAGTTTTTCTCTGATTGCTCTTCCTGCTGCCCTGCTGGGCTTGCTGCCCCGATTTTTTGTTTGGCAGCAAATTATGGCGTATTTTTGCACCCAGCAGACGGCTACGGCTGGCCGCTGCATATCATTCACTCCTACCCTATTTCATGATAGAAACCGTTTTTCACTTCGACGTGGTGGTGGTCGGCGCCGGACATGCCGGCTGTGAGGCCGCTACTGCCGCAGCACGCATGGGGGCGAACACTTGCCTCGTGACGATGGACATGAACAAGATTGCCCAGATGAGCTGCAACCCTGCCATTGGCGGCATTGCCAAGGGGCAGATTGTACGCGAGGTGGACGCGCTCGGCGGACACACCGCTGAGGTGACCGACGCCACAGCCATCCAGTTTCGCATGCTGAACCGCTCAAAAGGTCCTGCCATGTGGAGCCCACGGGCTCAGTGCGACCGCGCCAAATTCATCGAGGCGTGGCGACACGTGGTGGAGAACACCGATAACCTGAGCATCTGGCAGGACGAGGTGGCCGAAGTCATCGCAGAAAATGGGGAGGTGAAGGGCGTAACCACCGTGTGGGGCGCCGAACTGCGGGCGAGGGCTGTGGTCATCACGGCGGGCACCTTCCTGAACGGACTGATGCACGTGGGACGCCGACGCGTGCCCGGCGGACGGTGTGCCGAACCAGCCGCCACGCATCTCACTGCCTCCTTGCAACGACTGGGGCTACGCTCGGGACGAATGAAGACGGGTACGCCCGTTCGCATTGACAAGCGCTCGGTGCACCTCGACGAAATGGCGGAACAACCGGGCGAAACGGACTTTCACCGTTTCTCTTACATCAGTCCGCTACGCCCGCTGCCCCAACTGCCATGCTGGACGGTGGAAACAAACACCGCTGTGCACGACGCCCTGCGCGAGGGGCTGGCTGACTCGCCCCTTTTCAACGGACAAATACAGAGCATAGGGCCGCGCTATTGCCCGAGCATCGAAACAAAAATCGTGACCTTCCCCGAACGTGACCACCACCCGCTCTTCCTGGAGCCGGAGGGCACGAACACAAACGAATTGTACTTAAACGGCTTCTCGTCGAGCCTGCCCATGCACGTGCAGCTGGCAGCTCTGAAGCAGATGCCTTGTTTCCGCGATGTAAAGGTGTACCGTCCGGGCTACGCCATCGAATACGACTTCTTCGATCCCACCCAACTTGACCACGCCCTGCACGCCAAAGAGGTGCGCGGCCTGTTCCTGGCCGGACAAGTGAATGGCACCACGGGCTACGAGGAAGCTGCGGGCCAAGGGCTGATAGCGGGCATCAACGCGGCTCTTTTCTGCGATGGCCAGGCACCTTTCACACTCCAACGCGACGAAGCCTACATTGGCGTGCTCATCGACGATTTGGTCACCAAAGGGGTCGACGAGCCCTATCGCATGTTTACCTCACGGGCAGAATACCGCATCCTGCTCCGCCAGGACAACGCCGATGCCCGTCTCACACCCTACGCACTGCGCTACGGTTTGGCCAGTGCGGAGCGGAAAGCACGCTTTCAACGTAAGAAGGACGACATAGCACGGCTCATCCACTTCTGTCGGGAGTTCCGCCTGAAAGCCGACCGCATCAACCCCTTCCTTTCCGCACTCGGCACATCGCCACTGACAGGCGGCTGCAAACTGATTGATCTGATCAACCGCCCGCAGGTTACACTGCACAACTTGGCCGAGGAAATCGGCGACCTGCAAGCGCTAATCGAAGCAATGGGCATCGACCGCGAAGAGACGGTAGAAGCCGCCGAAATCGAAATGAAGTACGCCGGCTACATTGCCCGCGAACGCGCCCTTGCCGAAAAAATGCAACGGCTCGAAGACATCAAAATTCGCGGCCATTTCACCTACAACGACATTACGCAACTGAGCACCGAAGCACGCCAGAAACTCACCTCCATCAATCCTGAAACCCTGGCGCAGGCCAGCCGCATCCCCGGCGTCTCACCAAGCGACATCAGCGTACTGCTCGTACTCATGGGCCGATAAGAGGCCGCCACACAGCAGCCTCCCCACTCCTTATTATATATACGCACGCCAAACGCCACAGCTTCCCGTCCGTTTTCACTTAGAGTAAAACTCCAGATAAGCACTTGGCGTTTCACGTGAAACATACATAGGCATACAATCTTAATTTCAAAACATTATGAACGAAAATTTGCTGCTTAAAAATCTCAGAACAATACCTGATTTCCCTAAGCCGGGTGTTCATTTCAAGGATGTGAGCACGCTATTCAAGGACCCCGACTGCATTCGCGAGATGCTGAACGAACTGGTGCGCCTCTACAAAGACAAGGGCATTACAAAGGTGGTGGGCATTGAGAGCCGCGGTTTTGTGATGGGCGCGATGCTCGCCGAAAAGTTGGGCGCAGGTTTCGTGATGTGCCGCAAGCCCGGAAAACTGCCCGGCGAAACACGCACGGCGACCTACCTGAAAGAATACGGCTACGACACCATCGAAATTCACACCGACGCCATCGAAGCGGACGACGTGGTGCTGCTACACGACGACCTGCTCGCCACAGGGGGCTCCATGCAGGCCGCCTACGACCTCGTGAAGCAATTTTCACCCAAAGCCGTCTATGCAAATTTCCTTATCGAACTCCGCATGGAAGGGCTGGAAGGACGAAAATTCCTTGGGAAAGACCTCGACATCACTACCCTTCTCACCATTCACGAATAAGACGGACGTGAGCGAACGTAACGAATTGCTTGCTTACCTGAAAGGCATCGTGCAAAACCTGCCGGAAACGCCGGGGTGTTACCAATACCTCGACGATTCCGGCAGAATTATCTATGTAGGCAAGGCCAAAAACCTGAAACGCCGCGTCAGCTCCTACTTCAACAAGGAGCAGCAGACGCAGAAAACGCGCCTATTGGTGGCACATATCCGCGACATCCGTTATGTAGTGGTGAAAACGGAAGAGGACGCGCTTCTGCTCGAAAACAACCTCATCAAGCGCTACAAACCGCACTACAACGTGCTGCTGAAGGACGACAAGACGTATCCCTCCATCGCCGTCACCAAGGAATACCTGCCGCGCATCTTCAAAACACGACGCCGCAACGAACGGGGCTCCATCTACTTCGGTCCTTACAGCCACGTGCCGACAATGTACGCCTTGCTCGACCTCTGCGCCGCACTCTACCATCCACGGCCCTGCCGCACGCCGATGACGGAAGAAGGGGTGGCAGAGGGGCGCTACAAGGTGTGCCTCGACTACCACATACACCGCTGCCTTGCCCCTTGCACAGGACGACAGTCGCACGCCGACTACATGCGCTGCATCGAGGCCTGCAAAGACATTCTGCGCGGCAAAACAGCGGAAGTGGCCAACCGTTTACGCGAAGAAATGGCGCAGTTGGCCGAGGAAATGCGATTCGAGGAAGCCCAGGAGGTGAAGCGACGCTACGACTTGGTGGAGAACTTCCGCGCCAAAAGCGTGGTTGTCTCAGGCGTGGCCTACGACATCGACGTGTTTCACATCGAAAGCGAAGAACGCGTGGCTTACATCAACTACTTGCACGTCACCCAAGGCTGCATCAACCAGGCTTTCACCTTTGAGTTCCGCAAAAGACTCGATGAAACCGAAGCTGACTTGCTACGCCTCGGCATTGTGGAGATGCGCACCCGCTACGGCAGCAAAGCCCACGAGGTGGTGGTGCCTTTCCACGTCGATTTGCCCGACGAGATGCTCGTGCAAACCGTGCCGCAACGGGGCGACAAGAAAAAGCTGCTCGACCTGGCGCGGCTCAACGTGAAGCAGTACAAGTTCGACCGCCTCAAGCAAGCCGAGAAACTCAACCCCGAACAAAAGCAAACGCGGCTGATGAAGGAGCTGCAAGCCGACCTCGGGCTGGAGCATTTGCCCCTGCGCATCGAACTTTTCGACAATTCGCACACCGCAGGAACCGACGCCGTGGCAGCCTGCGTCGTCTTCGAGCGGCTGAAACCGAAGAAAAGCCTCTACCGCAAATACGTGCTCAACAGCGGCAGCGGGCCCGACGACTACGCCTCGATGCAGGAGGTGGTGCGCCGTCGCTACACACGTCTCAAAAACGAGGGCCAGCCCCTGCCCGACCTCATCATAGCCGACGGCGGACGCGGCCAGATGGAGGTGGTGCGACAGGTGGTGCACGACGAACTGGGCCTCGACATCGCCATCGCCGGTCTGGCCAAGGACGACCGTCACCGCACGCGGGCTCTGCTCACCGGTTTCCCGCCCGCCGAAGTCGGCTTGAAGGCCAACAGCCAACTCTTCCGCACCCTCACCCAAATGCAGGACGAGGTGCACCGCTTCGCCATCAAATTTCACCGCGAGAAACGCGCCAAAAGGCTCACCGACTCCGAGCTCGACCACACGCCCGGCGTAGGACCTGCCACGCGGCAGAAGCTTCTGGCCGCCTTCAAAACCGTGCGCCGCATGAAGGCTGCCTCGGCCGACGAACTCAAGCAGGCCGTGGGGCAGGCCAAGGGCGCACAGCTCTACGCCCTGTGGCACGCTCCCCAGGCCGAAACGGATGCCGCAGCCAACGCCTTGCCGCAAGCACCCAACGCATCGAAGCGGGCACAATAGCCCTTGCCACAAGCCACACCCGCGTCCCATCCCTCCCCATTGCCGCGCCCCACACCCATCCTGCTGCGGTCACAAAAAAGGCCGCCGCACCACTGCGCATTGCTCCCCTTTTTCGTACATTTGCACGGCTGCAGCGTAGCCTCAGACCCGCAGCCCCATACCTTTATTATTAAAGAATAAATGAGAGCCGTCATTCAACGTGTCAGCCACGCCTCCGTCACCATCGACGGGCGTGTCAAGTCGAGCATCGCGGGCGGTCTGCTGGTGCTGCTCGGCATCGAGGAGGCCGACACCCTCGACGACGCCCAGTGGCTTTGCCGCAAAATAGCAGGCCTGCGCATCTTCAACGACGCCGCCGGCGTCATGAACCGCGACATACTCAGCACGGGCGGCGACGTCATCGTGGTGAGCCAGTTCACCCTCATGGGGTCGTACAAAAAGGGCAACCGACCCAGCTACATCCGCGCCGCCGGTCATGCCACCGCCATTCCGCTTTACGAAGCCTTCTGCAGCCTCCTCTCCGATGCCTTGGGGAAACCCGTCGGCACGGGCGAATTTGGCGCCGACATGAAGGTAGAACTCCTCAACGACGGGCCCGTGACCATCTGTATGGACACAAAAAACAAGGAGTAGTCCGCCCCATTCCCCACCCTTTCCATCGCCACTCCCATGCACAACACTTCCACCGACAACCCCTACCCCTCGCCCACCCTGGCCGAGGCCCAGCACATGGTCGACCACTGGATTCGCACCATCGGCGTGCGCTATTTCAGCGAACTCACCAACATGGCCTGCCTCACCGAGGAGGTGGGCGAACTTGCCCGCGTCATGGCACGCCGCTACGGCGACCAGTCGTTCAAGCAGGGCGAAACGTGCAACCTCGGCGAGGAAATGGCCGACGTGCTCTGGGTGCTGCTCTGCCTTGCCAACCAAACGGGCACCGACCTCACCCAAGCCTTCATGCAGAGTATGGAGAAAAAAACAAAACGCGACCGCGACCGCCATCGCCTCAATCCGAAACTCACCCCCTGACGCCAGCGAAGGTGCGTCAGAATGGCTAAAATGCAGGCACTGAGGCTGAGGGCGCAGGGAGTGTACGAAAGTACATGACCAAGCCCGAATGCCGATAGCAACGAAGCAGATTGGCCATGACGACACACCGTCCACGCCGCGCCATACAGCCCACATTCAACACACATACATTTACACCATGACCCACTGCTGCGAACACGACCACGACCACGACGCACGCCCTGCCAGTCCCTACGAACAGGCTTTCTCACACTACGAAATGCACCTGCACGACGACGCCGTGCACGCCACCGTTGCCCGTCTGATTGACGACAACCGCCACAAGTACGACACCCCCGAGGTGAAGCGCCTCCTCCTCTCCACCGTCGAGCTAACCACGCTCAAGGTCACCGACTCGCAGGAGAGCGTTCTGCGCTTTGTGGAGCGCGTCAACGCCTTTGCCGACGCCCACCCCGACCTGCCCCATCTTGCCACCATCTGCGTCTACCCCGTCTTCGCCAAAATCGTGAGCGAAAGCCTCGAGGCCGACGGTGTCGAAGTAGCCTGCGTGGCGGGAGGCTTCCCCTCATCGCAAACCTTCATCGAAATCAAAACCACCGAGACGGCACTCGCCATTCACGACGGAGCCACCGAAATCGACTGCGTGCTCAACGTCGGAGCATTCCTCAGCGGCGACTACGAAACCTGCGCCGACGAAATTGCCGAAATCAAGGCAGCATGCGCAGGCCGACCCCTCAAGGTCATACTCGAAACAGGCGCACTCCAAACAGCCGAAAACATCAAGCGGGCCTCCATACTCGCCATGTACGCCGGCGCCGACTACATCAAAACCTCCACAGGCAAAATCGACCCTGCTGCCACACCTGAGGCCGCCCTCGTCATGTGCCAGGCCATCAAGGAATACCACGCCGAAACGGGCACCCTCATCGGATTCAAGGCCGCCGGAGGCATCAAAACGGTGGCCGACGCCGTCGACTTCTACACCATCGTGAGCGAAACCCTCGGCGAGGATTACATCAAGCAGGGACACTTCCGCATCGGCACCAGCCGACTCGCCAACCTCCTCGTCAGCGACATCCTCGGCGAGGACGTGAAGCCCTTCTGACCCCACAGCCACACCACAGGCACAAAAACCCGCCATATTTGCGCCCTAAGGCTTCCAAATGCCCGAAGCGGAGTCCACCACCCCCTTATTATATAAAACGCGCGCTGCGCAAAACGGCAAAATGCGGCCGGCCCTCACCCACCCCTGTGGCATGAGAGCCGGCCGCCCTTGCATCTGCCACCGGCCACGCCGGGAGGCTATCTTGTTTTGGGGGAAATAAAACCATCCCCCTTTGTCTTGGGAAAGACAGACTTTTCGTTAAGCCAAATGAGCTCGCCCAAAGCCGAGAGGATTTGAGCGATGCCATGGCGAGAAAAGGTCGGATGAAATCCAACGCACAAAAAAACACCGGATGCGTTTTCCAGCAAATCCGGTGTGCATAGTAGCAGCTTGTCCGCAGTCTATCCGTCAAAACTTACGGTCAATCACGTAGTCAATGTAAGTGTGCAGCGCTTGTCGCACCTCGCTGTTCGTGTACCCGTCGGCCAGCGCAACCGCTTGGGCGTGGAAGGCCAGCATGCGCTCCTTGGCATAATCCATACCGCCTATTTTGCGGGTAAAATCCACCAGCGCGGCTATCTCTTCGGGCTGTGCCGTACCCGCCTTCACCTTGGCCGCCCAAGCGTGCACATCGGTGCGGTCGGTAGCCTGCAGTGCATAGATGGCCGGCAGCGTCAGTTTGCCTTCGGCCATGTCGTTGCCCGTGGGCTTACCAATGTCGGCGTGCGTTTCGTAGTCGAAAATGTCGTCGCGTATCTGGAAGCACATACCAATGAGCTGCCCCAGTTCGCGTGCCCGCTGCACCGCCACCTCGTCGGCGCCGGCCGTCAGCGCACCCAGTTCGCCACAAGCGGCAAAGAGGGCGGCCGTTTTGTGTGCGATAATGTGGAAATACGCTTCCTCCGTCACCGCCTCCTGTTGTATGTTGTCGAGCTGAAACACCTCGCCGGCCGAGAGCGTACCGCCCAGCCTTGCAATGATGTCCACCGCCTTGAGGCTCTGCGTCATGGCAGCCTGCTGCAGGGCAATGCTCAGCAGGTAGTCGCCCACCAGCACCGCCACCTTGTTGTCGTAGAGTGCGTTCACCGACTGCTGTCCGCGTCGCTGCGCGCTCTCGTCCACCACATCGTCGTGCACCAGCGATGCCGTGTGCAGCAGTTCCAGCGCCACGGCGGCCCGCTGTGTGTGCACCGTCACCTCGCCCTGCTCCTTAGCCGTGAGCAGCACCAGCTGGGGTCGCATCATCTTGCCCTTACGGCGGCGCACATACGATAAAGCCTGGCCCAGAAAGTCGTTTTCGTGGGTCAGTGCCTCGTCAAATAGCGCTTTGTAAGTCTGCAATTCTGCCTCAATGGGCTGCTTGATGCGGTTCAGTGGGTCCATAGGTTGTGGTTACGGTGCACAAAAGTAAGCAATTATTCCGTTTGCCCGTATTAAATTCGTACTTTTGTGAAAACCTATGGCCTGAAAGGAGTGTTTTATGTCATGCCGCGCGCCCCACCACCCCTTTCTGCGGTCATACATGTACCCCCACCCCCACCCTCAGCTTTCAGCTTATGCAAACGCTTTATCTGCTCGACGCCTACGCACTCATTTACCGAGCCTACTATGCGCTCATTCGTTCGCCCCGCATCAACTCCAAGGGGCAGAACACCTCGGCCATCTTCGGCTTTGTCAATACGCTCGACGAAATCCTTCGCACCGAGCACCCCGACTACATCGGCATCGCCTTCGACCCCTCAGGCCCCACCTTCCGCCACGAGGCCTACGCCGACTACAAGGCGCAGCGCGAGGCCACGCCCGAGGACATCAAGCTCTCCGTGCCCATCATCCAGCAGATTGTCAGCGCCTACGGCATTCCCCTGCTCGAGGTGCCGGGCTTCGAGGCCGACGACGTCATCGGCACACTGGCCCTGCAGGCGGCCGAGCGCGGACTCGAGGTGCACATGGTCACGCCCGACAAGGACTACGCCCAACTCGTGCGCCCCCACATCGTCATGCACCGTCCGGGCCACGGAACCACCAAGGCCGAAAAACTCGATGAAGAGGGCGTTTGCAGCAAATACGGACTCGCCTCCACCGCGCAGGTTGTCGACATGCTCGCACTCATGGGCGATGCCGCCGACAACGTGCCCGGCTGTCCCGGCGTGGGCGAAAAAACCGCCGTCAAACTCATCCAGCAGTTTGGCAGCGTCGAGCAGATGCTCGCACGCACCGACGAAATCAAAGGCGCGCTCCGGAAAAAGGTGGAGGACAACGCCGAGCAAATCCGCTTCTCACACTTCCTCGTCACCATCAAGACCGACGTACCCATCCACCTCGACCTCGACGCCCTCGCCTGCACACCTCCCGACCGTCAAGCCTTGCGTAAAATCTACAACGAACTCGAGTTCCGCTCCTTCCTCACACGCATGGACAAGGAAGACGGCATAAAGTTAAACAATGCTAACACCGAACCCTCGCTCTTTGGCCCAGAGCTGGACGAACTCCCGAGCGGACTCGAAAAACCGACTCACAAGCGCCTTGCCGACGTGCCACACCACTACGTTTTGATTGAAAATGAAGAGGGTGCACGCCGATTATGTGATTATTTATTGACAAATGAAATTCTCTCAATAGATACGGAGACCACCTCCACCGACGCCCTCACCGCCCAACTGGTAGGCATGTCGTTCAGCACGGCGCCCGGCAAGGCATGGTACGTGGCCGTGCCTCGCTCACGCGAAGCGGCCGAGCGCATGGTGGCCATCTTCCGTCCCGTCGTCGAGAGCGGCAGCATCCTCAAGGTGGGGCAAAACATGAAGTACGACCTCAACGTGCTCTCGCGCTACGGCGCCACCCTCGCCCCGCCCTTCTTCGACACCATGCTCGCCCACTACCTCGTGCAGCCCGAGCTCCGCCACAACATGGACTACCTCGCTGAGATATACCTCGACTATCAGACCATCCACATCGAGGAACTCATCGGACCGAAGGGACGCACGCAGCGCCACATGGGCGAACTCTCCCCCGCCGCCATCCTCGACTATGCCGCCGAGGACGCCGACGTCACCCTGCAGCTGCACGCCCCCCTGCTCCGTGAGTTGCAGGAGCACGGCCTGCTGCCACTCTTCACCGACGTGGAAATGCCGCTCATGCCCGTACTGGCCCGCATGGAGCGCCACGGCGTGCGCCTCGATGCCCAAGCACTGGCCGAAACGGGCCGCCTCTTCAACGAACGCCTCGCAGCGCTCGAACACGACATCTACACCCTCGCCGGACACCCCTTCACCCTCACCTCACCGCGGCAGGTGGGCACCGTGCTCTTCGAGGAACTGAAACTCAACGACAAGGCCCGCAAAACCAAAACAGGGCAATACTCCACTGGGGAGGAAGTGCTCGAGGCCCTCAAGGCCAAGCACCCCATTGTCGAGAAGATTCTGGCTCACCGCGCACTCAAGAAACTCATCAACACCTACGTCGACACGCTGCCCAAAATGGCCGACCCGCACACGGGCCTCATCCACACCTCGTTCAACCAGGCCGTCACCGCCACGGGCCGCCTCTCCTCGTCGAACCCCAACCTGCAGAACATTCCCGTGCGCGGTGACGACGGCCGCGAAATTCGCAAAGCCTTCGTGCCCGAGCAGGGCTGCGTCTTCTTCTCGGCCGACTACTCGCAAATCGAACTACGCCTCATGGCGCACCTCAGCGGCGACCCCCAGCTCTGCGACGACTTCCGCCAGGGGCGCGACATCCATGCCGCCACCGCCGCACGCATCTTCCACAAAGGGCTCGACGAGGTGTCGCGCGACGAGCGGCGCAAAGCCAAAACCGCCAACTTCGGCATCATCTACGGCATCTCGGCCTTCGGGCTGGCCGAGCGCATGGAGGTGAGCCGCACCGAGGCCAAAGAACTCATCGACAACTACTTCGACACCTACCCCATGGTGCGCACCTACATGCAGCGAAGCGTCGAAGAGGCTCGCGAAAAAGGCTACATCGAAACCCTCTACGGCCGCCGACGCTACCTGCCCGACATCACCTCGCGCAACGCCGTGGTGAGGGGCTACGCCGAACGCAACGCCGTGAATGCACCCATACAAGGCACAGCGGCCGACATCATCAAGGTGGCCATGATACGCATCGACCGCGCCCTGCAAGCCGAAGGACTCAAGACCAAAATGATACTGCAGGTGCACGACGAACTCAACTTCAGCGTACCCCTCGACGAACTCCCCCGCGTGCGACAAATTGTGGTGCACGAAATGGAGCACGCCTGCGCCCTGAGCGTACCCCTCGTGGCCGACTGCGGCGAGGGCGCCAACTGGCTCGAAGCGCACTGACCGCCCCACCCCAACCTGCCACAGGAGGCCGACGCACACCACGCCGTTGGCCTCCTGTGGCGTGTAGTATAGGCCCACGTCAACGCCCGGCGCCCCGCCAGCCCCACCCACACCGACGCCCCACCACCTCACGCCCCATGGCGAGGCAGGGGCTGCACCTACACAGGCTTTCACTGCACACGAAGGCCACGGAAAACAGATGCCGTGGGAAAAACTTCACCCGCCGTGGAAGAAAGTGTCCCAGCCGTGGGAACTTTCTTCCACGGCATCCATTTCTGGCGGGGCGGCTGAGCGGTGCAACGGGGTGCTACGTAAAAAATGTCACGTCGTACGTAAAAAAAATCACGTCGTACGTAAACTTTTTTACGTAGCATCTATTTTTCACAGCCCCCGTTCCCCTCGCCACCACTTCGCTGCACCGATGACGACCGAGCGTCCCACGCTCGACAGGTGTGCGCAGGTGCTCAAAACGTGGCAGCGCAGGGAGGCCTCGCAGGGAGGGCTGCGGGCGGCAGGCGATGGGCATATCGGCCGAGGGTGCGTTTTGCATTCACAAAACTATTCCTAAATTTGCAGGATATATGGGTCTACCAACAGGCAGGCCTTTGACGACATGGCACAGGAATTACGACAAATCACAGCGGAGAAGCAGACACAGCAGTTGGCAGCAATGCAGATTGCCGTGGCCAAACTCGTGGAACTGCCCGTGACGGACTTGGCGCAGCGTGTGCGCGACGAGATGCTGGACAACGCGGCTCTGGAGGAGTACGACCCCGACGCGCCACGCGACGACGACGAACCCGGCACGGCCGACGACGCTCACGACGACACGGCCGACGAGGAACACGCTGAGCACGACGACGAACTGGCCGACTACCTGACGCCCGACGATGTGCCCGCTTACTTGCAGGAACGACACGACAACCGCGAACAGGCTTACGAAACACCGCTGACGGAGGGGTCCTCCTTCTACGACGAACTGAAGCGGCAGATGGGAGAGCACAACCTGACGGAAAGGGAGCAGGAGGTGATGGAATACCTCATTGGCTCGCTCGACGACGACGGCTTTCTGCGTAAGGACGCAGCCACGCTGTGCGACGAACTGGCTGTGTATCACAACGTGATGACCACGCCCGAGGAGGTGGAACGCCTGCTGCAGGTGCTGCAAGGCTTTGAGCCACGAGGCATTGGGGCTCGCAGTGTGCAGGAGTGCTTGCTGCTGCAACTGAACGACCCCGACGACCATTCGCCCTACACGCCGCTGGCAAGGCAGGTGCTGGAACGATGCTACAAGGACTTTGTGGGACACCGATGGGACACCATACGCCAACGCCTGAAACTGGATGCGGAGACGTGGGGCCACGTGTTGCACCGCCTGCAGCACTTGAACCCGAAACCGGGCAGCGCGCTGGGAGGGGCCGACGGGGCTGCGGTGCCCGTGGCCGTGCCCGACTTCTACGTGACGGTGACGCCCGACGGCGAGGCCACGGTGACGCTGAACCGCGGCGAGGTGCCGCAGGTGAAGGTGAGCGCCTCGTTTACCGACACGCTGCGACAGCTCGGAGCGGCACGCCGCACCCTGACGCGGGAGCAGAAGGAGGCGTATGTGTACAGCAAGAACAGGGTGGAGGCGGCGCTCTCCTTCATCAACCTCATCAACCGCCGCAACCAGACGCTCCTGGCGGTGATGCGCGCCATTGTGGCGTTTCAGCGCCCCTTCTTCGACGACGACGACGAAATGCTGCTGCGACCCCTCACGCTGAAGGAGGTGGCGGCCAGAGCGGGGGTGGACATATCGACGGTGTCGCGTGTGACGAACAGCAAGTTTGTGGAGACGCGCTACGGCATTTACCCGCTCAGGCATTTCTTCTCGTCGCAGTTTACCTCGACCGACGGCGAGGAGGTGTCGGCACGCCTGGTGAAGAGCACGCTGCGCCGACTGATTGACGAGGAGGACAAGCGACACCCGCTCTCAGACGAGGCGCTGATGGCCGCCCTGAAAGAGGAGGGCCTGACGGTGGCACGCCGCACGGTGGCGAAATACCGCGACATGATGGGGCTGCCCACGGCACGCCTGCGCCGCACCGATGGGGCGTAGCCGGCAGGGGGAAGGAGGGATGAGCTTGATAGAGGCTTGACTCGTGCTTTATTTTAGCAGAAGCGTCGCGATTTTTAGCCTCTCCCTATTCCGCCACAAGCGTGGCTGCAGCGCACGGCACAACCCCACCCTCTCTCAGCATGCCTGCATGAGCCTTTTTTATAATCAATAAGCATAGAAGTATTCCTTACAAGCATGAAGCCGCCCATTCACTTGAACCGATCGCCCTTTGCCGAGGATAACCCCGAGGGCCTCCACCCCGCCCCGCATACGCCGGACTACCGCTCCTACCGCCCCGCACGCGGAGGGAGCCGCAGCGCAGCGCTGCTGGTGCTGACGGCACGGGTGGTGTCGGTGGTGTTCACGCCGTTCTACCTGCCTGTGGTGGCCTTTGCCGCCCTGTTTTCATTCAGTTACCTGCACATGCTGCCGTGGCTGACGAAGCTGTGGATCACGCTGGTGGTGTACTGCTTCACGGTGCTGCTGCCGCACCTGGGCATCTTTCTGTATCGCAAGGTGAACGGCTGGACGCGGCACCAAATGGGCAAGCGGCAGCGGCGCTACGTGCCTTATGTGCTGAGCATCACGTGTTATGCCGCGCTGCTGCATATGCTCTACTCGCTGCACATGCCACGCTTCACGCAGGGTGTGATCATGGGGGCGCTGGTGATACAGGTGGCGTGCGCCGTGGTGAACAGCTGGCTGAAGGTGAGCACGCACGCCGCGGCAAGTGCCGGCGTGGTGGGGGCGCTGCTGGCATTCAGCCTGATATTTTCATTCAACCCCACAGGCTGGCTGTGCCTGAGTGTGCTGGTGTGCGGCATGGTGTGCACGGCCCGCATGGTGCTGCGGCAGCACACCTACGCCGAACTGGGCTGGGGGACTCTCATCGGTTTTCTGAGCGGCTTCTTCAGCATCCTGCTGGTGTGAGCAAGGGGCGGGCGCACCGTTGCCACCCCTACCCTGCCGCCGGCGGCCGGGTCAGACTTATTTTCCTGCATATCCTTTTTTATAAAAACCCAACTACATAAAGATATGAACCCTATTGTCAGCATTATCATGGGCAGCACGAGCGACCTGCCCGTTATGGAGAAGGCGGCACGCTTTCTTGACGACATGCACATACCCTTTGAAATGAACGCCCTCTCGGCGCACCGCACGCCGGCCGAGGTGGAGGCATTTGCCGCAGGCGCCAAAGCCCGCGGACTGCGCGTCATCATAGCCGGGGCGGGCATGGCGGCCGCACTGCCTGGCGTGATTGCCGCAGGCACCACGCTGCCCGTGATAGGCGTTCCCATCAAGGGCATGCTCGACGGACTGGATGCCATGCTCTCCATCATACAGATGCCGCCGGGCATACCCGTGGCCACCGTGGGCGTGAACGGAGCACTGAACGCCGCCATTCTGGCCGCTGAAATGCTCGCCCTCAGCGACGCAGCACTGGCCGAAAGGGTGGAAGCCTACAAGGCAGGACTGAAGGAGAAAATCGTGAAGGCTAACAGCGAACTGGCCGAGGTGAAATATGCCTACAAAACCAACTGAAGCACCATGACGGACCTCTTTAACTACAACCCGCGGCACTCAAGCGAGGTGCACGTGGGCAACCGGCCGCTGGGCGGCGACAACCCGCTGCGCATACAGAGCATGACTACCAAGGCAACCACCGACACGGAGGGCTGCGTGGAGCAGTGCCGCGCCATATTCGACGCCGGAGCCGACTACGTGAGGCTCACCACGCAGGGCACACGCGAAGCCCTGAACCTGGCCGACATCAAACAACGCCTACGCAGCATGGGATACGACGGCCCGCTCGTGGCCGACGTGCACTTTAACCCCGACGTGGCCGACGTGGCCGCAACCATCGTGGAGAAGGTGCGCATCAACCCCGGCAACTACATCGACCCCGCCCGGCAGTTCAAGCAACTCGAATACACCGACGAGGAGTATGCCGCCGAACTGGCACGCCTGGAGGAACGCTTCAGCCGTTTGCTGGCGATATGCCGGGAGCACGGCACGGCGCTGCGCATAGGCGTAAACCACGGTTCGCTGTCGGACCGCATCATGTGCCGCTACGGCGACACACCCGCAGGCATCGTAGAGAGCTGCATGGAGTTTCTGCGGGTGTGCGTGAAGCAGCATTTCACCGACGTGGTGATAAGCATCAAAGCCTCGAACACGCAAGTAATGGTGCGCTCCATGCGTCTGCTCTGCCAGGTGATGGAACGCGAGGGCATGAGCTTCCCGCTGCACCTGGGCGTGACGGAGGCCGGCGAGGGTGAAGACGGACGCATCAAGAGTGCCGTGGGCATAGGCGCCCTGCTGGCCGACGGCATAGGCGACACGCTGCGGGTGAGCCTGAGCGAGGCTCCCGAGGCGGAAATTCCTGTGGCCTACAAACTGGCCTCGTATGTGGTGCAGCGCGCTGGTCACGACGCCATTCCAGCCCAGGCAGCACCCGACTTTTGCTACGAAAACCCCGAACGCCGACCTACGCAGGCCGTACTCAACGTGGGCGGCGGCCAGGTGCCCGTGGTGATGTCGTTCCGCCCCGACGAGGACGCGGCCTTCGGCGACGTGCTCCCCGACTACGTGTACTGCGCCCGCCAACTGCCCGCAGCAGCACAGCGACGCAAAGACGTACGCTACGTGGTCGACGCCGACGCATGGCAGGGCGAGGAGGGCACATTCCCCGCCTTTACGAAACGTGCGCTGCCGCTGCTGGCTATGTGTAAGGCGGAGGCCAAATTCCTCTTCCTCACTTACCTCGACCTGGACGAGGAGGTGAAAGCATGCCTGCGCCACGACCACAACGTGGTGATTGTGGCACAGAGCAACCACGCCAACCGACTGGGCGAACAGCGCGCTCTGGTGCACGAACTGTGGCGCGAGGCACTCGCTACACCCGTCATCTTCTTCCAGCATTACAGCCACAGCCACGAGGCACTCGACGACTTACGCCTGCAGGCTGCTGCCGACATGGGCGCCCTGCTCTTCGACGGACTGACTGACGGCATTTTCCTACTCAACCAAACGCCAGCACAGGCAAACGAAATTACGCCTGCCCAGGTGGAGCGCACGGCCTTCGGCATACTGCAAGCAGCAAGGTTGCGCACCACGCACACCGAGTACATCAGTTGCCCAGGCTGCGGCCGCACGCTCTACGACCTCACGGGCACCATAGCCCGCATCAAGGAGGCCACGGCGCACCTGAAAGGCTTGAAAATCGGCATCATGGGCTGCATTGTAAACGGACCCGGCGAAATGGCCGATGCCGACTACGGCTACGTGGGAGCAGCACGAGGCAAGGTGAGCTTGTACAGAGGCAAGGTGTGCGTGGAGAAGAACATTCCCACCGATGACGCCGTGCAGAAACTGCTTGAACTCATCGAGAGCGACCAAGCCCAAACCTCCTGACGGCGCCACGCCACCCCTGCTTGACAACCTTTTTGCCAAACCAAACTGGCACAAACCTCCTGACGGCGCCATGACACCGCAGCCCTGCCCCGCCCCACCCTACTCCATATTATATTTATAAAAGAACCTCCTCCTCTCTCCTATTCTCCGACCATGGCCAACGACGCGCTCACCCCGATGATGAAACAGTTTTATGACCTGAAGGCCAAAAACCCCGACGCCATTCTGCTGTTTCGCTGCGGCGACTTCTACGAAACCTACGCCGACGATGCCGTAGAGGCGGCGCAGGTGCTCGGCATCACGCTGACGCGACGCAACAACTCGAAGGGCGGCGACCAAATTCCCATGGCGGGATTTCCGCACCACGCGCTCGACACCTATCTGCCCCGCCTCATACGTGCCGGCTACCGCGTGGCCATCTGCGACCAACTGGAAGACCCCAAACTGACCAAGAAACTGGTGAAACGAGGCATCACCGAACTCGTGACGCCGGGCATTGCGCTGACCGACAATGTGCTGACGGCCAAGGAGAACAACTTCCTGGCAGCCGTGCACTTTGGTGGTAGCGCCGTGGGCCTCTCGCTGCTCGACATCTCGACAGGCGAGTTCTTGGTGACCCAGGGCACACCCGAATATACCGACAAACTGCTGGCCGCCTTTGCCCCCAAGGAGGTGCTGGTGCGTACGGGGCTGAAGGGACGCTTCGAGGGACTTTTCAGCGCACGCTTCTTCATCTTCGAACTCGAGGACTGGGCCTTTGCGCCACAAACGGCGCACGAGAAACTCACGCGACACTTCCAGGTGAAGAACCTGAAAGGATTTGGCGTCGAACACCTGAACGACGGCCTGGTGGCCGCAGGAGCCATTCTCTGCTATCTGGAACTGACGCAGCACACCCACACGGCCCACATCACACGACTGCGACGCATTGAGGAAGACCGCTACGTGAGGCTCGACCGCTTCACCACACGCAACCTCGAAATTGTAAGACCCCTGAACGAGGGCGGCACCTCGCTGCTGCAGGTGATGGACCACACCCTCACCCCCATGGGAGCACGCACCCTGCAGCGCTGGCTGCTCTTCCCGCTGCGCTCGGTGAACGCCATCGCAGCGCGGCAGGATGGCGTAGAGCATTTTTTCAGACACCCTGACTTTCGCGAACTCTGCGAAATGGAACTGCCCAAGGTGGGCGACATGGAGCGCATCGTGTCGAGGGTGGCTGTGGGCCGCGTGTCGCCACGCGAAATGCAGCAGCTGCGCCTGGCGCTCGAGAGCACGGCGCTCATCAAGTATGCCTGCGACCACGCCGAGTGCGAAGCCGTGAAGCACACGGGACATACCCTACAAGCCCTGGCCGAACTGCGCGAAACCATCAAGCAGCAACTCCGGCCCGACCCGCCCGTACTCCTCAACAAGGGGGGCGTCATAGCCGACGGTGTGAATGCCGAACTCGACGAACTACGTCACATCTCTACCTCGAGCAAGGACTGTCTGCTGCACATTCAGCAGCGCGAAAGCGAGGCCACGGGCATTCCCAGCCTCAAAATTGGCTACAACAACGTCTTCGGCTACTACATCGAGGTGCGCAACACTTACAAGGACAAGGTGCCGCAAGAGTGGGTACGCAAGCAGACACTCGCTCAGGCTGAGCGTTACATCACTCAAGAACTCAAGGAATACGAGGACAAAATATTGGGAGCGGAGGACCGCATACTGGCGCTGGAAATGCAACTCTACCAGCAACTCGTGGCGCACACGGCACAGTTCATCGAACCCCTGCAGCAGGATGCCGCCGCACTGAGCCGCCTCGACTGCCTGCAAAGCATGGCACGCGTGGCCAGGGAGCGTGGCTACGTCAGGCCCGTGGTGGACGACTCGCTCACGCTCGACATTCGCGAAGGCCGGCACCCTGTCATCGAAACGCTCATGCCGCCGGGCGAGGAATACGTGGCCAACGACATAACGCTCGACACCCAAGGCCAGCAAATTGTCATCGTCACCGGCCCCAACATGGCGGGTAAGAGCGCCCTGCTGCGCCAAACGGCACTCATCACGCTGTTGGCACAGACGGGGGCCTTTGTGCCTGCCGTGTCAGCACACATCGGCGCTGTCGACAAGATTTTCACCCGCGTCGGAGCAAGCGACAACATCTCGGTAGGGGAGAGCACCTTCATGGTGGAAATGAACGAGGCCGCCAACATCATGAACAACCTGACGGAACGCTCGCTCGTGCTCTTCGACGAACTGGGACGCGGCACGTCCACCTACGACGGCATCAGCATTGCCTGGGCCATTGTGGAATATCTGCACGAAAACCCCAAGGCGCATGCCCGCACCCTCTTTGCCACGCATTACCACGAACTGAACGAAATGGAGAAACTCTTCGCCCGCGTCAAAAACTGGAACGTATCGGTGCGTGAGGTCGAGGGACGCGTGGTCTTTCTGCGCAAGTTGCAGCGCGGCGGCTCGGAGCATTCGTTCGGCATCCACGTGGCGCGGCTGGCGGGCATGCCGCAGAGCATCGTGCGGCGCGCCGAGCAGGTGCTGGCCGACCTCGAAAAGGCCGGGGCTACCGCCGCCAAGGGCACGCCCAAAGCCGAGAGCGACACCACACAGCACGACGGCATGCAACTCTCCTTCTTCCAGCTCGACGACCCTGTGCTCAGCCAGATACGCGACGAAATTCTGCACCTCGACGTGAACAACCTCACGCCGCTCGAAGCGCTCAACAAACTCAACGACATCAAGCGCATACTCAAGGGCTGAGGCGGCACGAACACGTACATTTTCCTTTTTAATAAAAACACGCTTACACTTATGAAAACACCCCTTCTCTTGGCCTGCGCGCTCCTTCTGACCGCACCCGCCTGCCACGGCAACCGTGGCGAAACCAACGCTCCGGCACAAACCACAACAACGGTCAAACCCGACGACACACCGCTCAAAATGCAGCAGGTCGTGGTGAAACAAGCCGACCGCCACTCCTTCGAGGCACAAATCTGCGTGCCCGTAAGCGGACCTCAGCCTTTGGCAGACAGCCTCACCGTGTTTGTGAAAAAATGGTGCGGCATCGAAACGCCCGACTGCAGTCCCATACGGCCGCAACTGCTCAAAATGGCCGCCAAGTTTATCAGCGAAGGCAAAGACTGCGACAACGAAATGAAAGCCAACAGCGGCGAGGACGACGACCTCATGCCCGCTTGGGAGGCTACGAGAACGGTGGAACTGAACACGTCAAACGAACGCTACGTCACCCTGCACGCCAATGCCTACATCTACACCGGCGGAGCACACGGCATGCCGGCCGACGAATACTACACCTTTGACGCACACACCGGACGCTGCATCACCTACCACGACGTGTTCGCCTCAGCCCACAGCCGCGAAATGCTGAAACTGGTGGAGCAGGAACTGCACCGTCAGTGCAACCTCGACGACGACTTCTGGGATTTCCACCTGCCCGCCACCGTAGCCCTCGTGCCGCAGGGCATCTGCTTCGGCTACGCTGCCTACGAAATAGGTCCTTACGCCATCGGTATGCCCAGCTGCATTCTCAAGCCCTCACAAGTATCGGCCTACCTCACGCCCTACGGCAAAAAGCTGCTGGGGATGTAAAAAGGAAGTATGCGACGAGAGGGTAGGGGAGGGCACTGCTTGCGCTCCCCCCTTCGGCAATCCCATTTCCCAGCAGACAGAAACGTTCGAGCCCACGCAGACACATTCCATTCGGCGGAAAACGCTAACTTTGCCACGCACAACTGCATACAGTCAACACCTGCTGGAAAGCACACAAAGGCCACACTCCATTTATTTACACACATGAAAATAGCTCTTATAGGATACGGCAAAATGGGCCACATGATTGAGGAAATAGCCCTCAGCCGAGGCCACGAAATTGTAAGCATCATCGACGTAGACAACGCCGCCGACATCGACTCCGACGCCTTCCGCTCGGCCGACGTGGCCATCGAGTTCACCTCACCCACCGCCGCCTACGGCAATTATCTGAAAGCCTGGGCGCAGGGTGTCAAGGTGGTGAGCGGCAGCACGGGATGGCTCAAAGAACATGAGGCCGACGTCCGCAAGGCTTGTACCGAAGGGGGGCACACGCTCTTCTGGGCCTCCAACTTCTCGCTCGGCGTAGCCATTTTCTCAGCCGTCAACAAATACCTGGCGCGCATCATGAATGCCTACCCCTCGTACGACGTGTCGGAGGTTGAAACCCACCACGTGCACAAACTCGACGCTCCCAGCGGCACCGCCATCACGCTCGCCGAGCAAATATGTGCCTGCGTTGACCGCAAGCAGGATTGGGTGAAAGGCACCGTCAGTCTGCCCGACGGCACGGTTGAGGGCACCACCGAACATCCAGCCACGCAACTGCGCATCGATGCCATACGTCAGGGCGAAGTGCCAGGCATACACACCATCACCTGGAACAGCGAGGCCGACGAAATCAGCATCACCCACTCCGCCCACAGCCGCCGCGGCTTTGCCCTCGGTGCCGTGCTTGCCGCCGAGTTCACCGCCACGCACCACGGACTCCTCAGCACCGACGACCTCTTTCAGTGGGATTTATAAAAATTCCCACCTTTCACTTCTGACCTTATTCCACTTCAAGAAAAAAAATGACGCATACACCTGCACCCAACGGCCGCACCGGGGGTCGTTCCTCACGTGTTCTATCATGGGTAAAATTCTCCGCCATCACGGCCCTCTACCTCCTCTTCCTTTTTTGGGTTGAATCGTGGTGGGGACTGCTGGTAGTGCCCTTCATCTTCGACGCCTACATCACGCACTACATCAAGTGGGGATGGTGGCGCGAGCCTACCGTAGGACCGAAAACGCGCTTCCTCATGAGTTGGGTGGATGCCATTGTGTTCGCCCTCACAGCCATCTATTTTCTGAACCAGTTCTTTTTCCAGAACTTCGTCATTCCCTCCTCCTCGCTCGAAAAAACGCTCCTCACGGGCGATTACCTGCTCGTGTCGAAGCTTTCCTACGGCCCGCGTGTGCCCCAAACTCCTCTCTACATGCCCATGACGCAGCACACCATGCCGCTCGTCAACTGCCGCAGCTACCTGGAGTGGCCGCATTGGGATTACCGCCGCGTGAAGGGCTTGGGACAGGTGCAGCTCAACGACATCGTGGTCTTCAACTACCCCGCGGGCGACACCGTGGCCACCTATCGGCAGAATGAGGACTACTACCGCCTTTGCTACCAGTTGGGCGACGAGGCGCTCGCCGGTGCCGGCGGCATCGACCAAGCCTACCGCGTGCTCCCCTCGTCTACCATTACCGACAGCCTCAGCTACGCCGAGCAGCAAACCCTCTACGGCCGCATCTACGCCACCGGCCGCGCCATCATGCAGGCCAACCCCGACCTGTTCGGCAACATC
Organism: Bacteroidales bacterium; assembly: GCA_004557185.1. GTDB lineage: Bacteria > Bacteroidota > Bacteroidia > Bacteroidales > Bacteroidaceae > Alloprevotella. Next base: position 23,924 of record SFEP01000029.1, read on the forward strand.
GTGAGCCGGCCCACCGACCGACGCGAAAACTACGTCAAACGATGCGTAGGATTGCCCGGACAGACGCTCGAAATACGCCACAACACCATCTACCTCGACGGCAAGCCCAACCGCGAGCCCCAGGAAGTACAGTACGCCTATTGGGTAGATTTCAAACAGCAAATTCCCGAAGAATGGAAGCGCGATTGGGGCATTACCGATGAAGACCTCTACACCGTGACCGACGGTTCGAGAGCCCGCATGCCCCTCACCCGCCAAGTGAAGCGCGAACTCGAGCAGCAAAAGGAACTCGTGGCCTCCATACAGCCCGCCGAGGCCGCCAGCGACTGGCTCTATCCGCAGAACATGGCGAAGAAATGGACCACCGCCGACTACGGTCCCGTGTGGATTCCTAAGAAAGGCGCCAAACTGCACCTCACCCTGCAGAACCTACCCATCTACGAACGACCCATCCGTGTGTACGAAGGCAACGACCTGCAAGTGCGCCAAGGCAAAATCTACATCAACGGACGCGAAACGCAGGAGTACACCTTCAAGATGGACTACTACTGGATGATGGGCGACAACCGCGACAACTCCGCCGACTCACGCTTCTGGGGCTTTGTGCCCGAGGACCACGTGGTGGGCAAACCCCTCTTCGTTTGGATTTCACTCGACCCCGACTACGGCTGGTTCAGCGGCCATGTGCGTTGGAACCGCTTCTTCAAGCGTGTGTGGGACATACAGTAATTCATGGAGAGGCTCAACAGCCGTCGGATGAAACAGCACCCCACCAAGAACCCTTTCCGCTCCCCCTTGTAGCATGATGAAACCCCTACGCCGCCTGCTCCTTCCGTTGCTCACCGCCACAGTGCTGCTGCTGGTGGTGCGCTATGTGCTGGTGGCGCACATGTGGCTGCCGGCCGACACCCGCGTGCCTGGCTTGCAGGGCGGCCGCCATGCCTGGGTGAGCCTCACCTACTACGGGTGGCGCCTCCCTTTCTCCTCGCTGTGGGGCTACCACCGCTGGGGCTATCGCCAACCCGCCGAGCACGAGGCCATCGCCTTCACCATGCCAGGCACACAAGGCATGCACGCCGCCCGTTGCCGCGCCCTGCCAGGCCAGCAAGTGTGGGTCGACACCCTGCGCCGCATCGTGCTCCCCGCCCGCACCTCGCCCGACGCCTGCCCCATCACCCTGCCCTCACGCGGAGCCTATGTGGCCGTCACACCGTGGAATGCCAGCCTGCTGGCCCACCTGCTCACCACCCACGAGCAACGCCCCGCCACCGCCGCCCCCGACGGCACACTGCTCATGCATGGACGGCGCTGGCGCGGCATCGTCTTCAACCGCGACTACTACTGGATAGAAACTGCCCCCGACCATTACGCCATCATCCCCCACGACGCCCTCATGGGCCGCCTCTTTGTGCGTGGGCAAGAGCAGTAGCAGCCCTCGCCCCGACCGTTACCACCTCACACCTCCCCATTTTTTTATTGTGACGCCTCCCAGCACCCTCATCATCCCCACTGCCTATCTGGGCCCCGTGTGGCTCTACGCCTACCTCCTTGCCGTGCCCCACTGCATGGAGGACCGCGGCGAGCACTACGTCAAGCAAACCTGCCGCACGCGTTGCCACATAGCCACACCACAGGGGGTGCAGGCCCTCACCGTACCCGTGGACCGCAGCGACGGCTCCCACACTGCCGTGCGCGACCTTCGCCTCTCCTCACACGGCAACTGGCGTCACCTCCACTGGCAAGCCCTCACCTCAGCCTATGAGCGCACGCCCTATTTTGAATATTTTGCCGACGAGTTCCATACGCTCTACCAGCAGCCCTTCACCTTTCTGGCCGACTTCAACGCCGCGCTCCACGAGGCCGTATGCCGTTGCCTCGACCTCACCCTGCCGCGCCAGGTCAGCCTCACCTACGTGCAGGCCGAGGCCCATCCCCACAGCCTCGACCTCCGTCAGCACTTCCCGCCCAAGGCTTATACCCCCGGCTTGCTTCATGCCGACACCCCCGCGCCCCTCAGCCTCACCTTCCGTGCCGAGCCCTACTACCAAGTCTTCGCCTCACGCACAGGCTTTCTTCCCCACCTCAGCATCGTCGACCTCCTCTTCAACCTCGGTCCCGAGTCACGCCTTCTCCTTCGTCGCAGCCTCGTGCCCCAAGCATGAAGCCATGATGACACACCGTCATGAAGCCCATTTCCATTTTTCATAACAACAAGATGCCGTGTGAACACTGTCTAAGGATAGTGTTTCACACGGCATCATTTACTCTTAACGGCCATCCTTTTCAAGCGGCCGCACATTCCACGCTTCAATACGAATAGAGCACACACACTACGCGATCGAAGCGGTTGGCGGCAGCGTCGGCCTCGGGGATGAGGAAAAAGAGGGAGCCGCAGTCGTAGAATCGGAGGGGTAGGTGGTCGTTCTCGTCGAGCTGCATGAGCACACGGTAGCCAGGGTAGTCCTGCGCCACCTCGTCGGTGAAGTATTCCGCCTCGCCCCACACGTGCGACACCTCGCTACGCTGCCGCGGGGCATCGAGCGGTTCGGCGGGCGGCACAGCTGAAGTGCCGTCGGGGTAGCATATTTTGTGCTCGTTCAGACCATGGCGCGAGGGGCTCCAGATGACGCGGTAGAAGTTGGCCGGCCAGCGCCCCATAGGGCCGGCGGGAGCGTCGTAGTCGCCCAAGTAGTAGTCAAGGTCGGCAAAGAGGCTGAGCATGCCATCGCCGTGGTGAAACTGACAGATAAGCGTCAGCGGATTGTCGTCGCCGTTCATGGGATAGTCCACGCCGTCGGGCAGGGCGGCATAGCCCCACCAGTGGGGAGCATCGAGGGGCAGCGGGGTGGTGGTTTGTGTATGCATGGGCAAGGGGAGGGGTGTAGATGAGGGGAAAACGTGAGCGGCAGCGGCGTTGGGCGCTACCCTCGATTAGTAAAGAAAGAAGTCAGGCGTAGGCGTCGAAACGGCCGTCATCGTCGGGCTGTTCGTCGTCAGTTTCTCCGTCGAAGATGGGGGCGTAGTATTTCTCAATTTCTTCGGTAAACTCCTGCAGGTTTCCGTAGGTGTGCAGTATCACGGTTTCGTTGAGCAGTTTGCGCGAGCCCAGCCGTGCGCCTTTGAGCACGTAGCGGTGCCACACTTCGGGAGGGAGGTCGATGTAGTGGTCGTGCACCATGCTGAAAATTTGCTCGCAGGCATCGGCGTTGTCTTGCTTCGCCGCCGCGACATACCATTCGTATGCCTTGACATAGTCCTGAGGCTGGTCATATTCACCGTAGAAGTACAAGTTGCCCAGCATATAAGCCGCCACCGCCGAACCGCAGTGGGCAGCCTGCTCAAGGGCGGCTATGTAGCGTGCAACCTTTTGAGGCCTCCAATTTTCGCCTATTTTGTCCCAATTTTGCATGCCCTCTATAGCGTGCAGCATCATGCAGTCGGGGTCGCCATGCTTGATGCCCTCTTCCAGATAGAGGTTGTAGCCCCATTCATTGACGAGGTGCTTGCGTTCGCTGTCGTAGCCCACACTGACGGCCACATCGCACCAGGCAGATTGCATGCCATGGCGTGCCGCCAGTTTGAAGTCGTCGCGTGCGGCCTCGGCGCCTTGTAGCTGTTCGGTGGCGCAGGCGCGGTAGTAGTAGAGGCCTACGTGCGGCACCAAGCCCTCTACGTCGGCCTGCTGCAGCGCTTCAGCTATCAGTGCGAGGGCTGCCTGCGGGTCGCCCGGCTTGCCGTAAGCGCCGAACACCATCTGCCAGATGCGGCGAATGAGGGCGTATTCGCTGCCCTGCTGCAGAGCCTCCTGCAGCAGCCGTGCTGCCTCCTCGCGGTTCACCATGCCCGTGTCGCCATATTGCCAAGCCACTGCCAGGCCACCTAAGGCGTCGGCCACCCCCTGCTGCGCCGCACTGCTGAAGAGCGCGATCGCCGTGCTCAGTGCTTCGTCGCTCCCGTCGAGGTAGGTGAGGCAGAAGGCCTGCATACACTGCGCCAGCGGGTGGCCGTCGGCAGCACGCTGGGCTATGAGTTGACGCGTAAAGGGGGAAAGCTTGAAAAGGGGGAGGCGCGTGTGGAAGGGACGCATCAGGTAGCGCGCCTCGTGCGGCGTGAGGTCGGCACGGTGCAGACCGGCCACGACCAGACTGTTGATGGACTCGTAACGCAACATGTCGCTAAACGACTCGCTGTGCGCCAAGGCCACGGGCGACGTCCAGCCATCGAGCCCCACGCTCCACTCGCTGCGGCTCTCCACACCCATGCCTAAGGGTCCGCCGGCAGAGCGCACGGTTTCCTGCTGCCCCACGCCCACGGTGTATGCTTTGTCCGAGTAGCTGACGGTGAGGTGTTCGCCGTCGAAGTAGGTGACACGCAGCGCCCCTTCGCCCTCGGGCCAGGCGGGCAAGTGCTGGCCCAGCCGCACATCCTCGGCACACAAGCGCAGCAACTCTTCCTCATCGCTTGAAACGCAGGCATTGCGGTCGTACGTGCCACTGCTGTAGGTTACGTAAACTGATCCTTTGGTTGTGTTCATGTGGAATACGTAGTTGTTAGTTTTATATTCAGTTGAAAGATACCCCTTACGAAGCCAGCCTGCTGTCGACGGTCGAAGGGCAAAGATAAAGCGAGAATGCTAATCCGACCTTTTCTCACGGGCGTGGCGTCGCCTGAACGGGGTGCCGTGAAGCAAAACTCGCACTACCCGACGTCATTGGCTTCACAGCACCTTTTCCCGGGGGGGCGGGGACGGGAAAAAAGGAGATGCTACGTAAAATTTTTTACGTCGTACGTAAAAAAAATCACGTCGTACGTAAACTTTTTTACGTAGCATCTATTTTCAACGGGGCAGCGAGCCGCCTGAACAGGCCGCCGTGGGAACCTTTTCGTTAAGCCAAATGAGCAGCGCCAAAGCCGAGAGGATTTGAGCGATGCCATGGCGAGAAAAGGTCGGATGAAATCCAACTTTCTTCCCACGGCATCTACCCCAACAACCATAAAACATCATGTTTTGGTGCAATATTGCCCCTACAACAATCTTGTTTTAGTGCAAATGTGGCTGGAATATTTGGATAAACCAATATAAATCAGAATTTTTGTATCTAAAAATATACTCACTGCCCTGAGACAGCAAATACTGGACACGCTTTGGAAGTGGGAAAAACACGGAAAACGGACAGTCAGCACTCTTGATGGAAGGCATCAGGCGGCTGGGTATAATCAAAATCACTAACCCTAAATAACAAACCTGCACATGAGAATCATCATCATTGGCGGCGTGGCTGGAGGCGCTACGGCAGCAGCACGCATAAGAAGACTGACAGAAGAGGCAGAGATTCTTCTGATAGAGAAAGGAAAGTACATCTCCTACGCCAACTGTGGACTTCCGTACTACATAGGCGGCATCATAGAGGAACGTGGGAAACTCTTCGTCCAGACCCCAGAGGCATTTGGCAGGAGGTTCCACATAGACGTGAGGACAGAGAGCGAGGTGACAAAGATAGACACGAC
>SFEP01000030.1 GCA_004557185.1 Bacteroidales bacterium
TCCTCAAGAGTCTATTTTTTGACAAAGGGGGCTTGTCCATGATAAGCCGAAAGCCACACTTCTGTCTCTCGGAAAGTTAGGGGTGTAGTCTTAGGGTTTCGCGGTCAGTAATACATAGAAATAAAGGAGCGGCAGGTGGTGAAAGAGGGGAGGACCTCAGAAGGCATCGAGCAGAATGAACGACGCCCAGTGCGCTGGTTCGGTGTAGCCCGCCTGGCGCACGGCCTGCTGTGCGCGCCGCAGGGCCTCGGCCTTGCTGCAGCCCGCGAGCAGGTGGCGGTAGAAGGCCGACATCATGCAGGCTGTGCTGGTGTCGTAGACTTCTTTCAAACTCATGAGCAGGGTGTGCACGCCGGCGTTCTTGAAACCGCGCTGCAAGCCATACACGCCGTCGGCGTCGAGGTGGCCCAGCCCCGTTTCGCAGGCCGAGAGCACCACGAGGTCGCATTGGCGGAGGTCCATGTCGGCCACGTCGGCGGCGGTGACAATGCCATCGTTGTCGGCCTCGCCGCCAAAGTTGGCACCGGCAAAGGCCAGCAGGCTCTTGGTCATGGCCTCGTGGGCCTTGGTGCTGCTGGTGCCCCGCCATGCGCCGTGCGAGGCAATGTGGATGAGGTTGACGCGTGTGCCGCTCAGGGCACGGAACACGGCCTCGGTGGCAGCGTCGGCCATGATGGGCTTCACTTGCTGCAAACCCGCGCTGCGCAGCTGGGCGGCAATGTCGTTGACCTCGGCACGCGTGGCCTCGAGCATGCCGAAGGTGCCCTGCTCGCCGCCGCCCTGGCTACGCATGGCCAGCGCCGTGCTGTCGGCCTGCTGTCGGCTGTCGGCCGAGGCGTCGTTGTAGTCGATGTCGCCAAAGAGGGCGGCGCGCTGGAGATCCGCGTGGCGCGGACGGCACAACTCCTTGGTGCTGGAGAGGCGCCACACCTCAAACTGCTCAGAGAGCGGACGGCCGCCGTAGGGCATGTACTCGATGGCTATGCCTGTGAGCGGACCGTCGGGCGAGAAGAAAATGCGCTGCTTGCCGTCGACCCACGGTGCGAGACTGCGCCACAGAGGCGTGTCGGTGGCGGTGAAGAGTGCGTCGTGGCCCGCCATGGCTGCGGCTTCGGCCACGGAGCCTACACGCACGGCCTGCGGCTGCTGCATGCCGGGGCATAGCACGAGGGCCACGAGGTGCTTGTCATGGTCGAGAATGCCTGTGCTGAGAACCACAAACTCAATGGCCACGTCGCCCTGCTTCAAAGCCTTTTGCACCTCCTGCCAGCCAATGCCCATGTAGGCGGTGAAGTCGGCCAGTTCGGCGCATTGCCCCGCCAGTTGGAGTTGCCGTTTCTCGTTTTCGCGGGCCAGGGTGAGCACTTCGGCGCGCTGGGCTTCGGTGCCGGCCTGCTGGCGGAGCTGCTGCAAGCGGGCCTCCTCGGCCATGGTGCGCTGGTAGAGCTGCTGCAAGGCGGCATTGCCCGAGGCAGCGATGACCTTGGAGAACTCGATGCTGGAGTTGAGCAGGATGCCCTTGGAGAGGAGGGCGAGGTCATAGGCCATGGGTGTGACGTGCGGCAGCGAGTCGGGACAGGTGGTGAGCACGTGCTCAAAGAGTTCGTCGAAGGACTCGCGCGATGTTTCGCATTGCTCCCAAGCCAACATGCGCTCGTGCCCCGTTTTCCAGCGGAACTCATGACGCAGCCCGCTGCGCAGCGCCGGAACGTACTGCGCATACCACTCGGCGCTGGCCGGGAACTCGTCGAGCATGCAGTAACTGCCGGCGATGATGCCTATGTCTGAAGCCCTTGACAGGCCGCCCATGATGGTGTCAGTCAATTCCAGCGTCTGCTTGGCCTGGGCAATGATGCTGCGCAACTTGCGGCGTTGCTCGGCCTTGGCGTCGACATTATCCTGAAGCGCCCCGTGCTCACGCTTCGCATAGATTTGGCACGTGTACAGCGAGTTGGCCACCTGCTGCGCCTCCTCAGTCATGTGCAGTGCCTCGTACATGCTTTGGGCTGCCTGTAGGTGCGGTATGGAGGCGTCGTAGTGCTTGGCGTATTTCTCGGCATTGCCCAAGGCCTCGAGCGCCTTGGCGTGCACCTTGGTTTGCGGCTCCGCCTGCTCGGCCCACTGCAGCACGGCGGTGTGGTAGCGTATGGCGTCGTCGTAACGCTTCATGGCGTTGAACACCTTGCCTATCTCTCTACGGCAGTCGGCCAGTGCCTTGGGAGCATCGGCCTGCGAGGATGTGAGGTAGTAGGCCTCCTCGGTCTGCAGCAAGCGCAGGGCGTTGGTGTGGTCGTGGCCGATGTAGTAGAAGACGCCGGCGCGGTGCATGAGTTGGTAGTAGTCCTTGTTCTTGCCGTGCAGAGCCTCATGGGTGTGCATGGCCTGCTCGGTGTAGTCGGCGGCGGCCTGGAAGTCGTGCAGCGTGAAGGCGAGGTATTCGCTGTAAGCCTGCTGCGCCCGCAGCTGCCAGGCCGGTGTGAGGGGCATGGCGAACAGTTGCAGGAAATGCTTCTTGGCCTGCTCAAAGTCCTCGTGCGAGGCATAGTACTGCGCCCGTTCGAGCATACATTCAGGTTCGTTGCAAGGCTTCTTCAGTTCCTCCTGCGCCACTTCCTCGGCACGTGCCATGACACGCTTCATGCCCTCGAGGTCGTCCATCTCCTCGTAGCAGGAGTACAGCATTTCCAAGCAAGTTTCAAACGCCTTTTCGGTGGTGGGTATCATGTGGGAGGCGTGCTCAAGTGCAGCGGCTGCATCGCGCCACTGCTTGGCGAGGTAGTGGCTGCGGCCCAACTGGAAGTAGAAGCCTGGCAAGCGTTCGGCAGCGTCGGGCACCTGCTCGGCCAAGGCTATGGCCTCTTGCAGCATCGGGATGGCCTTGGCATAGTCCTCCGTATTGGTAAGACCGATGGCGTAGTTGCCCAAGGAGGTGATGTACTCTTTGGAGCGTTTGCCCAAAAGCTTTTCACGCAGTTGCATGGCGCGGGCTGTGGCCTCGAATGCGGGTTGTGTGCTGTTGGTGCGGAAATAGGCCAGGCCCAGCGAGTGCCAGCACTGGGCGGCCTCGCGGGTTTGTGTGCGGCCCGCGGCCTCGTAGGCTGTGCAAGCCTGGCGGAAGAGGGCTTGGGCTTCTGTGAATTCTCCCGCATTGAGCAACGAGTCGGCGCGGGCCTGCAAGGCTTCGGCGCGCTGAGGCTGCTGGGCGTTGAGCGTGAGTACTGCCGCAAGGGCAAGGAGCGAAAGGAAGAATCGTTTCATAGCAATAAGGTTTTTTCAAATCATTTTTTTCTTGCTGCCTCTCCATATTATATATATAAAGGAGTGGCAGGCGGTCTGTCAGGGGAGTGCGTCGATGAGCACGAAGGCTGCCCAATGGTAGGGCGAGGGGTAGCGGCTACGCACCTGCTGCACGGCCTCGGCAAAGGCCTCGTGCAAGGATTTGCCGGCGAGCCAGCCCTCGTAGAAGCCTTGCATGAGGCACGAGGTGCTCTCGTCGTTCACGTTCCACATGGAGGCCATGATGCTGGCCACGCCTGCCTGCTTGAAGCCGCGGTACATGCCGAAGACTCCCTCCTGACTGAAGTTGCCTACGCCCGTTTGGCAGGCCGAGAGCACGGCGAGCTGCGTGTGCGAAAGGTCGAGCGTGGCCACTTCGGAGGCCGAGAGAATGCCGTCGGCTGTGGAGGTAGTACAACCCTCGTTCCATGTGTGGTTGGCGCCGACGAGCGCCATGCCGGCCCGCATCATGGGATTGTCCTTGAAGAGCGGAAATTGCTCCAGGTATTTGTTGCCCTGCGCTTCCAGTTCGTTGGCTATGAAGAAACCGTGCGTGGCCAGATGCAGCACCGAGTGACTGCCGCTGAGCAGCGAGCGCAGGTGCGACTCGGTGGCTTCGGCGCCGTGGCACTGGGCCGTGGCCACGTGCTGCGACTGCAAGAGCGCCTGCACGGCCTCCACCTCGATACAGGTGTAAGGCAGAAAACCGAAGGTCTCACCGACCGCTGCCCGCGCCGCACGCTGCTCTTCTTCAGCGGCACGAGCGGCGCGGAAGTCGCGCTCATCGAGTTCCTGCTCGGGCGAGTAGTGCACACCGCCCACAAGCAGGGCGCTGGCCGGCGTGGCGGACGGCACTGACTGACCCTGCACGAGCCAGGCGGTGCTGGTGAGCTGGTGCATTTCGTAGTGTTCGCACAGCGCACGGCCGTCGGGGCAGCGCATCGCGGCCAGGTTGAAGAGGTTGAGGAAACCCGACGGCGAGAAGTAGATGCGCCGCACCTGGTGGAGTGCTGGCAGCAGGGCGTGCCAAAGGCTGTCGTAGAGGTGAAGCACGTCGTCGGTGTAGATGCGCTCGGCGCGCTGTGGGGCATCGAGTGCGGCGAGTGCTTCGAAGCGGGTGTAGAGGCTATCGCCGTTGCACAGCGGCACGTAGCGCGGACGTTCGGCTCCGCTCCGCACCACGAGGGCCCCCGTCAGCCCCTCAGAGAAGACGAACTCGATGGCGGCATCGTCAGCGCTGAGGCGTTGCTGCACGTCGCGCCAGGTGGGCGTGGTGGCCGACGGCGGCAGGTGGTCGTGCACCTGGCGGTAAATGCTGCGCTCGATGGCGGCGATGCGGAAAGAGAGGTCATTCACCTCCTGCGTCACGTTCTGTGCACCCGTTTGCTGGTCGATGCTCACCTGCGCCCTTTGCAGCTCCGAGCGCAGCAGGTTGAGCGTGTCGATTTGCGCCAGCAGTGTGGCGTCGGCCGTTTGCATAATGGCTCGGCGAATGCGTTCCGAGGCACGCAGCAGCAGCCCCTTGTCCTCCAGTTGCGCGTTGTAGACCTCGGCGGCCAGTGTGTCGGGCATCTGTGGCAGCAACGCTTGCAGCATTTGGCCGCCCGTTCCCATTTTATCAATATAGAGTTCGCGTTCCTGCGCCGTCATGAGGTCGATGTTCTCATTGAGCAGGGCGCGCTGGAGGGTGTGAAAGGCGCGTGCCGACTGCAGGGCTTCGGGCAGGCGGTGGGTGCGCAGGGCGGCCACAAAACGGGCATTCGCCACGCTGCGCTGTGCGATGGTATTGGCTGCGTCCAAGGCATCCTGCTGCAGACATTCGGCAGCCATTCCGGCGTAGCGGTAGGCCTGCTCATAGTCTGCAATGACATTGTAGAGGTTGGACAGCCCGAGGTAAGCCTCGCGGCGTATGCCGAGGTTGGTGGAATGCGTGAGTTCCTCGATAGCCTTGATGGCAGCCTGCACATCGCCCTCGACGTATTGCTGAAAGGAGGCTTCCAGATACACCAGACTCTCGTAGGCTGGCTGCTGCAGGTAGTCGGGCTCCTGCCGCAGGTCGCCCCACTGCTGCATGAAATCGGGAATTATCTTTTTGCACTGTTCCCTCATCGCAGCGCTGCCGTTGCGGTAGATCTGCTGCGTTTCAGGCGTCAGGGCTGCCATCTGCTTCGGGTCGTTGAGTGCTTTGTCCATGGCCGTCAGCAGTGCCATGCGGTCGGCCAGCTCAGGCAGGAGGGGCTGCATCAGGTTCAGTTTGGCCCACACGTCGGCCTCGGGCATGAGCAATGCCTGCAGGTTCAGTTCGCGCATAAGGTCGGCAGCAAGCGCATTCCGCTTTATCCAGTCGCCTGGCGACTTGATGCGTAGCAACTCAAGGTGTTGGGTGAGGAAATGAATGACGGCCACATGCTCGGTGTAGGCGGGGTTGCTGCGGATGCGCTGCACGTGGCCTTCAAGCAACTTTTCGGCGGCGTCGTAGTCGTGCTTGTAATGGACGTAGAAGCCGAAGATTTCGCTGACAAAGTCCAACATGAGACCATCGTAGCTTCCCGTGCGCTCAAAGTAGGCCGTGGCACCTTGCTGCAACACGCGGCCCGCCTCGTCATAGTCGTGCAGCACGTCACTGTAGTAGTGTGCCATGTGGAAGAAGCCGTTGAACATATTCAGGTCCAGTTCGGCCGTATGTGCCATGAAGTAGGGCGCCGACTCCTCGAAGTAGGCGCGGGCTGCCTCCGTCTGCGGGGGCGTGGCCGACAGCATGGCCCCGCCGCAGCACAGCTGCAGGTAGTGGCGCCATGAGGTTTCGCCATTGCGACGCGTGGCGGCGATGCCCTCTTGGCACACTTTGATAATCTCGTGGGGTTGCCCCATCCAGTAGCGCATTGTGGCATAGGCCCCGTACATGTAGCCCGTGGGCAGGTTCCGTTGGTTGGCCAGGTCGATGGCACGGTGCAGGGTGGCCACCGCCGTTTCGTTATCCTTGTGCATGGCAGCCGTTTGTGCCAGCGCGCAGAGCGTAAAGGGCAGAGACGGCGAGCCGGCACCGCCCAGTGCCTCCTCGTCGGCTGCGGCCTGCTGCTGCACGCGTAGCCCGTCAGCCTCGCGCCCTGCTCCGAAGAACAGGATGTTGCCCAATGCCCGAGCCTGATAGACGAAAGGCCATGCAGCCGTGTGGTGCTGGTCGTAGAAATCCATTACCTTCTGCAAGAAATCCTGCAAAGCCTGCGCGTCGCCCTCAGCCTGGTAAAGGGAATAGAGGTCGTTATAGATGCCCAGCATATCCTGCGGACGGTTGGCAAAGTGGCGCTTGCCGAGGCTTTCTATCTCTGTGGCCAACTTGCGTGCTTCCTCCAGATTGCACTGACTGAGCAGATAGTAGATGCCTTGAAGTTGGTTCAGATAGGCTTCGCTGTCGGCGCCGTAATAGTCGGCCACGCATTGCAGCAGGTGGGGGTAGTTGTCCAACTTGTACAACCGTTTGTGTGCCGCCACGCAGCATGCCCACTGTGCCTGGTCGATGTAGAGCGAAATGAGGTCGTTGGGGTCTGCGTACTGGCGCATTTCGCGTTGCAGGTTGAGCAGCGAGGTGTAGACGTCGTCGGCCGTAGCAGGGTTCGTTTGCACCTGGTAGATGAGCTTGTTCAGTTCTGCGCCCAGACTGTGCACGTCGGAAGGCCCGAAGAGGCGGCACATCATTTCGTGGCAGGCTGTGTGGTAAGCCCCGCTGTTGCACACGTCGCCGCTGGGTAGTGTTTCCGAGGGCATGCGTGAGCCATGCGGGAAATATGCGGCATACAGATGTTGCACATATTGTGTGTTGTACGTGTTCTTTGCTTTCAGCAGGGCCATGCGCTGCAGGAGTAGGGCCGTGTCGTAACTGTCGGCGGGCCACTGCGTGCAGAAAGCATCGAGTTGCTGTTCGAGTTGGAAAGCCTTTTCCCAATACACGGGGCTGTCCGTTATCTCGTCGTAGGTGGCTTCCAGTTCGTCCATCTGCGCAAGGAGCTGCAGGGCCTGCAGGGCCTGCACCTTGGGGTGTTCCTTCAAGGCTTTGGCGGCGCAGGCCGTCTGCTCGCGAGCCAGTTTTTTAGTTTCCTCCCTGTCCGTGTCCTGCCACATCATGGCCAAGATGCTCCGCATGCGCAGGGCAGCCTCCGAGTTACGGCCGCAGCGTCGTTCGGCCTCTGTCAGCAGGGCGCGCATGAGGGTTTTTCCCTTAGCGTCGCCGCGGTCGATGCCGTGCGCCATGCTGAAGTCGGCGAAGTCGGCCAGTTCAGGCACCTCCAACCGTTGGGCCACATGGTGCGCCAGGGCCAACTGCTCGGGGCTGTGAAAGCCGCCGTTCAGGTAGGGGTAGATGGCGTTGAAGCAAGCCGCGTCGTCGGCGGGTAGAGGCTGGGCCGTCTGCGCCTTGGCGGGCAACAAGCACAGCAGCAGGGCAAGGACAATGAAAAAGCGTGAGGCGTTCATGGCAACGTGTGGGGTGTGAAAACAGGAATGCACAACCCCGCTACATGGGGCGCAGGCAAGGCGCAGCATGTGGCGGGGTTGTGGCTGATGGCGGGGGTTAGTTCGAGAGCACTACGAAACTGAAATCCTTCTTCGTGGTGTTGATGATTTCCACTTCAATCTTGCAGTTCTTCTGGGTGGGCAGGTTGAATGCGTGGGCACGATGGGGCTGCCCCGTCCGCACATCTTTCGTGTCGTTATACCATTTGTTGTTCGTGAGGTCGTGAATGCGCACAGTGAGCAGGCCGCCCGGCTCGGCCACGAAGGCCAGTTCCTGCAAGCCGTTCGCCACAAACTGGTATTTCGTGCTCTGGCCGGCCTTCACGCAGCACGTTTTCGTCACAATGCCTTTCTTGCCCGCGGTACTGCGCGTGGTGCGCTTCTCGGCATAGCGGCGTGCAAAGCGGTACACATCGCGCCCCGCGATGAGGCTATCCACAAAATCCTCGTCGAAAAGAAAGTGCCCGTCAATCGACGTCGGCGCCTTGTCCTTGCAGCGGAAAATCTTGAAGTCGCCCGTGTGACAGTCTTTCAGAGCCTTGTTGGCCGCTTTCAGTCCAGTGGTGTTGCCCGCACCAATGGCCTTGCTCAGTTGCATGCAGGCGTTGTAGGCACGCTGCATCGGTTCGCTCAACTTCTGTGCGGGGGCGTAGGTCCAGCCCAGGCTTACTATCAGGAGGAGGGAGAGGAAACGTTTCATGTCTTCTATAATATAATAAGGAGTGGAATATGTAGGGGGATGCATCCGCGCCGGCTGTGGTGCGCATCAGGGCACGAGCACCAGTCGCAGTCCTACCGTCGGTGCTTTGTCGTCCTTGTTCATGGGGTTACGGTGCGTCACCGTGATTTCGTAGGCTTCGCTCATGAAGTCGCCGCCGCGGGTCACATAGGCATTCGGGTCAATGATTTCGGGGTTGGGGTTTTTTGTGGCCAAATCCACGTAGCGACGGAAGGGCGTGGCGCACCATTCGCTCACGTTGCCGCTCATGTCATACAGGTTCAGAGCGTTGCAATACATGCCGTCTGAGGCGTGGTCGCGCAGATGGGCCTTGCCGCCGCTGTTGCGTCCGTACCAGGCCACCTCGTCGGGCACGGCTCGTCCTGCATAGGGCGTGTTGTCAGGCTCACAGCCGCCGCGGGCCGCATACTCCCACTCCGCTTCGGTGGGCAGACGCAGTTCTAGGCCCGTGAGGTCGAAGAGTTTTTGGCAGAATGCCAGGCATTCGGTCAGGCTCACGTTGGTTTGTGGCAGGTTGAGGCTGTCGTCGGGGCACTCCAAGCCCATGATGGCAGCCCATTCGCCGCGCGACACCTCCACCTTGCCCATGTAGAAGTTGCCCACGCTTTGCGCTATCGCCGGCGTTTCAAGTTCCACGTCCACATCGTCGCTGTAGGAGCCGTCGGCTTGCGGCTGCGGCCCCATCGTGAAGGTGCCGCCCTGCACGAGCACCATGCTGTCGAGCAAGGAGTGCACGGCGCGCAGTTGCGGCGTGGTGATGGCGTCGCTCCAGTTCATGCCCACGCCCTCAATGATTTCGTCCTGCATCAGTGCCGTGCGTTCGCGTTCGGCCTGCCAGTCCATGTACTTCCACACACCCAGCACGCAGCCCGCCACCAGCAGCAGGCAGCCCACGGCCCACGCCACCTTGCGGCGCGTGTGGCGCTGCTGCCGCAGTTTCGCGTCGTAGTCGCGCAATATTTTCTTGATGGCCTCGGGGTCGTTCTCCAGGTGGCCCATTGGGGTGCGTTCGCCCACGGTGGGCACGATGCGCTGGCTTATCATGAAGTCCACCGTGATGCCGAGCGTCTGGCCAAAACTTATCTCCGAGTGTTGCAGGGCCGTGGCCATGTGCTTGATGTCCTCGGGCAGGTTGTCAGGCTCGCCGCGGTATTTGCCGTCGGGGTTTACGGGTATGATGTGCTTCTTGAGTTTCAGTGCCAGTTCTATTTCGCGGCGCACCCAGTCGCCCTCGTTCACGCAGCGGTTGAGCGCCCCCTCCGACATGATGAAGATAAAGATGGGTGCCTGCGCTATGGCCTGTTCAATCTTTTCGCTGAAAACGCCGTCTTTCAGTTCGTCGTAGTCCAGAAATACGGTGTAACCGCGCTGCTGCAACATCATTTGCAGAATGCGGGCATACTGTGCGCCGCCATCGCGTCGGTAACTGATGAAGATGTCGTACTTCGTTTTCATGTGTCTAAAAAAAAGTGGTGACAAACCCAATGTTCTTGGTATAAGTGGCTCGATGCACACCCATTTGCCGTCGAAAGGATGAATAAACGGCATGCTTTGCCCGACAGAGTGGTGGAAAAAGGGAAACAATGCCTTCGGCTTTTGGCTCCGACATGAGCCGTCGGCCCTCGTGTGGCCAGGGTGCAGACGATGCCTCGTGTGCCCTTATCGCCCTCAAAGATAGGCATTTTTTTAGCAGAAAGCCGCACGGCGCGGCCACAAACCCGTGCGTTCTTCCGTGGCGTGCCGCCCGCCACTTGGCCTCACTCCCCCCGCGCTGCAGGAGGCTGCATCACGCCGCGCAGGGTGCGCAGGTGGTCGTCGGTGCCCACGAGCCACAGCGTGTCGGTACGCTTGAGCACGTGCTGGGCAGCGGCGGGAATGATGCCGCCCGCCTCGTCCTCGAAGCCCACCACCATGCAGTGGTATTTATCGCGTATGCCGCTCTGGCTGATGCGCTGGCCAATGAGCGGCGACCCCTCGCGCAGCAGGTAGCGGCGCAGTAGCAAGCCGTCCTCGTCCGAATGGGGGGCCGGGCGCACCTCACGCTGCATGCGCTGGGTGAATTTGGCCAGACTCTCGTCGTCGCCTATCACGTCGAGGCGGTCGGAGGGGAAGAGCATGGTGTGGCCGTCGGGTATGAGAATGCGGTGCGTGCCGCGCAGCACAGCCGCCACCATCACCCCCTCGTTGTGGCCGAAGCCCAGTTCGGCCAGGCGCTTGCCCGCCCAGGTGGAGTCCTCGGGCAGTTCCACCTCCGTCAGGTGCAGGTTGCGGCTTTGCAGACGGCCCGCGTAGCCCGGCATGCCCCCCTGCTCGTGCCGCGCCTGCACCTCGCGTTGCCGCAGGTTTTGCAGAAAGGTGCGCTCCAGTTTGATGCTCGTCCACTTCACGCGGCGGCTCTTGACCATCAGCATCACTATGGCCAGCGAGGCCAGCACGTGCCACGGCCACCACAGGGGCGAGAGGAAGTTGAGCACGTAGTACACGCAGGCCGCGGCCACGGCATAGCGCGCCGTAAAGGTGCACCACAGCCCCACGCGGTCAGCACGGCTGCGGCGGAACAGGGCCTTCCATTCGGCCGAGTGATTTTTGCGCATCACAATGGCACGCAGAAAGGGCGACGCCGCCAGCAGCGTGAGCAGGCCGCACACCACGTTGCCAGGCCAGTGCCCCAGCGTGTGGCGCGACAGTGGCAGCAGCACCGAGAAGGCCAGACCGATGACGCCCACCGAGAGCGAGAGGTAGGCTCCCACCTGGCTCAGCAGCGCCGTGAGCAGCGAGCGCCACAGCAGGTGCTGTGGCGGCGTGGCGGCGTGGCGCGCGCCGCGGTGGTCGAGCCGCTTGAGCACGGGCTGCGGTATGGCACGCTCCGCCCAGGCCGCCACGGGCACGGCAGCACGTATCATGTAGGGCGTGAAGAAGGTGGTGATGATGCTCACCGCCACCACCACGGGGTAGAGAAACGAGGCTGTGACGTGGAGCGACACGCCGAGCGAGGCAATGATAAACGCAAATTCGCCTATCTGGCACATGGAGAAACCGCAGCGAATGGCCGTACGCAGGGGATGTCCCGAGAGCAGGAAACTGGCTGTGCCCAGTACCGACTGCCCCGCTATGATGGCCAGACAGATGACCACGATGGGCACGGCGTAGGCTGTGAGCACCGCGGGGTCGACCAGCATGCCCACCGACACGAAGAAGACGGCGCCGAAGAGGTCCTTCACGGGCGACACCAGTCGCTCAATGTGCTCGGCCTCCACCGTTTCGGCCAGAATGCTGCCCATCATGAAGGCGCCAAACGCTGCGCTGTAGCCAGCACGGCAAGCTATCGACACCAGCAGGAAGCACAGACCCACGCTCACCACAAGCAGCGTTTCGCGGTTCATCCACCGCTGCGTGCGACGCAGAAAGGTGGGCACCACATACAGCCCCACCACAAACCACAGGATGAGGAAAAAGGCCAGTTTGAACAGGCTGCCCATGAGCTGCACGCCCTCAAACTGCCGCGACACGGCCATGGCGCTGAGCACCACCATGAGCAAGATGCCCAGTATGTCCTCGAGTATGAGCACCGAGAGCACCTCGCCGGCAAACTTCTGCTGGCGCAGGCCCAGGTCGTCGAAGGCCTTGTAGATGATGGTGGTGCTCGACATGGCCAGCATGCCGCCCAGGAAGAGGCTGTTCATGCTCGACCACCCGAACAGGTGCCCCACAATGCTGCCCACACTCATCATGCTGAAGATGATGCAGCAGGCGGCTATGACGGGACCCATGCCCATTTTCACAATCTTCTTGAACGAAAAGTCGAGGCCCAAGGTGAACATGAGAAAGATGACGCCGATGTCGGCCCACGTCTGTATGCTCCCCGTGTCGGTCACCGTGGGGGTAAAGGGCATGTGCGGCCCGGCTATGAAACCGGCCACAATGTAGCCAAGCACGAGCGGCTGCTTGAGACGCTTGAAAACGAGGGTGGTGACACCTGCTACCACGAGGATGAGGGCGAGGTCGGCTATGAGTTGCTGCATAGGGCTATGGGTTGCTGCTTGAGGCTATGGGGTGGATGCGGGTGGGCGGAAAACGGCCTGCGGCCGCTGGTGGCGGGTGGGCGTGGCGGGCATGTGGAGAGGAGGTGCGGCGTAAGGCTCACTGCCCGTCTGAGGCCGCAAACGCTGAGGGGCACAGCGCGAAATAGATGCCGTGTGAGAGAGTTTCCATGCCGTGTGAGAAAACCTCCATGCCGTGCAAAAAAAATTCCATGCTTTTCAAATTTTTTTCCAAGCCTTGAAAAAACTTTTTCAAGCGTTGGAAAAATATTTTCAAGGCATGGAGATTTTTTTGAAAATAGGAGCGGTCAATTTACCCCTATTCCCGTTGCTGCAAACTGCGTGGAGTGGGGCAGACCCGCTATGAGGCATGAGGCAGCACCGGCTACGGAGAGCACGATGCTGCCTCAGGGCGTGGCCGGGGGGTTACCGCTGGCCGAAGTGTGCGGCGGTGAGCTCGCAAATTTTCACTACCAGTTCGCTGGCCTTTTCGAGCGAGGGAATGGGCAGGAACTCGTGCGGACCGTGGAAGTTGAGGCCGCCTGCGAAAAGGTTGGGGCAGGGCAGACCCATGAACGAGAGCTGCGCGCCGTCGGTGCCGCCGCGAATGGCCCGTACGCGGGGCGTGATGCCCGTCTGCTTCATGGCCTCGAGGGCGAGGTCTACCACATGGGGCACGGGTTCTATCATCTGGCGCATGTTGTAGTACTGGTCGGCTATTTCCACGCTCACCGTGCCCTCGCCGTAGCGGGCGTTGGCCCAGTCGGCGGCGCGCTGCATGAGCACCTTGCGCTCCTCGAAGCGGGCTTTGGAGTGGTCGCGTATGATGTAGGTAAGACGGGCCTGCTCCACGTTGCCCTCAAGGTTGAGCAGGTGGAAGAAACCCTCGTACTCGGTGGTGTGCTCGGGCGTTTCGGCCACGGGCATCTGGGCGGCAAACTCGGCTGCCACGCGGGCGGCGTTCACCATTTTGCCCTTGGCGTAGCCGGGATGCACGCTCACGCCGTGCACGCTGACCTTGGCCGAGGCGGCGTTGAAGTTCTCGTATTCCAGTTCACCCATTTCGCCGCCGTCCATGGTGTAGGCCCAGGCGCAGCCGAACTTTTCGACGTCGAACTTGTGGGCGCCGAGTCCTATCTCCTCGTCGGGGTTGAAGCCTACGCGTATCTTGCCGTGCTTCACTTCGGGGTGTGCCACGAGGTAGGCCATGGCCTGCACAATTTCGGCTATGCCGGCCTTGTCGTCGGCGCCGAGCAGGGTGTGGCCGTCGGTCACAATGAGGTCCTCGCCCACGTGGTCGCGCAGTTCGGGGAACTTGACGGGCGAGGTGACGATGCCCGCCTCAGCATCGAGCACGATGTCGCCGCCGTCGTAGGCTTTGACGATGCGGGGCTTGACGTGGGCTCCCGAGCAATCGGGGCTGGTGTCCATGTGGGCTATGAAGCCGATGGTGGGCACCTCGGCGTCGGTGTTGGCGGGCAGCGTGGCGTAGACGTAGCCGTTGGCGTCCATCTCAACCTCGGTGAGCCCGATGGCCTGCAGTTCCTCGGTGAGGTAGGCAGCCAGTTTGAGCTGCTTGTCGGTGCTGGGCGTTTTGCCGGCGTCCTCGGCCGACTGCGTGTCGAACGACACGTATTTCAGAAAGCGATCTACAATGTTCATGTCGTGTGTGGTTGCTATAAGTGGGTTTGCTTGTCAATGCGCTTGGCAAGACGTAAAATTTTGAATGCAGAGAAAGGGTACGGTGGGAAGACCATTCCGCTATATAAGGAGTGGTTTGCCGCGGGCGTGTGGCGGGTCGGTGTGTCGTGGCCTCAGAGGCCCGAGTAGTCGCGGCTGTAGCGCAGCATTTGCTCGTCGTAGCTCTCGGTATAGTCAAGAGTTACGTTGGTGATGTGGCCCTGTGCATCGCGCACGGCGTGGTACACGGGGTTGATGAAGCCCTTGTAAGGCTTGAGCTGCAAACGCTCGTAGCGTGCGAGCACCTCCTTGTGCAGGTTGGCATCCACCTTCACGCCGTAGTCCTCCACGAGGCGGCGTGCGGCTTCGTAGTCGCCCTCGCTCTTGATGCGCTGCACCTCGGCCAGCAAACTGCCGAAGAGGCCTCGCAGGGCTGCGTAGTCGTTCACCTGCACGTAAGTCTTGCCCTTGCGCTTCACCATTTCCACCACGCGCTTGTCGCGGCCTTTCTCAAGCACCCAGCGGGCAATGAGGGCACGGTTGCGCATGTGGGCCTCCTCAATCTGCAGGCCCGGTTTGATGCGCACGAGTTGCGTCATGAGGCCGTTCATCATGTAGGAGTAGTACTGGCTCTTGTAGGCTTCGGCGTTGGGCGTGAGGCCGAGTTCAAGCATTTTGTCGTCGGCCAGGTAGTAGAGGCCGAAGAGGTCGGCGCGTGCCTCCTCGATGGTCGAGGCGTAGGAGCGCAGCGAGTCGGGGTCGGTGGTGGGCAGCAGTCGGCCGCTGCCGTGGCCCAGGCATTCGTGCAGGTCGGTGTGCAGGTCGTCGCAGAGGTCGCCATACTGCGCCAGCAGGTGGCGTGTGGCATCGTCGATGACAAACTCGCGGTCCATGCCGTTGCCGTGGGCCGCCTTGTTGTAGGCGTCGGTCAGGTTGCCAATAGTCACGCTCTTCGAACCGTGCTCGCGGCGCACCCAGTCGGAGTTAGGCAGGTTGATGCCGATGGCCGTCGAGGGGTAGAGGTCGCCGCCCAGTATGGCTGCGGTGATGACCTTGGCCGACACGCCCTTCACCTTTTCCTTGCGAAACTCGGGGGCTACGGGCGAGTGGTCTTCAAACCACTGCGCGTTGTCGCTGAGGGCCTGTGCGCGGCGGGTGGCGGCCACATTCTTGAAGTTCACAATGGCCTCCCACGAAGCCTTGAGGCCGAGGGGGTCGCCGTAGGTCTCGGTAAAGTAGTTGGTAAAGTCAACCAGTCCCTCCGTCTCTTTGAGCCAGCTGATGGAGTAGGTGTCGAAGAGGCGCAGGTCGCCCGTGCGGTACACCTGCACCAGGAGGTCGATGACGTGCTGCTGCTCGGGCGTGTCGGCATAGGGGCGGGCCTTGAGCAGGTTGTCGACAATGCGGCTGATGGCGCCGCCGTAGAGGCCGCCCGTGCGCCACACGTTCTCGGTGAGCGAGCCCCAGGGGTCGCGCTCCAAACGGCTGTTCATGCCCGTCATGACGGGGTGCGGGTCGGCCGGGGCCTTGCGCTGGGCGTAGAAGGTTTCGGCCTCCTGCTGCGTGATGCCCGGCGCGTAGTAGTTGCAGGCCGAGGTGAGCAGCAGGTCGTCGCCGTCCTTCTGGTTGACGCGCATGGGCATCACCGAGGGGTCGAACATCACGGGGAAGAGTTCTCGGCACATGTCGTCCACGCTCTGCCCGGCCTGGAGCGGCAGCAGCGCGGGGCTCACGCTCTGCAAGGCCTGGCGCAGCTGCTCGGGCTTGAAGGCGGGGAGGAACTTCTCAGAGCCGTAGTGGTGGTGTATGCCCGACGAGAACCACACCCGCTTCAGGTATTCGCCCAGTTGGGTGTAGAAGGCGTCGGTGTGCGAGCCGTTGTAGTGCGTGTAGACGGCCTCGAGCAGCTGGCGGATGCGCAGGTTGTAGCGGCCGTTCTGGTCGAAGAGGATGTCGCGGCCGTGCAGGGCAGCCTCCTGCAGGTAGTAGATGTACGTTTTCTGTTTCAAGGTGAGGCCTTCGAAGCCCTCCACCTTGTATCGCAGCATCTGAATGTCGGCAAACGATTCGTCGGTGTAGGCAAAAGCCGGCTCAGCGGGAGCCTGCTGTGCCGTGGCCGGCGAGTGTGCCGCCACTGATGCCGTGGCAAGAACCATAGCAGTCATAAGGTGTTTCATAAATTGGGGGATAGGAAAATAAGCGTAAGACGGTGTGTCATCATGGCCAATCTGCTTCGTTGCTATCGGCATTCGGGCTTTAGTACACTCTCTGCGCCCTCAGCCTCAGCGCCTTGCATCTTAGCCATTCTGACGAACCTTCGAGTGCGCGTCAAAATTTGCATTTTGACACACCCTCACCCCTGCAAATTTAGTGTTTGCCCTGCTCTTGACAAAAGGTTACATGGCATAATCACACATTTTCACCCCTTCTGCCCGCCATAACGCTGCGCAGAGAGCCGCCGCCGTGCGCATCGTGCCAGCTTTGCGCGCCACGGCATGCCGCGGGACCGCCGCCTGCCGCTTTCGGCGCGACGAAGGGCACAAATAGCCCACGCACATCAAGCGGCTACTGAAAAAACACTACCTTTGCAACCACGCAGCGCATGGGCGGCAGGCTGCATGCGTGGGCATTTCCTTCTATTTCCCAAGAAATAAACATATGAGAGATTTGGCACAAATCAAAGTGGCTGTGGCCGGCACGGGCTACGTGGGCCTAAGCATTGCCTGCCTCCTGGCACAGCACCACCACGTGGAAGCGGTGGATGTGGTGGAGGAGAAAGTGACGAAAATCAACCAGCGCATCTCGCCCATACAGGACGACTACATCGAGAAATATCTGGCCGAAAAGGAGCTCGACCTGCACGCCACGCTCGACGCACGGGCTGCCTATGCCGACGCCGACTTTGTGGTGATAGCCGCACCTACCAACTACGACTCCATACGCAACTACTTCGACACCTCGCACGTGGAGGAGGTGATTGACCTGGTGCGCGAGGTGAACCCCCACGCCGTGATGGTCATCAAGAGCACCATACCCGTGGGCTACAGCGCGAAACTCTATGCCCGCTACGGCCGCGACCTGCGCCTGCTCTTCTCACCCGAATTTCTGCGCGAGAGCAAGGCGCTCTACGACAACCTCTACCCCAGCCGCATCATTGTGGGCGTGCCCGGCGAGAGCCTCACACCTCACGCCGGCATGCTGGCCGAGGCGGCCCGCACCTTTGCCGCCCTGCTGCAGGAAGGGGCGCTCAAGCCCGACATCGACACCCTCTTCATGGGGCTCACTGAGGCCGAGGCCGTGAAACTCTTTGCCAACACTTACCTGGCGCTGCGCGTAAGCTTCTTCAACGAACTCGACACCTACGCCGAGCTCAAGGGGCTCGACACGCAGCACATCATCAGCGGCGTGTGTCTGGACCCGCGCATCGGCGAGCATTACAACAACCCCTCCTTCGGCTACGGAGGCTACTGCCTGCCTAAGGACACCAAGCAACTGCTGGCCAACTACAAGGACGTGCCCGAAAACCTCATCGAGGCCATCGTGGAGAGCAACCGCACACGCAAGGACTTCATAGCCGACCGCGTGCTCACCATGGCGGGCTACTACAACTATTACAACCGTGGCGACTTCAATCCGCTCGAGGAACGCTCGTGCGTCATCGGCGTGTACCGCCTCACCATGAAGTCACACTCCGACAACTTCCGCCAAAGCAGCATTCAGGGCGTGATGAAGCGCATCAAGGCCAAGGGCGCCGAGGTCATCATCTACGAGCCTACGCTCAAGGACGGCAGCACCTTCTTCGGCAGCAGGGTGGTGAACGACCTCAACGCCTTCAAGCAGCAGGCGCAAGCCATCATTGCCAACCGCTACGACCCTTCGCTCGACGACGTGCAGGCCAAGGTGTACACCCGCGACATCTTCCGCCGCGACTGACGCCGCTCCCAGCCCGTGCCCCCGCTCCCCCTCGCCGCCTGTGCCGTGAAGCACTGCACGGAGGCGGGCGGTGACACCTATATATATTATGTGTAGAATTTTAGTGTAGAACCATTTCACCATGACCCAGACAATCCCTGCCGACCTGCCCTCGCTGTTGCGCTACATCAAGCGCAGCCTGCACGGCATGATGAACGGCGTGGCCAGCGCCTCGATGCGACAGAAAGGGCTGCAATATAAAGTGAACTTCGGCGTGGAACTGCCCCGCCTGCAAGCGTGGGCTGCCGAACTGCCACACACCTACGAACTGGCCGCAGCCTTGTGGAAGGAGGACATACGCGAGTGCCGACTGCTGGCCGCCATGCTCATGCCCGTGGAACGCTTCGACACCGAATTGGCGCAGGTGTGGGTGGAGCAGATGCGCTTTGCCGAGGAGGCCGAGTGCACGGCCATGCACCTGCTTTGCCGCGTACCAGGCATTTCGCAGAAAGCCTTCGAGTGGATAGCCTCCGCCGAGGCCATACCCCAGGTGTGCGGCTACATGGTGCTGGCACGCCTCTTCATGCAAGGGGCTGCACCCTCCGAGCGCGACGGAGCCGAGTTCCTCGACCAGGCCGCGGCCGCCCTGGCTCCCGCCGCCGATGCCTTGGTGGCAAGAGCTGCGGGCAAGGCCGTGATGAAATACATGCAAATCTCCACTGCGTGCGAAGCCGCTGCCGAGCAAATGCTGCAAGCCCTGCCCGCCAGCCCTGCCCCCGCCGCACCACAACCCGAAGCCTTATGAAAACACGCCACCTTACACTGGCCCTGCTGGTCCTCTGCCTCGTGCTCGGCGGTTGCCGTCGGCGCACCGTCATGGAGCATGTGCGCATCATGGTGTCGGAGCGCGTCGACACCACGCACTACGCTCACCGTGCCTACACGCTGCCGCCTTTTCAGAGCATCGACGCGGCCTGCTTTGCCGACTTCACCTTCCACCAGACCGCGCCGGACAGCAAGCCGCGTGTGGAGGTCTGGGCACCGCGTGAACTGCTTGGCGACCTGAAGGTGAGCGTGGTCAACGGCGAACTGCGCTTCATCCTCGACCGCAGCGGCGAGACGGCTCACCGCGAGATGCCCGTCATTCACATCCATGCCCCCTTTGTCTACCACTTCGGTCTGCACAGTGTCAAATGCCTGCGTCTGGGCCATCTGGCCATCAGCACGCCGCTCAGCATCGAGGTAGAGGGCGTGGGCCTCTGCACCGCCGCCTCCCTCAAGGCTCCCGAGGTGCAGCTCACCGTGAGCGGCGCAGGCACCGTTCGCACCGACTCGCTGCTCACCCCGCGCCTGGCCATCAATGGCGCGGGCAGCGCCGACATCACCCTCGGCGGCCTGCAGGTGGAGCAGTGCGACGCCCGCCTTGCAGGAGCCTGCCAGGTCGAGGCCAGCGGCCGTATTGGGCAACTCAACAAGCGTCTCAGTGGAGCCAGTTCGTTCCACCTTACGCCTTAGTACTGCCAACCGCGCCTTGCAAAAGACCCAAACAGGGCTTAAAGAAGGTTGAGGCATTTGGCAACCCGCATTTTCCTGCCTAACTTGCGCCCCGAAAACACACCGCCGCACGATTTTGTGAAGTCGAACGACCCAAGAGAGACGCTCCCTTTGGCGTGGCGGGAAATTGCACTGACAAGAAAACAACCTTTTCGTTAAGCCAAATGAGCAGCGCCAAAGCTGACAGGCTTTGAGCGATGCCATGGCGAGAAAAGGTCGGATGAAATCCAACCTTTTCGTCAAGCCAAATGAGCTCGCCCAAAGCCGAGAGGATTTGAGCGATGCCATGGCGAGAAAAGGTCGGATGAAAACCAACCTATACTACAAGCAATATGAAACATCTCACTCTCATGGCAATGGCTTGCTGCGCCCTCCTGATGACGGGCTGCGTGAGCAAAAAGAAGTATGCCGAACTCCAAACCAACTACGACCAGCTCCGCACCGAGCACACCACGCTGCAGGGCGACTACAACGACGCCAAGGTGCGCATAGCCGAATATACCAGCGATTCCAAGAGCCTCGCAGCACGTCTGGCCGAGGAGCAGAAGCGCAACCAGGAAATGCGCGAAGCCTACGCCAAGCTCCAGGCTTCCTATCAGACCAATGTGCAGCAGGGCAACGTCAACATCTCCAAGCTCGTCGACGAAATCAACGCCTCCAACAAGTTCATCAAGCAGCTTGTGGACGCCAAGAGCAAGAGCGACTCCCTCAACCAGGCACTCACCAACAAGTTGACCCGCTCCCTCACCCGTGAGGAGATGAAGGACGTTGACGTGCAGGTGCTCAAGGGTGTGGTCTACATCTCCCTCGCCGACAACATGCTCTACAAGAGCGGCAGTTACGAAATTGGCGAACGTGCCAGCGAGACCCTCTCGAAAATTGCCAAAATCATAGCCGACTACAAGGACTACGACGTGCTCATCGAGGGTAACACCGACAACGTGCCCATTTCGCAGAAGAACATACGCAACAACTGGGACCTCAGCGCCCTGCGTGCCTCATCGGTGGTGCAGGCCCTGCAAAACCAGTACGGCGTCGACCCCAAGCGCCTCACCGCAGCCGGTCGTGGCGAATACAACCCCGTGGCCAGCAACAGCACCGAGGTGGGCAAGCAGCGCAACCGCCGCACACAAATCATCATCACCCCGAAGCTCGACCAGTTCATGGACCTCATCGACGAGGCTCCCACCGAAGGCCAGAACTAAGCACCGCCACTGCGGGAGCACACCGCTTCCGCCCCCTGACACAAGGCCGCACAGCATGCCCCATGCCGTGCGGCCTTTGCCGTGAAATGGCAACCGCCAGGCATCTGCATCAATAGAGTGAGGCATAAAAAAGACAGAAGTAGGGAATTGTTCACCGAAAATGTACTACTTTTGCCTTGCCGACAGTACATGGCACAACACCCCACCGATGCTGTGCCATTGTGTGAAAATCCACACACGCCGGATGCCACTGTGGCACAGCGGAAAGGCCTTACGCCCACGCCTTCGTCAGCACTACAGGCCCTTTCCTTTGTTTCAATGACTTTTTTTAGGCCTATCCTTACTATGGAGCAACATAAGCCTTTTCAATATCTGCAGCACATCAACTCGCCCGCCGACCTGCGTCGACTGCCACTGGAAGCCTTGCCGGCTGTGTGCGACGAACTTCGACAGGACATCATCAACGAACTGGCCTACAACCCCGGGCATTTCGCCTCGAGTCTCGGTACGGTGGAACTCACCGTGGCCCTGCATTACGTCTACAACACACCCTCCGACCGCATTGTGTGGGACGTGGGGCATCAAGCCTATGGGCATAAAATCCTGACGGGACGCCGCGACGCCTTCCACACCAACCGCAAGCTCCACGGCATACGTCCCTTCCCCTCGCCCGAGGAGAGCGAGTACGACACCTTTGCCTGCGGCCACGCCTCCAACTCCATTTCTGCCGCACTGGGCATGTCGCTCGCTGCCCTGCGCATGGGCGGCGACAAGCACCACGTGGTGGCCGTCATAGGCGACGGCTCGATGAGCGGCGGGCTGGCTTTCGAAGGCCTCAACAACGCCTCCGACACCCCCAACAACATGCTCATTGTGCTCAACGACAACAACATGAGCATCGACCGCGCCGTGGGCGGCATGAACGAGTATCTGCTGCACCTGCACACCAGCAATTGGTATAACCGCCTGCGTCTGGCCGTGTCCAACAAACTCTCTGACTGGGGGCTGCTCAACGACAAGCGCCGCAGGTCCATTCTGCGTTTCAACAATTCCCTCAAGTCGCTCCTCACCAACCAGCAGAACATTTTCGAGGGGCTGAACATACGCTACTTCGGGCCTACCGACGGACACAACGTGATAGAGTTGGTGCGCATCATGCGTGACATCAAGGACATGAGCGGACCCAAACTCCTGCACCTGCACACCATCAAGGGCAAGGGCTATGCGCCCGCCGAGCAGGAAGCCACCGTGTGGCACGCCCCCGGCAAGTTCGACATCGAGAGTGGCGAACGCCTGCAGGACAGCACCGACAAGCCCCGCCCGCCCCGTTTCCAGGACGTCTTTGGCGAAACCCTGCTCGAACTCGCACGCCTTAACGACCGCATTGTCGGCGTCACCCCCGCCATGCCCACGGGCTGCTCCATGAACATACTGATGAAGGCCATGCCCGAGCGTGCCTTCGACGTAGGCATTGCCGAGGGCCACGCCGTCACCTTCTCGGCCGGCATGGCCAAGGAGGGGCTGATACCCTTCTGCAACATCTACTCCGCCTTTGCCCAGCGGGCCTACGACAACATCATTCACGACGCCGCCCTGCTCAACCTCCCCGTGGTGCTCTGTCTCGACCGCGCCGGTCTGGTGGGTGAAGACGGCCCCACGCACCACGGCGCCTTCGACATTGCCGCCTTGCGCACCGTGCCCAACCTCACCCTGGCATCGCCCTACGACGAAGCCGAGTTGCGCCGCCTCATGTTCACCGCGCAGCAGCCCGGCATGGGCACCTTCGTCATACGCTATCCCCGCGGCTGCGGATCGCTCGTCGACTGGCGTTGCCCCCTCGAGGCCGTACCCGTAGGACGCGGACGTCGCCTCAAGCAGGGCACCCACGTAGCCGTGCTCTCCTACGGTCCCATCGGCACCGAGGCCGCCAAGGCCATTGCCCAGGCCGAGGCCGCCCAGCCCGGATTGAGCGTAGCACACTACGACCTCCGCTTTGCCAAGCCCCTCGATGCCGACCTCCTCACCGAGGTCATGCAGCAGTTCAAGCACATCGTCACGGTCGAAGACGGTGCCCGCATGGGCGGCATAGGCAGTGCCGTGCGCGAGTGGGCCGACGACCACGGCTTCTCGCCCACCATCACCCGCCTGGGCATCCCCGACGAGTTTGTGGAACACGGCACCGTGCCCCAGCTCCGCGCCCTCTGTGGCCTCGACGCCGAGCACATAGCCCAGGCACTACTCAAGTGCTTGCAATGAATGCCGGCCGCCGTCAGTCGGTCATGAAGTGCCGCGGTAAAAGTAGTCCGCACAAAGTGGCATTTTTACCGCGGCAGTCTGTGTCGCTCCACCCGTCACACCAGCCCGTTCTGCCGCCACATGGCCGGGCCGATTATCAAACACCCGCATCATGAAAATCATTATTGCCGGCGCTGGTGCCGTGGGAACGCATCTGGCCAAGTTGCTCTCACGCGAACACCACGACATCACGCTCATGGACGAAACGCCGGGACGCCTCGACGACCTCGCCCTCAACTACGACATACTCACCCTGCCACTTTCGCCCTCCTCCATCAACGCCCTGCGCGAGGCTGAGGTGGGCAAGGCCGACCTCTTCATTGGCGTCACCCCCGACGAGGCGCACAACATGACAAGCTGCATGCTCGCCTCGAAACTCGGAGCCAAGAAAACCGTGGCACGTGTTGACAACTACGAGTACACGCTGCCCGAGCACCGCGACTTTTTCCGCACCGTGGGCATCGACTCCATCATCTACCCCGAAATGCTTGCGGGCCACGAAATCCTGCACAACATCAAGCGTTCCTGGATACGCCAATGGTGGGAGGTGCACGACGGTGCCCTCATCCTCCTCGGCGTCAAAGTGCGACGCAGCGCGCACATCCTCGACATCCCCCTCAAGGACCTCTGCGGACCCGATGCCCCCTACCACATCGTGGCCATCAAGCGAGGCGACGACACCCTCATTCCCCATGGCGGCGACTGCCTGCGAGAGTTCGACATCGTCTACTTCATGACCACGCCCAAGTACATCAACTACATTCGCGATGTGGCAGGCAAGGAGGAATATCCCGACGTGTCAAACGTCTTCATCATGGGTGGCGGCAGCACCGCCGTGCACCTGACCAACGCCATGCCCGACTACATGCGGGCCAAAATCATTGAGCACGACACGGCACGCACCGAAAAACTCAACGAGGTCATCTACAACCCCCGCGCCATGATAATCCACGGCGACGGCCGCGATCTCGCACTCTTGCAGGAGGAGGGCATACGCCACGCACAAGCCTTTGTGGCACTCACCGAGAACAGCGAAACCAACATTCTCTCCTGCCTGGCAGCCAAACGTCTTGGCGTGCGCAAAACCGTGGCTATGGTCGAAAACACCGACTACATCGGCATGGCCGAGAGCATGGACATAGGCACCATCATCAACAAGAAAACCTTTGCCGCCAGCCACATTTACCAGATGATGCTCCGCGCCGACGTCACCTCCGTCAAGAGCCTCACCGTGGCCAATGCCGACGTGGCCGAGTTCACCGTGAGCGACGGTACCAAGATTGCCAGCAAGCCCATCAAGGACCTCCATTTGCCCAGCACCGTCACCCTCGGCGGACTCGTGCGCAATGGCGAGGGCGTGCTCATCAACGGTAACACCATGCTCCATCCCGGCGACACGGTAGTAGCCTTCTGCCTCAGCGGCGGCATCAAGAAACTCGAAAAGTTCTTCAAGTAATCCCCCCTCCCTCTTCTTCACGCACATCTCTGGTGGGAAAATTGCATACCCATCGCAAATCCTGATTTTGTGATAAACCTTCCTATCGTTTACCAAGCCCTGGGCATCCTGCTCTATCTGGAGAGCCTGCTTCTTGCCGGCTGCATGTGCTTCGGCTTGTGGGCGGGCGAAACGGACCTCCTCATGTTTGGCGTGCCAGCCTTGGTAGCCATCGTGCTGGGCATTCTGCTGCGGGTGGCCGGCCGCCATGCCGACCCCCACATGGACCGCCGCGACGGCTTCCTCATCGTGTCGCTCACGTGGGTAGTGTTTTCGCTCGTAGGCATGTTGCCGTGGCTCGTGAGCGGGTGGCAGCCACGGGTGGCAGCGGCCTTTTTTGAGACCATGTCGGGCTTCAGCACCACGGGTGCCACCGTCATGACGCACATCGACTCGCTGCCGCGCTCCCTGCTGCTCTGGCGCAGCATCACCCACTGGCTGGGCGGCATGGGTATCGTCTTTTTCACCATAGCCCTGCTGCCCAACATGGGCGGCGACCTCAAACTCTTCGCTGCCGAGGCCACCGGACTCAAGGTGGGCAAGCTGCATCCGCGCATCGGCACCACGGCACGCTGGCTGTGGTCGCTCTACTTCATGCTCACGCTGGGCGGCGCCGTCTGCTACTTTGCGGCGGGCATGAACTGGTTCGATGCCATCAACCACGCCATGTCGACGGTAGCCACAGGCGGTTTTTCCACCCATCAGGAGAGCATGGCCTATTTCCACTCGCCCGCCATTGAGTGGGTGGCGGTGGGCTTCATGCTGCTGGCGGGCACCAACTTCACCCTGCTTTACCTCTTCTTCGTAAAACGGCGTATGCGCGACGTGTTGCGCGATGGCGAACTCCGGCTCTACCTCTGCATCTTCGCCATCTCAACCGTGGTCAGCGCCACGCTCGTGGCGTGGCACGGCCACGCTTCCTGGTACGATGCCATACGCCTCGGAGCGTTCTATTCCATTTCCATGCAATCCACCACGGGGCTCACTCTTGTCGACTACATGGCCTGGCCCACCTGCCTCTGGCTCCTCTTCACCATCGTGGGCATAATCGGTGCCTGTGCAGGCTCCACCAGCGGCGGCATCAAGTGCATACGTGTGCTCACCACCATGAAAATCATCAAGACCGAGTTCAAGCAGACCCTGCACCCCCACGCCGTGCTCCCCATACGCGTCAACAACACCACCATACGCTCGCAGGTGGCACGCAGCATCTTCGTCTTTCTCAGCCTCTACGGACTGCTGGTTATGGCCGGCGTCATCGTGTTCTGCGCCATGGACATGCCCCTGCTCGACGCTTTCGGCCTCTGCTTGTCAGCCATCAACAACGTCGGTCCCTGCGTGGGCCATGTGGTGAGCCCCACGGGGGCGTGGGACGTACTGAACGACGCCCAACTCTGGATACTGTCGTTCCTCATGCTGGCTGGCCGTCTCGAAATCTTCTCCATCCTCCTGCCCTTCACCGCCGCCTTCTGGCGCGAGGAATGAGTCACCGCGTGTCGAACTGCTTTAACATATAGGAATTGCCACACGTGCCCCAACCCACACGTGTGGCAATTCCCTTTTTGCACACTGTCGTGCCCACCCCATCAGCACCTGTTGGCCACCCAAGGCCACCCCAGTCAGCAGGCTCACACGTCAACGGCAGTGAATGCCTTTGCTTGTAAACGGGCTGCCGTGAAGCAAAAACTCGCACTACGTGAAATGTGCGCTTCACAGCATCTGTTTTCGGCGGGGCGGGGGATGGGAAAAAGGAGATGCTACGTAAAAAAACTCACGTAGTACGTAAAAAAACTCACGTCGTTCGTAAACTTTTTTACGTAGCATCTATTTTCGGCAGGGCGGCGGGCCGTAAAAACAGGCCGCCGTGGGAACTTTCTTCCACAGCGTGGGAACTTTCTTCCACGGCTGGGGATTTTCTTCCCACGGCACTTCCATTTGAGGTTTATCTAACGACAGTGTTTTAGGGGGCACTTAAGCAAGTTTACCAGACACCCATGAAAACCAACCTTTTCGTTAAGCCAAATGAGTAGCGCCAAAGCCGAGAGGATTTGAGCGATGCCATGGCGAGAAAAGGTCGGATGAAATCCAACCTTTTCGTCAAGCCAAATGAGCTCGCCCAAAGCCGATAGGATTTGAGCGATACCATGGCGAGAAAAGGTCGGATGAAATCCAAATATTACTGTCCGCGCGGGCAGTAATAGATTTGATCAAATCATTCGGCAACTTCTGAATGACCTGAGCGAAAAGTGTTATCTTTGCCATGAAGGAGGATTGTTTTTTTGCAACCACTAAGGTACATTTTTTACATAGTGGAAAACTACCTCCATCTGCATGATGACTGCCCGTATGGCTGGGATACGCTTGCAAAATGTGGGGCCAAGTATATGGTGATAGAGAGACCGAAGAAGTAAATCATATTGATGTGACTATAGTTGGTTGAGAAATAGAAGAACAACAAGTAGATATGGCAAAGAAAGCAAACAAGAAAGAAGAAACACTGAACCTTGAGAATATCTTGTTCAAGTGTAGAGATATATTAAGGCAAGCAAAGAACTCTGGCTCGTTCTTTGAGAAACGCGATATGATGCTGACGCTCGTCTTCCTCCGCTTTATGGGCGAGAAGTACGAGGATGGAGTGGCTTCACTTCGTCAACGACTTATTGATGAAGGGTTAGATCCAGACAATGAGGAGATTATTAAGGCATTCTTCGAAGATGCCACTTTTGCCGATGGTACTTTCGGTTTGCCAGTAGAGGCTCGTTGGTCAACCATCATCAACACGGCTGCACCTCAGCTGAATGTGGCACTTGACACGGCTCTGCGCAGTATCGGCGAAACGAACCCCACGCTGAAGGGCTGTTTCGTGGAAGGCACGTTTACCCAACGCAATCTTGGCGGCAACGACATGAAGAAGATTGTGGATGAGGTCAACAAGATCAGCCACAAGACTTTTGGTGAAGAGAAGGACCTGATAGGTCGTGTATATGAATACTTCCTGAAGGAGTTTGCCGTGAATGCCACGAAGGAGGAGGGCGAGTTCTATACACCACATGATGTTGTTCAGCTCATCGCTACTGTCATCGAGCCTTTCGATGGTACGCTCTACGACCCGTGTTGCGGCTCTGGCGGTATGTTCATTCAGAGTACCGACCTAGTAAAAGCCAAACAGGGTGACATCAGCCGTATCAATGTATATGGCCAGGAGAAGGAGGCGGCCACCTATCGTTTGGCAAAGATGAACCTCGCTCTGCGTGGCATCAGCCACCATCTGGGTTCGGAAAGCGATTCCACTTTTACCAACGACCTGCACAAAGGTTTGTATTTTGACTATATCATGGCCAATCCTCCTTTCAACTTGAAAGGCTGGTGGAATGATAACTTGAAGAATGACTCTCGTTGGACAGACTACGATACACCGCCAGAGAGCAACGCCAACTATGCCTGGATTCTGCACATGCTTTCTCACCTGAAGCCACTTTCGGGTGTGGCTGGATTCTTGTTGGCCAATGGTGCATTGGGCGACACAGATGCTCTTGAAATCCGAAAGAAACTGATAGAGAATGTCTTATACTGATATAGGTAGACACATTTAGTATCCATTAATAACCCAAACAACTTACTAAATGAGTCGTAAAAATCAGAAGTACAGCGAAGCATTC
>SFEP01000031.1 GCA_004557185.1 Bacteroidales bacterium
TATATCGCACACCGCGAGTATCCATCGTTTACCGTGCGGACTACCAGGGTATCTAATCCTGTTTGATACCCGCACTTTCGAGCCTCAGCGTCAGTTGTACCCCGGATGCCTGCCTTCGCGATTGGAGTTCTTCATGATATCTGAGCATTTCACCGCTACACCATGAATTCCAGCATCCCTGTGTACACTCAAGACCTCCAGTTTCAACTGCATGCGATGGTTGAGCCACCGAATTTAACAGCTGACTTAAAAGTCCGCCTGCGCTCCCTTTAAACCCAATAAATCCGGATAACGCCTGGACCTTCCGTATTACCGCGGCTGCTGGCACGGAATTAGCCGGTCCTTTTTCTGACGGTACATGCAAAGCGGCACACGTGCCGCATTTTATTCCCGACTAAAAGCAGTTTACAACCCAGAGGGCCGTCGTCCTGCACGCTACTTGGCTGGTTCAGGCTTTCGCCCATTGACCAATATTCCTCACTGCTGCCTCCCGTAGGAGTTTGGACCGTGTCTCAGTTCCAATGTGGGGGACCTTCCTCCGCCATCTCATACCGTAAATAACTTTGCCGAAAAGGCCATGCGGCCCTCGCGGAACACCGGGCATTAATCTTACTTTCGCAAGGCTATTCCCGAGTATGAGGCAGGTTCGGTACGCGTTACTCACCCGTGCGCCGGTCGCCGGCAGAGAATGCAAGCATCCTCCCCGCTGCCCCTCGACTTGCATGTGTTAAGCCTGTAGCTAGCGTTCATCCTGAGCCAGGATCAAACTCTTCATTGTAATATGTATATGAATCTGTTTTTCTCTGTTTCGCCCAGGACGCATCCTGACTTCATTGTGGATTTTTTAATAGGAATGACAAGTTCTTCTTTCTTCTACCCGAACAGCACCAGTGCCTAAACACCGGCGTGCTCTGTGTCTCTTGTACTTCTCTACAAAATCGTTTTATGTAAATCTTTCAAATATCAAATGCCATTCAGAAGTCAGCCTCAGCGGCTCGTCCCGTTTAGCGAGTGCAAAAGTACGGCGTTCCTACATAACAAACAGCCGATTTACGCCCCGAAAAAATTTTTCAACTTTTTTGACCGCGGACTGCAAATATGAAGAGAAGATGCGGCTCTTGCAAGAAAAAGGCCTGGAAATAGCACCGAACATGCTCAACAACATATTTATCGCTCTCAGAACGCCCCAGTCCCCTCGCCCGCCCCACAAAACGCACCTGGTCTGCCAGCATTTCGCCCGCCTCCACGCCCCGTGCGCGCAGGCAGCCGTGGAACAAAACGTAGATGCCGTGGGAACTTTCTTCCACGGCGTGGGAAGTTTCTTCCACGGCGGGGTAACTTTTTCCCACGGCATCCATTGTCGGACGGGCGGTGCGCAGCAAGGACGCGATGCCGTGAAGAAGAACGCAGACTCCGTGAAGTTTTCTCTTCACCGCATCCATTTCCGACGGGGACGGGGACAGAAAAAAGGAGATGCTACGTAAAAAAATTTACGAACGACGTGAGTTTTTTTACGTACGACGTGATATTTTTTACGTAGCATCCCTTTGGCGCTATCCCTATGCTTGGCAGAAGGGGGAGGGGCGCCGGGCGGATGGTGAGGCGGGGAGGGTAGACGGAATAGAGGGGGCTATGGGTGGGAGGGCTCGGCATGGGCGGCACGCAGGCGCTCCACCATTTCGGCGGCGGCGTGCATGGGGGCGCCGGGGTCGCCAAGGTTGCGGCGCACCTCGTCGTAACCCTCGAGCATGGTCTGGCGTGCGGGCTGCCCCGGCAGGATGGCGCGGAGGGCGGTGCGCACACGCTCGGGCGTCATGCCGTCGGCCACGAGTTCGCGCACCACCTCGCGGTTGGCCACGAGGTTGACAAGGGAGATGTAGGGCGTGCGGAGAATGAGGCGGCGCAGCAGACTGACGAGGCGCCCCATGGCCATGTAGTAGCACACCACCTGGGGCACACGGAAGAGAGCCGTTTCGAGCGTAGCGGTGCCGCTGGTGACAAGCGCGGCCGTGGCACGCGAGAGGAGGCCGTAGGTGTTTCCGTCGACAAGTTCGACGGACTGGAGCGGAACCTCCGCGCGCGCGATTATATTAAGGTATAGTTCGCGGGGTATGGCAGGCGCGGCTGCTATGACGAGTTTCCAGCCTTCGGCCTCGACAAGGGGTGCGGCGGCGGTCAGCATGCGACTGAGGTTGTCGTTGATTTCCTGCTTGCGCGATCCGGGCAGCAGGGCCAGTGTGCGGTCGTCGGGGGTGGGGGAGCCATGTTCCTGGCAGTAGGCGTGCACCTCGTCGAGGGTAGGATTTCCCACATACGACACTTCGTAGCCGTGGCGTTGGCGGAAGTAGGGCACCTCGAAGGGGAGAATGGAGAAGATGCGGTCGACGTCGCGGCGCAGGGCCTTGATGCGATGCTCCTTCCAGGCCCATATTTTGGGTGAAATGTAATAGAATACGGGGCAAATGGCTTGCTGCCTGACGAAGCGGGCTATCTTGAGGTTGAAGCCCGGATAGTCGACCAAGATGACGACGTCGGGACGCCACGCGAGGATGGCCTCCTTGCACTGTGCGAGGCCACGCAGAATGGTGCGCAGATGCAGGAGTACGGGGATAAAGCCCATGTAGGCCAGGTGGCGGTAGTGGCAGAGCAAGGTGCCGCCCTGCTGCTGCATGGCATCGCCCCCAAAGAAGCGGAACTCAGCTTGTGCATCGAAGTGGCGCAGCGCCTTCATGAGATGGGCGGCATGGAGGTCGCCACTGGCTTCGCCGGCTATCAGGAAATATTTCATGCGGAAGGTGATAAGGGGTGAACTGGAGGCACAGGGGGTGGGAGCCCCCCGGTGGGCAGGGCGTCAGAGCACCTCGCGTAGGACGTCGATGAAGGCGTGGGCCGTGACGTCGAGCTGGGTGGGCGTGACGGCCACGTAGCCATGGGCCAGTGCCCAGCGGTCGGTGTCGTCGGCCTCTGGCTCGAGTTCCACGTTTTCGCCCACCAGCCAGTAATATTTCGGCCCCCAGGGGTGCCGGCGTTCTACCACCTCCTTGCGCCACACGCTGCGTGCCATGCGGCACACCTTGATGCCCTTGAAGGAGGGCGCCACGGGGAAGTTCACATTCAAACAGGTGAAGGGTGGCATTCCCATGGTGACGCATTTGTACATGAGGTCGATGAGATAGCTGCGCAGCGGGGTGAAGTCGGCCTCGGGACGATGGTCGCAGAGCG
This sequence comes from Bacteroidales bacterium, assembly GCA_004557185.1. GTDB lineage: Bacteria > Bacteroidota > Bacteroidia > Bacteroidales > Bacteroidaceae > Alloprevotella. The sequence goes on from SFEP01000031.1 coordinate 3,223, forward strand.
AGAAGGCCACGGAAGGATAGCCCTGCAATGCCCCCTCGATGGCTACGCCCATGGTGCCCGAGTAGTGCGCATTGACAGAAGCGTTGTCGCCGTGGTTGATGCCTCCCACCACGAGGTCGGGGCGGCGCTCGGGGTAGAGGTTGAGTGCCATCTTGACACAGTCGACAGGCGTGCCGCTGCAGGCACACACCACGAGTCCTTCCTCGCGTCGCACCTCTTTGATGGTAAGCGGGTGCGTGGAGGTGATGGAGCAACTGAAACCCGAGCGTGGCCCGTCGGGGGCTACGACGAGCATGTCGGCGTGCGGGCGGAGCGTTTCGATGAGGAAGTGGAGTCCGGGGGCATCAACCCCGTCGTCGTTGGATATAAGCAGGTAAGGTCGCATAGTCGTAAATGGTTAAGGCGGGTTGGATATGTATCCGACCTTTTCTCGCCATGGCATCGCTCAAATCCTATCGGCTTTGGGCGTGCTCATTTGGCTTGACGAAAAGGTTGAACATTCGTCCGACCTTTTCTCGCCATGGCCTTGATGGAGCGCGCTGGCCATGGTTCGTTAGGCTTGATGAAAAGACGGGGAGCATGCCGCCCTTGGCGCAAACAGCACAAAAATACTAAAAAACAGCCACGGCGATATACTTCGTTGATTTTTTCTTACCTTTGCATCTCAACTATTATGCAGTGATGCGCCTTGCAGAAAGGATGCAGGGTGGCATGCACAGTCATTCAGAACCTGAAAATATGGCCAAAATTATTGCCTTAGCCAATCAGAAGGGCGGTGTGGGAAAAACCACTACTGCCATGAACTTGGCAGCCTCACTGGCCACGCTGGAGAAGAGGGTGCTGCTGGTGGACGCCGACTCGCAGGCCAACGCTTCATCGGGGCTGGGGGTGGACCTGAGCAAAGTGGAATGCTCCGTGTATGACGTGGTGATAAATGGAGCAGACATACACGATGCCATTTACACCACCGACATAGAACGCCTGGACGTGGTGCCCTCGAGCATCAACCTGGCAGGCGCAGAGGTGGAACTATTCAATGTGCCTGAGCGTGACTACGTGTTCAAGAAAATGCTGGCTTCGGCTGACAAGGAATACGACTATATATTGATAGACTGCTCGCCCTCGCTGGGCATCGTGACGGTGAACGCCCTTGCGGCAGCCCATGCGGTGATTATACCCGTGCAGTGCGAATACTTTGCCCTCGAGGGCATCAGCAAACTGCTGAACACCATCAAGATAGTGAAGCGCAAACTGAACCCCGGGCTGGAGATTGAGGGCTTCCTGCTCACGATGTACGACTCGCGTCTGCGCTTGGCCAACCAGATATACGATGAGGTGAAACGCCACTTCCAGGAACTGGTGTTCAAAACGGTGATACAACGCAACGTGAAACTGTCGGAGGCTCCGAGCCACGGGTTGCCCGTCATTCTGTATGACGCAGACTCTACGGGGGCCAAGAATCACCTGAACCTGGCTAAGGAAATCATCAACAAGAACGAGGGCTGAACAAGCCCCACCCCCTATTGACAACATGGCAGCGCACAAGAAATTTCCCGCTCTGGGACGCGGGCTCGACGCCCTGATATCCACTGACGACGAACTGCATACGAGCGGGTCGTCGAGCATCAGCGAAGTGCCCGTGAGCAAGATAAAAGCCAACCCCAACCAGCCCCGCCGAGAGTTTGCCGCAGAGGCACTGAACGAACTGGCGGAGAGCATCAGGCAGATAGGCATCATTCAGCCCATCACCCTGAGAAAGATGGACGACGGCACGTATCAAATCATAGCGGGCGAACGCCGCTGGAGAGCCTCGCAAATGGCGGGGTTGAGCAGCATACCTGCCTACATACGCACCGCCGACGACGAGAACATGATGCAAATGGCGCTGGTGGAGAACATTCAGCGCGAAGACCTGAACGCCATTGAAATAGCACTGGCCTACCAGAACCTGATAGAACAGTATGACCTGACACAGGAGAAACTGTCGGAAAAGGTGGGGAAGAACCGCGCCACGATAGCCAACTTTCTGCGTCTGCTCAAACTGCCGGCACAGGTGCAAATGGCCCTGCAGAACAAGGAAATGGACCAGGGGCATGCACGTGCCCTGCTGGGACTGAGCAAACCCTCGCTGCAGGTGAAACTCTTCAACGAGATAAAGGAAAAAGGATACTCGGTGCGACAGGTGGAGGAAATGGTGAAGCAACTCAACAACGGTGAGACGCTGACCAGCGGACGCCACAAACTGAGCGACAAAACGGCGAAACGCCTGCCCGAGGAATTTGCCGAACTGCGCAACAGGCTGAGCGACGTGTTCAGCTCGAAAGTGCAGATGACGTGCAACCAGCAGGGAAAAGGCAAAATTACCATCCCCTTTGACTCGGAGGAGGACTTGGAACGCATCATCAGCATGCTGGACCGCATCAACGCATGAAGCCGCAGCATCAGGACGAGTAGCATTTTTTCCAAAAAACAACAACAAAGAGAAGAACGGCATGACGCAAGGGCTGTGGCACAAGGTGCTATGGATGTGGATATGGATAGGCGTCTGCTTGAAGGCAGAGGCTGCGACATACGCCGAAGCCGGGGCTACAACAAGCGCTCCGGCTTTGCCCGTCTATTCCGCACAACCCTTCGGCACTGACGGTACGGCCTTGCCCCCCGACACGCTCATAACCCCCGACGAGCCTGACACGCTGCTGGCTGCCGACGCTCACGCCGACACGCTAAGGCTGGGGCAGGTGGCCGACTCGCTCATGAAGCGCAAGGGACGGGTGAGGGTGCCCAAGAAGCAGTTTGTGCCCAACCCGCAACGGGCGCTGTGGCTCTCGCTGGTGTTTCCTGGCGCCGGACAGATATACAACAGAAAGTATTGGAAATTGCCGTTTGTGTATGGCGGATTCTTGGGATGTGCCTACGCTCTGATGTGGAACCAGATGATGTATCGCGACTACTCGCAAGCCTATCTGGACATCATGGACGACGACCCGAACACCCACAGCTACCTAGACATGCTGCCGCCACGCTACGACATCAGCGGCCGCGAGGAACAGTTCAAGAACGTGTTCAAACGGAAGAAAGACTTCTACCGCCGCTACCGCGACCTGAGCGCCTTCTGCTTTGTGGGCGTCTACCTGCTCTCGGTGATTGATGCCTACGTGGATGCACATCTGTCGGAATTCGACATTACCCCCGACCTGAGCATGCGCATAGCACCCGCCGTGATGCCGACGCAGGGCACGGGCTCGGTGAAGCCACACAACGCCTATGGCCTGGGGTGCAGCCTGCACTTCTGAGCATAGGTAGAGGCTCGGGATGGCGGTAGGGGCTATTTCGTGCCATTCATTCACGCCGTATATGATTTAACCATAGGGGACGCGGAGCCTGGCTACGCCATTTTCCCCCCAAAAATAAAGAAGCACACACACAGTGAAAACTCTGAAAAGCATCTTACTGGCACTGGTTGTCGGCATTGCGCCGATACATGCCCAGAATGACAACAAAATTACCGTGCACGACGACCGTAGCGGCCGCGACGAAGTGATAGAACTGCCCGAGGGCATGACGCTGGACTGCGACACGCTGCTCACAGCCTGGATGGCGCAGAAATACCTCTACCCCGACACGACGTGCGTAAACCCTGACTACAACCCCACCTTTACGAACGAGGAGTATCAAGACCGCTTGCGCCGGCTGCCCGTGGTGATGGAAATGCCCTACAACGCCGTGGTGCAGAAGTTTATTGACCAATACAGCGGACGCCTGCGACGCTCGGTGGCCTACATGCTGGGGGCGGGCAACTTCTACGTACCCATTTTCGAAGAAGCGCTGGACTACTACGGTCTGCCGCTTGAACTGAAGTATCTGCCCTTCATCGAGTCGGCACTCGACCCCCTGGCCCGCAGCCATGCCGGCGCAGTAGGCTTGTGGCAGTTTATGCTGTCGACAGGCAAACGCTACGGACTGAAGGTGAACAGCCTGGTGGACGAACGGCAGGACCCCTACAAGGCAACGTGGGCAGCAGCACGCTACCTGAGCGACCTTTACAAAATCTACAACGACTGGAACCTGGTGATTGCAGCCTACAACTGCGGGCCCAACACGGTGAACAAGGCCATACACCGAGCAGGGGGAGTCAAGGACTACTGGACCATTTACCCCTATCTGCCCAGCGAAACACGCGGCTACGTGCCAGCATTCATAGCCGCCAACTACATCATGAACTACTACTGTGCGCACAACATCTGCCCCATGAAGACACGCTACCCCGTGACCACCGACACCATCACCGTGACGAGGGATGTGCACATGGACCAGATAGCCGAACTGTGCCGCATTGACAAGAGCGCCATCAAGGCCCTCAACCCGCAATACCGCACCGACATCATTCCCGGCACGTCGGAACCGTCGGCCATCTGCCTGCCCACAGAGCAGCTCAACGCTTTCATTGACCTGCGCGACTCCATCTACAACTACCGAACCGAAGAGTTGCTCACACGCCGCACCAAAGTGGAGGTGGACGAGAAACTGGACAACCGCTCGGTGGCCGCACAGCGACGCAGCACCGCATCGACCTCGAGCCGCAGCAGCCGACACTCATCGAAGAGCAAGCAAAAATCTACACGCAGCAAGAGCGTGACCATACGCCAAGGTGACACCCTCGGCGAAATAGCACGCCGCAACCATACGACCGTGGCAAAATTGCGCAAGCTGAACAACCTGAAAGGCGACAACATCAGGGCAGGACGCTCGCTGAAGGTGAAATAAATCACCCCAAGCAAAGCGGGCTGCAGAGGATGCATACGTCATCCATCCTCTCTCCCCCAAAAAACGCGCCCCATACAACAGCCTCTACGCAGCTTCCAGCACAGCAGAACCCCTCAAATCCGCACGCTATGGACAGCCCTACCAAACCCCTCACCGAACAGGAGCAAAAGGACGAGGAACTCATCAACGCCGCATTCCAACATTTGCTCGACACGTATCTTGCCTCGAACCACCGACGCAAGGTCGACATCATCACCAAAGCATTCCTGTTTGCCAAACAGGCCCACAAAGGCGTGCGCCGACGCTCTGGCGAGCCCTACATCCTGCACCCCATAGCCGTGGCGCAGATAGCATGCGGCGAAATCGGGCTGGGGTCGACCTCCATCTGCGCCGCACTGCTGCACGACGTGGAGGAGGACACCGACTACACGAACGAAGACCTGTGCAACCTCTTTGGTCAGAAGGTGGCCAACATTGTGGAGGGAGTCACGAAGATTTCGGGCGGCATCTTCGGCGACAAGGCATCACTCCAGGCCGAAACCTTCAAGAAACTGCTGCTGACAATGAGCGACGACATACGCGTCATCCTCATCAAAATTTCAGACCGCCTCCACAACATGCGCACCTTGTCGAGCATGTTGCCCTCGAAGCAATACAAGATAGCGGGTGAAACACTCTACATCTTCGCACCCATTGCCGACCGTCTGGGGCTGAATAAAATCAAGACGGAACTCGAAAACCTCAGCTTCAAATACGAACACCCCGAGGAATACGCCTCAGTGCTCCAGAAACTCGACGATTCGGCCATGGAGCGCGACGACATCATTGCCCGCTTCACACCCGCCATCGAGGAGAAACTCAACTCCATGGGCGTGAACTACACCATCAAGGCACGCGTCAAGAGCCCCTACTCCATATGGATGAAAATGCAGAACAAGCACATCCCCTTCGAGGAGGTGTTCGACATTCTGGCCATACGCATCATCTTTACCCCAGCCGACCGTCAGCACGAAAAGGACGAGTGCTTCCGCATCTACTCAGCCATCACCGAAATCTACAAGCCACACCCCACACGCTTCCGCGACTGGCTATCGAACCCCAAAACCAACGGATACCAAGCCTTGCACAACACCTTCATGTCGAAGCAGGGCAAATGGATTGAAGTGCAGATTCGTTCCGACCGCATGGACGACATTGCCGAGGTAGGCTTTGCCGCCCACTGGAAGTACAAGGACAAGAACGCAGAGTACGACGAGAACGAACTCGACCGCTGGCTCAACTCCATCAAGGAAATACTCGACGACCCGCAGCCCGACACGCTCGACCTGCTTGACAACATCAAGCTCAACCTCTACAACTCCGAAATCATGGTTTTCACGCCCAAAGGCGAACTGAAAACCATGCCAGCCGGTGCCACCGCGCTCGATTTCGCCTTTTCCATACACTCCTTCTTGGGCTCGCACTGTTTCGGTGCCAAGGTGAACCACCGCCTCGTGCCGCTGAGTTACAAGCTCAAGAGCGGCGACCAGGTGGAGGTGCTCACCTCACGCACCATGCACGTGCAGCCCGACTGGCTCAACTTTGCCACCACAGCCAAAGCTCGCGGCAAGATACAGGCTATTCTGCGGCGCAATGCACGCGAAATGCAGCGCCGTGGCGAAGAGGTTCTGCGCAAATTCCTCGCTGACAACGACCTCGAACTCACGCCCGAAACGGCAGAGAAGGTGCGCACCTTTTACCACTTCCCGCGGCTGGAGGAACTCTACCTCAACCTGGGCGAGGAAAAGGTGAAGCCCGACAGCGCCGCCATCGACTTCGTGCGGGGCAAAACGCCAAACAAAGGCTGGCGACGCTTCCTGCCGTTCATGGGAAAAAGCCAAAAGCCGACGCAGCAAACGCATGCCGCTCACGACGACGATTTCGTGAAAAACCTCAACCGCAAGGAGGTGCTCGTGCTCAACGAGGCTACCATCGAGCGCTGCGAGATGGCAGACTGCTGCCACCCCATTCCAGGCGACGACGTCATGGGCTACATCACCCCCGAAGGCAAACTGCAACTACACAAACGGGCCTGCGAAACGGCAGTCAAACTCAAAACACGCTACGGCAACAACATCATTGCCTGCCGCTGGGACACCCACAAAATCCTCCTCTTCGACGTTAGCCTCCAGGTGCGAGGCATCGACTCCAACGGCGTGCTCTACGCCATAGCCGACGTGCTGCGCAAGCTCTCGCACTTCGTGGTGCGACGCATCGAGCTCGACACCAACGACGGCATTTTCAAAGGCAAACTCACCATTGGCGTGTTCGACACCGACGACGTGCAGACCATTTGCACCGAACTCAAGATGATTGAAAACGTAACCGAGGCGGCCCGTATCTAAGTGGGAGAGGGCGGCCCCGCACGCCCCACCCCTCCATTATATATATAGGAGCGCGCGGCTTACGCCTCACCACTGCACTGCAGCAAGCATACCCCACCACACACGCGGCCTGTGCCGGCGGGTTCATCATTGAGCCGCACCGACACAGGCCGCGTGAACCGTAAGGCATAAGCCTTCATGCGTGAAATGCCCAACCAAAGGCTTCATCACGAGCCTTCATACGTAAAATGCAGTTTGCGTAAAATGCTTAGACAGCGGCTTCATGCCCCACGCATCCAGCATCCGGCACCAAGCACCCCATGCCCAGCCAACTTCTTTCCACACCAACCATCCTATGAAGAAACTTCTTTCGCTGCCACCTCATGTGGTCGACAACTTTCACGACATCACAGGTCTCAGTCGCGATGAATTTTTCTGTACTTCCGACCCCGTAGGCCACAAGCTCGGGTCGGGCGGCGGCACAGCCTGGCTCTTGGCGCAGGCCCAGCGCGCCGAGTCTCCCGCAGAGCCTTTCGCCGCATGGCTTTCGCAGGAAAAGCGCATCCTCCTGCACGCCGGCGGACAGAGCCGACGTCTCCCAGCCTACGCACCCAGTGGAAAAATCCTTACACCCATCCCCGTGTTCCGTTGGGCCCGCGGCCAGCGCATCAACCAGACGTTGCTCGACCAGCAGCTTCCGCTCTACCGCAACCTGCTCGACCGAGCCCCGCAGTCGCTCCGCACGCTGGTGGTGAGCGGCGACGTCCTGCTGCGCGCCACCGAACCCCTGCAGGCCATTCCCCAGGCCGACGTCGTGTGCTACGGTTTGTGGGCCGACCCGCAGCAGGCATCGCACCACGGCGTCTTCCTCATGAAGCGCTCCACCCCCTCCGTGCTCGACTTCATGCTGCAAAAGCCCGACGCCCAAACGCAGGCGCAGCTCATACAGTCGCATCTCATGCTCATGGACATTGGCGTCTGGCTCCTCTCCGACAAGGCCGTCATGCGCCTCATGCAGCGCTGCATGCCCGCCATGTGCGGCCAAACCGCCATCCCCCAGGGGCAAGCCTTGCCCATGCCGCAGGCCTACGACCTTTACAGCGACTTCGGCTGTGCTTTGGGTGAAAATCCCTCCCGCCCCGACGACCTCATGGCCGACCTCACCGTAGCCATTCTCCCCCTGCCCGGCGGCGAGTTCTACCACTACGGCACCGGCGCCGACATAATCGACTCCAGCGTGGCCATACAGAACCTCGTCAAGGACCAGCGCTACATCATACAGAAGGGCGTGAAACTCCAAACCTCCGTCTTCACGCAGAACAGCCTGATAGCCAACCGTCCCGAGCCTTCCACCCAGCACGTGTGGATTGAAAATGCGCACCTCGGCGCCGGCTGGCACTACCACCACCACCACATCATCACGGGCATTCCTGCCAACGACTGGCACGTCACCCTTCCCGCCGGTGTCTGTGTCGACGTGGTTCCTGTGGGTGAAAAGGGCTACGCCTTGCGCCCCTATGGTTTCGACGATGCCTTCCGAGGCCACGTCGCCGACCCCACCACCTCCTTCATGAACATGCCAGCCCCACAGTGGCTCGCCGCCCGCGGCATCGACGCCTCCGAGCTCGAGTGCACCGACGACCTCCAGCTCGCAGCCCTCTTCCCCGTGTCCGACGACCTGCATGTCCTCGAAGCGCTGCTGCAATGGTGGATAGCCGATGCACCCACGGCCCAAGGCACAGCCCTTTGGCGCCAGTGCCGCCGTCTCTCTGCCGAAGGGCTCTCCCTCCACGCCAACCTCCCGCGCCTCTTTGCCCAGCGCACCGCCCTGCAGCAGGCCACCATCCCCTTAGTGGCTGCCAACTGGCGCCGAAGCGTGTTTTATCAGGTCAACCTCAAGCACCTCGCCGCCGACTATGCCGCCAACAGCCGTCCGCTGCCCGAGCCCCTACCCGCCGACGCACCGCTCATGACGCGCATCCACGACGCCATGTTCCGCTCCGAAGCCCTGCGCAGCACCGACGCCGAGGCAGCCCGCCACTTCGAGGAAACAGCATTCGGTCTGCTGCGTGAGGGACTGACCGAAAACGTCCTCCGACGCCGCTGCTCGCCGCGCATGACCACCTGCGACGACCAGATTGTGTGGGGCCGCAGCAGCGTGCGCATCGACGTGGCCGGCGGATGGACCGACACGCCGCCCTACAGCCTCATCGCCGGCGGCAACGTGGTCAACTTCGCCATCGAACTCAATGGCCAGCCGCCCCTGCAAGTCTACGTCAAACCGTGCAAGGAGCCTGTCATCATCTGCCGCAGCATCGACCTCGGCGCCATGGAGCGCATCGAAACCTACGACGAGCTCCGTCGCTACAACAAGGTAGGCTCGCCCTTCTCCATCCCCAAGGCGGCCCTCACCCTCGCCGGCTTCCTGCCCGGCTTTGCCCACGAGGAATTCCCCACGTTGCGCGAGCAGTTGCAGGCCTTCGGCTGCGGCATCGAAATCACGCTCCTCGCCGCCATTCCCGCAGGCTCTGGCCTCGGCACCAGCAGCATTCTCGCCGCCACCGTGCTGGGCGCGCTCAGCGACTTCTGCGGGCTGCATTGGGACAAAAATGAAATATGCAACCGCACCCTGGTGCTCGAGCAGCTGCTCACCACGGGCGGAGGCTGGCAGGACCAGTACGGCGGCGTGCTGCACGGCGTGAAACTGTTGCAGACGCAGAGCGGCTTCGACCAGAATGCCGTGTCGCGCTGGCTCCCCGACACGCTCTTCACCGACCCCGACCTCCGTCCCTGCCACCTGCTCTACTACACAGGCGTCACCCGCACCGCCAAGCACATCCTCGCCGAAATCGTGCGCGGCATGTTCCTCAACAACTCACGCCACCTCGCCCTCCTCGACGACATGAAGCAGCACGCTCTGCAGTTGTTCGAGGCCATGCAGCAGAGCAATCTCGAACGCTATGGCGAGCTGGTCAGCCGCACCTGGAAGCAGAACCAAGCTCTCGATGCGGGCACCAACCCGCCCGTCATACAGGAACTTTGCCGACGCATACACCCCTTCTGCCACGGCTACAAGCTCCCCGGAGCAGGCGGAGGCGGCTTCCTCTACATGGTGGCAAAAGACGCCGAAGCAGCCCGACGCATCCGTCACGAACTCACCGAGCATCCCCTCACGCCCAACGCCCGCTTTGTCGAAATGTCCATCTCGCAGCAAGGCTTGCAGGTGAGCCGCTCATAGGGCTGAGATTGGTGTGAAACGTTTTCTTGAAAATGGCCATATGAATACTGAGATCAAAGACAAATACATCAACCCCTATACCGATTTTGGTTTTAAGAAACTATTCGGTACGGACATCAATAAGGAACTGCTCATCAGTTTCCTTAACGCCGTGTTCAATGGCGAACAAATCATTACCGATTTGCAATATCGCAACAATGAACACCTCGGAACCTGTTGCGACGAACGCAAGGCCATCTTCGATGTGTACTGTGAAACGGAACGCGGTGAGAAGATTATTGTGGAAATGCAGAATGCTGCACAACAATACTTCAAGGATAGAAGTGTTTACTATGCCACGTTCCCCATTCAGGAACAGGCCAAGCCAGGAGACTGGAACTTCGAGCTAAAACATGTCTACACCATTGGCATTATCAACTTCACCTTCGAGAATGAGGCCACGGATAATAACCCACGCCACCACGTCCAGTTACTCGACACCTGCACGCACAAGGTCTTTTACGATAAACTTACATTTATCTACTTAGAGATGCCGAAGTTCAACAAGACCGAGGACGAACTGGTAAGCATGTATGACAAATGGCTCTACGTGCTGCGCAATCTTTCACGTTTGCAAGAACGTCCTCGCGCTTTGCAGGAACGCGTCTTCACCCGCTTATTTGAACAGGCTGAAATTGCAAAGTATTCTCCAGCTGAATTACGCAATTATGAAATAAGTTTCAAAGCCTACCGCGACTTGTGCAACATCGTTGACTACACTTCCTCAGAATCATTAGCAAAAGGAATAGAAATAGGCACACATAATACACAACAGTCCAATATTCAAAGAATGCATGCAATGAACATGTCAGCCGAAACCATAGCCTGCGCATTAGGAATGCCCATAGAGGAGGTGAAGGCAGCCCTGCATAATCTACTATAACCAAGCCTTGCCACATGACTTGTATAGCAGCCTCCCTCCACCCTCTCTCCCCATCCACCACCCTCTTATGAAACATCTGTTCCTATCCTTACTGCTCCTGATCAGCCAGCCGCTCAGCGCTCAGGAGGTACAGGTAGCCATTATCTCCATCAACGATTTCCACGCCAGCTTCGCCCGCGACGATGCCCAGGGCAAGCCCGGCGCAGCGGCACTGCTGCACACGGTCGACTCCCTCAAGCGCCTCTACCCCAACCACCTCGTCGTCTCCGCCGGCGACAACTTCGGCGGCAGTTTCTTCTACAAGGCCACGCGCGGTGCCTTGCTGCCGCAACTCTTCAGCGACCTCGGCATCTCCCTCTCAGCCCTGGGCAACCATGAGTTCGACTACGGTCAGGACAGTCTGGCTGTGAAATGGAAGCACACCCCGGCACGCCCCGCCGACTGGGACCTCACCTACATCTGTGCCAACGTGCGCCGCACTGCCGACGGTCAGCCGCCCTCCTTCATTGCCCCCACGGCCGAGCGCCACATCCTGCTGCCTGGCGGCAAAACCCTGCGGGTGGCCTTCGCCGGCCTCATTGCTTCGTCCACACCGCTGCAAGTGAGCAAGCGGCGCATCGAGGGGCTCACCTTCGACGGGCGCTATCCCCTTGTGCTCGACTCCCTGCTCCGCACCCCCGCCGGCCAGTCGCTGCAGCAGGCCCACCTCCGCTTGTTGCTCATGCATGTGGGCACCGATACCGACTCCGCCACCGGCGAACCCTGTTGGGAGGATGCCGACTCCGCCCAGATAGCCGCCGTCCGTTCGCCCCTGTGGCACGGCATGCTCACGGGCCACAGCCACAAGCAGGTGTGCGGCACCATCAACGGCCACACCTACCCCGTGGTCCAGGGCCTCAGCTGCGGGCGTTACGTGGGCATGCTCCTTTGCAGCGTCGACACCGCCACCATGCAGGTCACCCGCGTCGAGCCCCACCTGGTGCGCGTCACGCCCCCCGCCGTGCTCACAGGCCGCGCCCTCACCATGCAGCAGCGCACCGACTCCCTGCTGCGCGTCACCTGCAGCCCCGACGGCACCCCCATCGGCCAAGTGCTCACCACGCTGCCCCACGCCCTCAAGCACGGACGTGATGAAAAATACACGCAAACCGAACTCGGCGCCATGGTGTGCCAGGCATACGCCGAGGCTTACCGCAGCGCAGCAGGTCTCACGGCCAACGACGTCGTGGTGGGCTGCTCACACTTCGGCAGCATTCGCACAGGTTTCGCCGCAGGTCCCGTACGCATGCTCCATGTGGGCGAGGCGCTGCCCTTCAGCAACGCCCTCCTGGCCTACCGTCTCACAGGCCGGCAACTCATCGACCTCGTTGACCACGGTCTGCACAACATGAAGTACGGCTGGATTCAAACGTCCTACCTCCACATCGAGCGCAACGACGCAGGCCACGTCAAGCGCCTCACCTACCAGGCACCCGGCGGCCGCCGCACCGTCATCCGCCCAGGCGGTTCCTACGTGCTTGTGGCCGACGAGTACATGACGCTCGGCGGCGACGGCTACCTGCCCGCACAGTTCCCCGCCGCACAGCGCATCGGGCAGCCCGAACTGCCCGCCACCACCGACGCCTTTGTGCAGTATCTGCGCACCTGGCGGCCTTGATGATGGGTGGGGGCTATTCATTCCTACCTATATATATAAGGAGATGCGCCTGCTCCCTGCACGCATCCGCTCACACCCTTCCACATGGCACTCACCACCACCTTCCCCGCTTCGCCGCAGGGCGACCTCTATTTCACCCACTTCCTCTCGCAAACCGGCGAGGAGGAAACTTCACTCTTTCTGCACCGCACGCTGGCGCCTGAGTGGTTCCCCCAGAGCGGTGTGCAGCTCACCTGGCCGCACGCCGGCACCGACTGGGCCTACATGCTGCCCGAGGTCACACAGTGCTACCTGCGCCTGGCCTACGAAATAGCCATCCGCGAACCGCTGCTCATCGTCGCACCCGATGTGGCCGCCGTGCGCGCCCTCATCGACGAGAAACTGCCGCAGCGCGCCACAGAGCGCATCACCTACCACGCCTGCCCCACCAACGACACCTGGGCACGCGACCACGCCTTCCTCACCGTCGTCTCCAACGACGGCCCCGAGTTGCTCGACTTCCGCTTCAACGGGTGGGGTGGAAAATTCGAGGCCACGCTCGACAATGCCATCAACGCCTCCCTGCGCTCCGTGCTCAAGGGGCGCTACGTCGATTGCCTCGACTTTGAACTTGAGGGCGGCAGCATCGAAACCGACGGGCAGGGCACCCTGCTCACCACCTCCGAGTGTCTGCTCAACGCCAACCGCCACGCAGCCCTCGGCAAGGAGCATGTCGAAGCCCTGCTCTGCGAGCGACTCGGCGTGCAGCGCGTGCTCTGGCTCGACCACGGCTATCTGGCCGGCGACGACACCGACTCGCACATCGACACCCTGGCACGCCTCTGCCCGCAGCACACCATCGTCTACGTGCAGTGCACCGACCCTCACGACGAGCACTACGCCGCCCTGCAGGCCATGCAGCAGCAACTGCGCGCCTTCCGCACCCCCAAGGGCGAGCCTTACCGCCTCCTCCCCCTGCCCATGCCGCGCCCCCTGCACGATGCCGACGGCCTGCGCCTGCCCGCCACCTATGCCAACTACTTGGTCATGAACACGGCCGTGCTCTATCCGCAATACGCGCAGCCCGACCTCGATGCCGCCGCAGCTGCCACACTCGCGCAGGCCTTCCCCGGTCGCGACGTGGTGGGCATCGACTGCCGGGTCCTCATCTGCCAGCATGGCTCGCTGCACTGCGCCACCATGCAGTTCCCCACAGGCGTCATGCCACAGCCCTAAACGGCCAAGGCTGCACACCTCCCCCTCACGCTCCCTCTTTCCCTATCACCCGAACTCCGTAACCCTCTCCTCATGAAAACCGCACTCATACAGCAGCGCTGCACCGCCGACGTCGAGGCCAACAAGGCCCGCCTGGCAGCCTCCATAGCACAAGCCGCACAGCAGGGCGCACAACTCGTGGTGCTGCAGGAACTGCACAACTCGCTCTACTTCTGCCAGACGGAGCAAACCGACCTCTGCGATCTGGCCGAGCCCATTCCCGGCCCCTCCACCGAATTTTACGGCGCACTGGCGCGCCAGCACGGCGTGGTGCTCGTCACCTCGCTCTTCGAAAGGCGTGCGGCGGGACTCTACCACAACACGGCCGTCGTACTCGAAACCGACGGCTCCATTGCGGGCATCTACCGCAAAATGCACATACCCGACGACCCGGCCTATTACGAGAAATTCTACTTCACACCCGGCGACCTCGGCTTCCATCCCATCCAGACATCCGTAGGACGTCTCGGCGTGCAGGTGTGCTGGGACCAATGGTATCCCGAGGGAGCACGCCTCATGGCTTTGCAGGGCGCAGAACTCCTCATCTACCCCACAGCCATAGGCTACGAGAGTTCCGACACGCCCCAGGAGCAGGAACGCCAGCGCGAGGCCTGGACCACCGTGCAGCGAGGCCACGCCGTGGCCAACGGTCTGCCCGTCATAGCCGTCAACCGCACCGGACACGAGCCCGACCCTTCGGGCCAGACAAACGGCATCACCTTCTGGGGTTCGAGTTTCGTAGCCGGCCCGCAGGGAGAGTTCCTCGCACGCGCCTCGCAGGACAAGGAGGAAATCCTCCTCGTCGACATCGACCTCAAACGTTCCGAAAACGTGCGACGCTGGTGGCCCTTCCTCCGCGACCGACGCATCGAAGCCTTCGGCGGACTCACCCGCCGCTACATCGACGACTGACGCGCCCCGCACCACCCGCCGCGCCCCGCCCCACCATCCGCCCGGCGCCCCTCCCCCTTCTGCCAAGCATAAAGACAGCCCCAAAGGGATGCTACGTAAAAAATATCACGTCGTACGTAAAAAAACTCACGTCGTACGTAAAATTTTTTACGTAGCATCTCCTTTTTTCTGTCCCCGCTTTTTCCCACGGCATCTGCTTTTTGTTCCACGGCTGCTCGTTTTTGCAGCCCGCGGCACGGCATGCAGTGGATGCTGTCGGAACTTGTCGCGCCAAGGCATCGCGCACAGCCTGTAGGGGGCGGCGGGCGCATGGGGCTTTACGGAAAGGGGCACACGGATGGGCTGTTACGGCCTGTGGCTGCCCCTCAGCGTGGGGCCGAGGGAGATGCCGTTGGTCGACAACATGTGAACTTTGGCTGAAAAATAAAGGAGAAACTTATCAATATAAAAGAGAATGATTTACCTTTGCAACGTGGGGTAGTAGCCCCGCGCACCATGCTGCCAAGGAGGCAACGAACGGGCTGCGCTTATTCTTTCTGACATGAAACTCTGGGAAAAAAACATACAGGTCACTGAAGAAATTGACCGCTTCACCGTAGGACACGACCGCGAACTCGACCTCTATCTCGCCCCCTACGACATTCTGGGCTCCATTGCCCACGTCAGCATGCTGCACAGCATTCACCTCATTGCCGACGACGAACTGCCGCTGCTGCTCACCGAACTGAAAGCCCTCTACCACGAGGCGGCGGCGGGGCGCTTCGTCATTGAAGACGGCGTGGAGGACGTGCACTCGCAAGTGGAACTCATGCTGACGCGCAAACTGGGCGACGTGGGCAAGAAGATTCACTCGGGACGCTCGCGCAACGACCAGGTGCTGGTGGACCTGCGCCTTTTTACCCGCGACCGCTTGCGCCGCATAGCGGCCTGCGTGCAGCGCCTCTTCGACGCCTTGCTGGCACAGAGCGAACGCTACAAGGCGGTGCTCATGCCGGGCTACACGCACCTGCAGGTGGCCATGCCTTCGAGCTTCGGCCTGTGGTTTGGCGCCTATGCCGAGAGCCTGGCCGACGACATGCTGCTGCTCGAAGCGGCCTACCGCATGACGAACCGCAACCCCCTCGGGTCGGCCGCAGGCTACGGGTCGTCGTTCCCCCTCGACCGCGACATGACTACGCGCCTGCTGGGCTTCGACACGATGGACTACAACGTGGTGTACGCCCAGATGGGACGCGGCAAAACGGAACGCAACGTGGCCTTTGCCCTGGCGGGCATAGCCGGCACGGTGGCCAAACTGGCCATGGATGCCTGCCTCTTTAACTCGCAAAACTTTGGGTTTGTGACGCTGCCGCCCGAGTGCACCACGGGCTCAAGCATCATGCCACACAAGAAGAACCCCGACGTGTTTGAACTCATACGTGCCCGCATGAACCGCCTGCAGGCTCTGCCGCAGCAGGTGGTGCTCATGATGAACAACTTGCCGTGCGGCTACTTTCGCGACCTGCAGGAAATCAAGGAGGTGTTCCTGCCCGCCTTCGACCAGGCTGAGGAGTGCCTCGACATGGCTACCTACATTGTGGAACGCATACGGGTGAACGAGCAGCTCATGGACGACGCCCGCTACGATGCCATGTTCTCGGTGGAGGAAGTGAACCGCCTGGCCGCCGCGGGCATGCCCTTCCGCGACGCTTACCGCAAGGTGGGCCTCGACATTGAGGCGGGCCGCTTCAAGCCCTGCAAGGAGGTGCACCACACGCACGCCGGCAGCATGGGCAACCTGTGCAACGACCGCATCAAGGCATTCATGCAAGGCATTGTGAGCCGCATCGACTTCGGGCGTGCTCTGGCTGCCGAAAAAGCACTGGTGGAATGAACACGCTACGCTGCCTACGACACCTCGCGCTGCTGCTGGCTACGCTGCTGACCGTGGCGTGTGCCGACGACGTGCAGGACTACTACGCTCACGAGCGGGCCTTTTTCCGCTTCACGCCCGTCACGGCTGCCATGCCGCTCTATACGGCGGTGAACAGTGCGGGCGAGTGGTGCAAGGTGACCTTCGCTCCGGGGCTTTACACCTTTACCTCGGCGCACGGCCTCACGGCCACCTATCCCGCCACGGCGCTCGAAGCCTACGGCCAGCCGGAGTATGTGGCTGGCTTTGTGGTGGGCACGCCCTCGGTGCCGGGCGTCGACGGCTTGTACGAGGTGGCCGCCTTCGACTTGGTGTGCCCCGCCTGCTACGAGCAAAACATGGTGCAGCGCTCGCTGGCCTTTACGGGCCACGAACTGCTGACTTGCCCGCGCTGCCAAAGGGTGTATGACCTGCAGAACGGCGGACTGCAGCGCGAAGGTGAGCCCGGACCCAAAATGTATCGCTACCACGTAACCTACAGTAGCGCCACGCAGTCGCTCCTCATCATCAACTGACGGGAAAAGCCTGCTGCGCTCTGCTGCATTGTATCATTATTTAATCCTTATATCTTATTATGCGAAAACTACCTCTCTTCTTGTCGGCAGCACTGCTGCTCGCCGGCACGGCTCGGATGCAGGCCGACCAGGTGACGCTGACCACGGGTGTTCCCGTAGGGCAGAACCTCACGCTGGGCTTGAATGCCGACCTCAAGGTAACCCTGCAATGGAGCAACGGTGCTACGCAGGACATTACATCCGACGGCTCCCTCATCAGCGTGCCTGTGCTGGATGCAGGACTTACCATCAGCTCGACCATCGGGAACATCACCGCGCTCTACGTGCAGGGCAACAAGCTCTCGGCACTCGACGTGACGCAGGCTCCCCGACTCAAGCAACTACTCTGTGCCGACAACGAGCTGAGCTCCGTGGACCTGTCGAAATGCACGCAACTGGAACAGGTGGACGTGCAGGGCAACCAGCTGAGCAGCCTCAGCGCATCGGCCAGCAACAGCATGGACGACATGAACGTGGCTGCCAATAAACTGAAAAGCCTGCCGCTCAGTTCGTCGGCCCGCCTGAAATGGCTGGTGGCCAACGACAACGCGCTCAGCTCACTGCCCTCATCGACCATCATGAAGGAGGCCGAAACGGTGTGGGCCAGCAACAACGCCCTCAGCACGGCTACCCTCTCGAGTAGCAGCAACCTGAAATCGGTGGTGCTGGAAAACAACAAACTGACGCGCATCTCGCTGGCCGAAACACCGGCTCTGACGGATGTGTGGGTGGACCACAACGAACTCACCACGCTCGACCTCTCGAAAGGCTCGCCCGTGCTCTACGCCCTGAGTGCCGCACACAACAAACTGACGTCGGTGCTCTGGGACACGGATAGCAAGAAGACGTGTGCCTATGCTTATCTGAACGACAACGCACTCTTCATCAACTCCATGCCTTCGCTCTCGACCACGGCGCACCCCATCACGACCGCGCTCGAGCCGCAGTGTGCTTTTGAAATTACCGACTCTCACTGGAAGACGGGCGAATACATTGACCTGGCTGACTTTGTGTCGAAGAACGGCTGGGGCGTAACGAACAGTCCGACCGTCACCTTCACGGACCGCAACGGCTACGTACTCAAGTCGGGCACGGACTTCAGCAAAACGGGCCAGAAGTATAAGTTCAGCAAGGAGTTTGCCGCCGTCACTATGACCGTGACCAGCAGCAAGTATCCCAACATGACGTTCACCACGAAGCCTTTCAACATCGGCGACATCACGGGCATTCACACCGTGACCGACGGCGCAGCACAGGATGGCCGCGTGCTGACCTCGCGTGGCAGCCTGCAGTGGCAGGGCGAGCATGCCAGCCGCGTACGCATCTTCAACGCCGCCGGCATGCAGGTGGTCGACGCTACCGTGCAGCCCGGCAGCCACACGTGGCAGTTGCCCACAGGCGTCTACGTGGTGAATGGCAAGAAGGTGGTAGTGCCCTAACGTTTTATCCTTATCCCCACACAATTTCTTCGCGGCCAGACAGTCTGCCTTGCCACCCCACGGCAGCACGCCGCCAGGCCGCTCACATAATTAAGCATCTATCATGAACAACATATTGAAAACAAGCCTCTGCGCGCTGGCTCTTGGCGCCCTGACCGCACAGGCTCAGGTGCTCAAGCTCGCTGCCGACGACCAGAAGGCAGCCTACATCATGACGAGCAAGGACACCGTGAACGTGGCCTACGCCGCCGGCTTCAACAACGTGGCCGTCATGACGAACGTGGCCGAATACTCGGTGGAGAAGGTGACCGCCGATGCCGACTGGGTGAGCTTCCGCAAGGAGGCCAACGGTAACATCACCTTTTGCTGCTCCTACTACTACGACAACATCAACCCGCGCTACGCTACCTTCCGCCTCACAGCCGACGGCGGTGCCTACCAGCGCGAACTGGTGGTGAAGCAACTCCCCAACTCCTCGGTGAGCGAAATGGGCGACACGAAACTGGAAATTGCCAGCGCTACAGCATCGGCTTCACATAGCGGCGAGGGCATTGAACTCACCTACGACGGCAACAACAACACGCTGTGGCACTCGCCCTACAGCAAAGGCGGCTTCCCCTTCACCCTGACTTACACGCTCAAGGAGGCATCGCACGTGGACTACCTTGTTTATACACCGCGATCGGGCAACGACAACGGCAACTTCGGCGAAGTGAAGGTGGAGTATGCGCTCGCTACCAACCCCACCTTCTTCTACGAGGCTGCGACGGAGGACCTGGGCTTCAGCTCTTCGGCCTCGACCATCAACTTCGGCAACGAAGGCGTGGACAATGTGCAGAAGGTACGCATCACGGTGAAAACGGGTAAGAACGACTTTGCCAGCTGCGCCGAAATGACGTTCTACCAAAAGGACCAAAGCGCGAACATGGAGATGGCGCAGTATTTCACCAACGGCCTCTGCTACCAGCTCAAGGACGGCGTGACGGCTGCCGACGTGGCAGGCATTTCGAACCCCTACCTGCGTCAACTGGCCTCTGAACTCATCAAGGGCGGCTACTCCACCGAGTTCCGCGTAGGCGAGTTCGGTTGCTACGAAACGCGTCAGCACATGTATGACGTCTACAAACTTTCGTGCGGCTACGACCCCTATGAGAACCCCACGGGCATCTACTTCGAAGCCGGCGACCAGATTGGCATCTTCGCTACGGGCATCAGCAATGACTACCCCGTGAGCCTCTGCATCGCCAACTTCAGCACCGCCGCCGACATCGACAGGGAAGGCCAGCCCACCAGCTACTTCCCGCTGCACAACGGCCTGAACCTGGTGAAGGCTTCGCACCGCGGTAACGCCTACGTGAGCTACTTTGCCGACAACTACGCGGCTGCTCCCAAGGTGAAGCTGCACTTTGCCCTGGCCACCGAGAGCGGCTACTTCGACGCTGCACGCCACAACAACGACGACTACGTGCGTCTGCTGGCCAACGTGAAGTCGCCCAACTTCGACATCATCACCCAGCGCCTCCACGTGGTGGCTCCCGTCAACCTGCTGCGCAAGGCTACGCCCACCAACGGCGAAAAACTGGCGAAGATTTACAACGAAGTCATCTATCGCGAACGTGAAATCATGGGTATGCAGAAGTATAACTGCGAACCCGTCAACCACCAGATTGCACGCCCCGTACGCGTTGGCATGTATGCCGACGGCACAGGCGCTGCCGCCGCTTTCGGCATGTTTGACGGCTGGGTAGACGCCGACAACTTCAGCTACTGGGGCATTGCACACGAACTGGGCCACAACAACCAAATCTTCCCGGGCTTCAAGTGGTCGGGGTGCGGCGAAACCACCAACAACATCTACGCTGCATGGGTAGAGCACAAGGTGGGCGCCGCCGACAACTTCGGCACAGGCCACCACCGCCTCGAGGATGAGGTTATCGGCATCGACGCCTACGCCGGCAAGCGCGGCGGTAAGTTCCAGGCTCACCTCGAAGAAGGTGTGCGCAAGGGTGTTTCATGGCAACTGCAGGACGGTGTGGACTATCACGGCACAGAACCCGACATGGTAACCGTGCCCAGCGAGGACGAGAACGGCAACAAGGGCGCCAACGTCACCACACCCACGCGCAACTACTGCCACTTCACAAAGGTTGTACCCTTCTGGCAACTCGAACTCTACACCGAAGAAGTGGGCGCTGCTCCCGGAGCATTCGGCACCATGATCAACTCTTACCGCAACGACTTCGACCGCTCGAAGTTCAACACCAACGGTAAGCAGCAAATCGAAATGATGCGCCGCTTCTGCGAGGCTGCACAAATCAACCTCCTGCCCTTCTTCGAGAAGGCCGGCTTGCTGAAGCCCATCAAGGCTTACATCGAGGACTACTCGCCGGGATGGAACATCATTACCCAAGCCATGTGCGACGCTCTCAAGCAGGAAGTGGCTGCGAAGAACTATCCCGAAGCCCCCAAGGGTCTCAACTTCATCAACGCCTACAACTGGCAACGCTTCCGCGACAAGGTGGCACTCACCGCTGGCACCGTGGGCAACGGCTGCACGCTCTCGGACAAATTCGTAAAGGTGGACAACGACGCATGGGCCGGCGCTGTAGGCTACGAAACCTACGACGCTAACGGCAACCTGCTTCACCTCAGCATGTTCGGCTTGGGCGACAGCCAGATGTCCAGCCGCTACACGTTCGTCATCTTCCCCTCCAATGCCAGCTACATCATGGCCGTGGACTACAAGGGCGACAAAGTGAAGATCTACCAGAAGTAAACCCGCCGAGGGTGTGTCAAAATGCAAATGCCGATAGCAACGAAGCAGATTGGCCATGATGACACACCGTCCGGCTTCTCCCTCACAGCAGCGGGCGGCACATCGCATCAGGTGTGCCGCCCGTCTGTGTTTATTGTGCGAGGCTCTGACCAACCACGCCTTCGCACACAGCGGGAAGGGAGATACCTCACCTGAATGACAAGGGAAGTGTGCGTTTTCAGCAGTTGTTCTGAAATGCAGCCTCTTCAGCAGCGGGTATTACGCTACACGCGCTAACAGATTGCTCGTTTTTTGGTACTTTTGCGCCTATGGACAAGCTTCGCACCCCACACATCCTTATTATTTATACGGGCGGAACTATCGGAATGATAGAAAACCCTGAAACGGGCGCACTCGAGAACTTCGATTTCGAGCAGTTTCGTCACTATGTGCCCGAGTTGAACCGCTTCAACTACCACATTGACGCGCTCGCCTTCGACCCTCCCATCGACTCCAGCGACATGGAGCCGCGCTACTGGGTGAAAATAGCCCATATCATTGCCGACCATTACGCCTCGTACGACGGTTTCGTGCTCCTGCATGGCACCGACACCATGGCCTACACGGCCTCGGCCTTGAGCTTCATGCTCGAAAATCTGGGGAAACCCGTCATCATCACCGGCTCACAGCTGCCCATCGGCCAGTTGCGCACCGATGGCAAGGAAAACTTGCTGACGAGTATCGAGATAGCCGCCGCACGCAACGCCAAGGGCGAACCGATGGTGCCCGAGGTGTGCATCTTCTTCAAAAGCCGCCTGATGCGCGGCAACCGCACCACAAAAATCAATGCCGAGGGCTTTAACGCCTTCCGCTCCTATAACTATCCCTCGCTCGCTCACGCCGGCATCCACCTCAAGTACGACGAGCACCTCATACGCCGCCCCGCACCGCAGGCTCCCTTCAAGCCGCACTATCTGCTCGACAACAACGTGCTTATACTTACGCTCTTCCCCGGCATACGCCAAGAGATTGTGGACACTATGACGGCCGTGCCAAACATTAAAGCCATCATCCTGAAAACCTACGGCTCGGGCAACGCGCCGCAAAAGGCATGGCTCGTGGAACGCATTCGCAAGATTGTGGACAAGGGCGTGATTGTGGTCAACATCACACAGTGCTCGCAGGGTACGGTGGAAATGCGGCGCTACGGCACAGGGCTACAGCTCCTGCAAGCCGGCGTCATCAACGGCTACGACAGCACCGTTGAGTCGATGGTCACCAAACTCATGTTCCTACTCGGCCACGGCTACAGCCACGAGCACATCAAAGAGCTCATGCAAACGAGCATCGCCGGCGAAATCACCCTGACCGAATAATTCAGACCCCGACAAGGCGGCCGAGCAGACAGACGCAAGGGTCTGGTGCACGGCCGCCTCGTTTTGTGGCGCTGCCCTACCCGGCGAAAATTAAATTGTGTGGTCTTGTGCACGGCCGCCTCATTTTGCGGCGCTGCCCATTTCTTATATACACGTAAACGGCGACTTCCTGGCTAAAGCG
Source organism: Bacteroidales bacterium (assembly GCA_004557185.1). GTDB lineage: Bacteria > Bacteroidota > Bacteroidia > Bacteroidales > Bacteroidaceae > Alloprevotella. The sequence goes on from SFEP01000031.1 coordinate 26,550, forward strand.
CCTCATTTTGCGGTGCTACCCATTTCTTATAAACTGCTTTATGAAATCTCCCCTCATTCACCTACTGCTGCCGCTCCTGCTGCTTGCTCTGCACACCACGGGCTGCGCACCGTCGCGCCCCGACGCTGTGGATGGCGACACGCTGGCCCTGCGCCACGCCACGCTGCTCCACATCACACGCACCGACAGTTTTACGCTGGTCACCGTAGACGACGCATGGCACAAAGGCCGCGAATTGGCGCGCTACGTGCTCGTGCCACAGAGCCATCAACTACCGCACACCCTGCCCTCCGGCACCTTGGTACGCACCCCGCTGCGGCGGGTGGCCCTCACAGGTTCCGTGCACGCCGCCCTGCTCTGTGAATGGGGCTTGCAGCGCCTCATAGCAGCCATGGCCGACACCGGCTATGTGGTAGGCGACGGTGTGAAACGCATGCTGCGCTCTGGGCACGTGGCCTCGTTAGGCAGCAGCATGCAGCCCAATGTGGAGACGCTGCGCGCCGTGCAGGCCGACGCTGTATGGGTGTCGCCCTTCGAAAATGCGGGCTACGGCGCCCTCACCTCCACGGGCATTCCCCTCATCGTGTGCGCCGACTACATGGAAGCATCGCCCCTGGCACGGGCCGAATGGATGCGTTTCTACGGCATGCTCATGGGCTGCGGGGCGCAGGCCGACAGCCTCTTTGCCCAAGTGGAAACGCGCTACGAGGCACTCCGCCGCCAGGCTCAGGCAGCTACGCGTCGCCCCACACTCTTCTGCGACGTGCCCCTCTCCTCCACTTGGTATCAGCCCGGCGGAGAGAGCACCATGGGCCGCCTCTTTGCCGATGCCGGCGCACGCTACCTTTGGGCAGACCGTCCTGAGCGCGGCAGTCTGGCGCTGACGCAAGAACACGTCTATGCCCGGGCCGCCTCAGCCGACCTCTGGCTGGTGAAACACGGAGGCAAGGCCGACTACACCTATGCCACGCTCGCCGCCTCCTGCCGTGCTGCTGCGGGCATGGCGGCCTGGAAGCAGCGCCATGTGTGGGTGTGCAACACGCTGCGTGTTCCTTTTTTTGAAGAAACGCCCTTTCACCCCGACCTCCTGCTGCGCGACCTCGTGCTGCTCTGCCATCCCGAACTGGCCGGCGACTCGCTGCAAGGCGCCACGCGCTACTACCGCCTGCTCACTGAGTAAGCATGCCCCGCTGCGACGCCTTTCCTTCTGGCCGCTGTGCCGTCATTCCTGCCACCCGTATTCTTTCTCCCACACCTCATGAAAATTTCCTTCCTACTCCTGCTCCTGCTCTTTCCGCTGGCGCTGCTCACCGGCAGCGTGTCACTGCCTGCCGCCGAAGTGTGGCAGGTGCTGTGTGGCCACGAGGCTACCGACACAGCCCGCTTCATTGTGCTCGACTACCGCGTGCCGCAGGCCCTCACTGCCGTGTGCAGCGGTGCGGCGCTGGCCGTGTCGGGCCTGGTGATGCAGACGCTCTTTGCCAACCCGCTGGCCGATCCCTCGCTTTTGGGCGTCAACAGCGGAGCCTCGCTCGGCGCAGCGGTAGCCCTGCTGCTGTGCGGTGGCACGGCGGCCATAGCGGGCATGCAAGCAGGCGGCATTGTGCTCACCGTGCTTATGGCCATGCTCAGCGCTATGGCTGTGATGCTGCTGCTCGTGCTGTGCAGCATGTGGCTACGCGGACGTCTGGCGCTGCTTGTGGCAGGCGTCATGATAGGCTTTGCACTGAGCGCCGTCATCTCGCTGCTGAGTTTCTTTGCCACGGCTGAGGGCGTACGCTCCTTTGTGGTGTGGGGCATGGGCGACTTCGGCGGGGTGAGCCGTGCGCACATTCCCTACTACTGCCTCGGCGTAGTGTGTCTGCTCGGTGGCGTGTGGCTGATGGCCCGTCCGCTCAATGCGCTGCTGCTGGGCAGCGACTATGCGGCCAACCTCGGCGTGCACGTGCGCCGCTGCCGCACCGTGTTGCTGCTCCTCACGGGCATGCTCACAGCCCTCGTCACGGCGTTCTGCGGCCCCATCCTGTTCATCGGTCTGGCCGTGCCCCACATAGCCCGCCTCCTGCTGCACAGTAGCGACCACAGCCGCATGTTGCCCGTCACCGCCCTGATGGGAGCCAACGTGGCTCTGCTGGCCCTTGTGCTGAGCCATCTGCCCGGCGAGCGTGGCGTACTGCCTCTGGCTGCCATCACGCCGCTCATTGGCGTACCTGTGGTGCTCACCCTCCTGCTGCGTAAGCAATCATAAGGTCCAGGGGACTGGTGTGCATACAAACAGCACCGCTGCGGAAAGTGCCGGGTGGCACCCTCCGCAGCGGTCAATTTTTTTCAGCGTGATGCTGTGTATCAGTCGGCCAGTTTGGCACTGATGAACTCGCGGTTCAGACGTGCGATGTTGGCGATGCTCTCGTTCTTGGGGCATACGGCTTCGCAGGCACGAGTGTTGGTGCAGTTACCAAAGCCGAGTTCGTCCATCTTGGCCACCATGGCCTTGGCGCGCTTGGCGGCTTCGGGGCGTCCCTGGGGCAGGAGTGCGAACTGGCTCACCTTCGAGCTCACGAAGAGCATGGCAGAACCGTTCTTGCAGGCTGCCACGCAAGCGCCGCAACCGATACAGGTAGCGCAGTCCATGGCCTCGTCGGCGTCCTGCTTGGGGATGAGGATGGCGTTCGCATCCTGAGGAGCGCCGGTGCGTACGGTGATGTAACCGCCGGCGGCCTGAATCTTGTCGAAAGCGGAGCGGTCCACCATGCAGTCTTTAATCACGGGGAAGGCAGCCGAGCGCCAGGGTTCTACGGTGATGACGTCGCCGTCGTTGAAGCGGCGCATGTAGAGTTGGCATGTGGTAGCGCCCGTAGCGGTTTTGCCGTGGGGTGTGCCGTTGATATAGAGGGAGCACATACCGCAGATGCCTTCGCGGCAGTCGTGGTCAAAGACGAAGGGTTCCTTGCCTTCTTCGATGAGTTCCTCGTTGAGGATGTCGAGCATCTCGAGGAAGGAAGTGTCATCGGGGATGTTCTTCATTTCGCGCGAGTCGAAGTGGCCTGCATCCTTGGGTCCGTTCTGCTTCCAGTACTTGATTGTGAAAGATATATTCTTAGCCATGGCTTTAGTTCTTATAGTTACGGGTTTTAACTTCGATAGCTTCGTACTTCAAGGGTTCGGTGTACTTCACGGGGTCCTTGTCTTCGCCCTGGTACTCCCAGCATGATACGTAGAAGCAGTTCTTGTCGTCGCGCTTGGCTTCGCCTTCCTCCGTCTGGTGCTCTTCGCGGAAGTGTCCGCCGCACGATTCCTCTCGGTTGAGGGCATCGATGGCGATGAGCTGACCCATCGTGATGAAGTCGTTGAGGCGGAGAGCCTTGTCGAGTTCCACGTTGACGCCTTCGAGTTTCGGGATGAAGAGGTTGGTTTCAAACTCCTTGCGAATCTCCTTGAGTTTGCCCAGTGCGGTGGTGAGGCCTTCCTTGGTTCGAGCCATGCCCACGTATTCCCACATCACGTGTCCGAGTTCCTTGTGTATGCTGTCGACCGACTTTTTGCCGTTGATGCTGAGCAGATGGTCGATGCGTGCCTGCACGGCTTTCTCGGTCTTCTCGAACTCGGGCAAATCGGTGCTGAAGCGGGGCACGGTGATTTGGTCGCTGAGGTAGTTCTGAATGGTGTAGGGGAGCACGAAGTAACCGTCGGCCAGACCCTGCATGAGGGCGGAGGCGCCGAGGCGGTTGGCACCGTGGTCTGAGAAGTTGCACTCGCCGATAGCAAAGAGGCCGGGGATGTTGGTCGAGAGTTCGTAGTCAACCCAGAGGCCGCCCATGGTGTAGTGTATGGCGGGATAAATCATCATGGGGTTGTAATACTTCACTCCGTCCACTTCCTTGGCGAGTTCGCCGGGGTTCACGTCAGTGATTTCCTCATACATGTCGAAGAGGTTGCCGTAGCGCTGCAGCACCTGGTCGATGCCGAGTCGGTTGATGGCTTCTGAGAAGTCGAGGAAGACGGCGAGGCCCGTGTTGTTCACGCCGAAGCCAGCATCGCAGCGTTCCTTGGCTGCACGGCTTGCCACGTCGCGGGGCACGAGGTTACCGAAGGCGGGATATCGGCGTTCCAAGTAGTAGTCGCGGTCCTGTTCGGGTATGTCGCTACCTTTGATTTCGCCTTTTTGCAGTTTGATGGCATCTTCCTTCTTTTTGGGCACCCAGATGCGGCCGTCGTTGCGTAGCGACTCCGACATGAGCGTGAGCTTCGACTGCTTGTCGCCGTGCACGGGGATACATGTGGGGTGAATCTGCACATAGGCGGGGTTAGCAAAGTAGGCTCCCTTGCGATAAGCGGCAATGGCAGCCGAGCAGTTGCAGCCCATGGCGTTGGTTGAGAGGAAGTAGGTGTTACCGTAACCGCCGGTGGCGAGCACTACGGCGTGTGCGGCGAAGCGTTCGAGCTTACCGTTGCACAGGTTGCGTGCCACGATGCCTCGTGCACGGCCGTCGACAATCACCACATCCTGCATTTCGTAGCGGGTGTAGAGCTTCACGGTGCCGGCGTTCACCTGGCACATGAGTGCGGAGTAGGCGCCGAGCAGGAGCTGCTGTCCTGTCTGACCTTTGGCGTAGAAGGTACGGCTCACCTGCACACCGCCGAAGGAGCGGTTAGCCAGCGTGCCGCCATATTCGCGAGCGAAGGGTACGCCCTGTGCCACGCACTGGTCGATGATGTTGGCGCTGACTTCGGCCAGACGGTAGACGTTAGCTTCGCGAGCACGGTAGTCACCACCCTTCACGGTGTCGTAGAAGAGGCGGTACACGGAGTCGCCGTCGTTCTGGTAGTTTTTGGCAGCGTTGATACCGCCCTGTGCGGCGATGGAGTGAGCGCGGCGGGGTGAGTCCTGAATGCAGAAGTTGAGCACCTTGAAGCCCATTTCGCCGAGTGAGGCGGCGGCCGATGCGCCTGCCAGGCCCGTGCCGACCACGATGATGTCGAGCTTACGCTTGTTAGCGGGGTTCACCAGTTTCTGGTGCGCTTTGTAGTTAGTCCATTTTTCAGAAATAGGACCTTCGGGTATCTTGGAATCGATGTTAGCCATGATAATGTCTGTTTATAATAATGAGTGAAATGCCTTGGGGCTTGCCTTGTGCGGTAGGCTCTGCTCAGCAGGCGCCGCAGCAAGCGGTGGCGCAAGCGCCGCCACAGAAGGCGAACTTGAGGGCTACTACCACGAAGATGAGCATGAGCACGGTGACGTAGACCATGCCGATGGCGCGCCAGCGGGCAAACCAGATCTTGCCGTTCCAGCCGAGGGTTTGGAAAGCGCTCCAGAAACCGTGCGTCATGTGGAACCAGATGGCCACGAACCACACGATGTAGAGGGCGGTGTAAACGGGGCAGCTGAAGGTAAGGGCCATCATGCCGTAGCCATCAGAGGCGCTCTCCACGCCGTCTACGAAGGGTACGCCTGCGTTCACCAGTTCGGCGAACATCATGTTGTACCAGAAGTTGTAGAGGTGCAGTGCAAGGCCGAGCACCACGATGATGCCGAGCACAAGCATATTCTGCGAGGCCCACTCCACCTTGGCGGGACGGTCGGTCACAGCGTAGCGGCTGTTACCGCGTGCCTTGCGGTTCTGCAGCGTGAGGATGATGGCATACACAAAGTGAAGGCCTACGAGCACAGCCAAGCCGACGGTGGCTGCCACGGCATACCAGTTGGCGCCGAGCATTTCGCACACCAGGTTGTAGCCCTCGGCTGAGAACAGGGCCACCAGGTTCATGCAGGCATGAAACGTGAGGAACAGGATAAGCGCAATGCCGGTTACCGACATGATTACTTTCCGTCCGATGGATGAATTAGTTAACCACATAGGATGTTGAGTTGATTTAAGTTGATATGAATTGTTTTCTCTTGTTTCAAATACAGCGGATGCGGTTTCCCCACAAAAGGGGAAAAGGGAACTCCGTGCAAATGTAAGGTTTTTTATAATTACTTCCAAACATTTGTAGCACGAGGTGCGCACAAGTCCCCCTTTGCAAGGGTTTGGCGGCGGCCGCAAGGGCTGAAAACGTGCCTCAACGGCGCGGCTGACCGAAGAAATAGGGGCGGCGCGGCTGCGGCGGTTCGGGCTGCGTGCGCAACTCGGGGTAGGCTATGCGGGTGTGATAGATGGTTTTGAGGTTCTCCACCAGCACGCGCTTGGCGTCGGCTATGTCGCGGAAGGTGATGGGGCACTCGCGAAAGTAGCCCTCGGCCACCTGTCCGTCGACGATGCGGTCGACGAGGGCCTTGATGTTTTCTTCTGAGAACTCCTTGAGCGAGCGCGACGTAGCCTCTACGGCGTCGCACATCATGAGGATGGCCTGCTCGCGGGTGAAGGGGTTGGGGCCGGGATAGGTGAAAATGCCTTCGTCGGGCTCTTGTCCTTCGTGTTTGTTCTTCCACTGAATGTAGAAGTACTTCACCTTCGAGCGTCCGTGGTGTGTGGTGATGAAGTCGCGTATCACCTTGGGCAGGTGGTACTTGTCGGCCAGGCGCAGGCCTTCGGTCACGTGGCTGATGATGAGGGCTGCGCTCTCCTCCTCGGTCAGTTTGTCGTGGGGGTTCACGCCCGTTTGGTTTTCGGTGAAGAAGGTGGGGTTCAGCATTTTGCCAATGTCGTGGTAGAGGGCCCCCGTACGTGCCAGCTGTGGTTTGGCGCCTATCTTGTCGGCCACCTCGGCGGCAAGGTTGGCCACCTGCATGGTGTGCACAAAGGTGCCCTGCGCCACCTTCGACATTTTGCGGAGCAGGGGGTTGTTCGTGTTCGACATCTCAACGAGCGTCACGCTCGAGGTGAAGCCAAAGAGTTTTTCAATGAGATAAAGCAGCGGGTAAACAAAGAGCAGGAGCACGCCGCTGATGGCCAGACTGACGTAGATGGCCGGGTCGATGTGCAGCAGGTCGATGCCTTGCGCCAGGTCGTAGGCCAGCGCCAGCAGTTCGGTGGTCGTGACAATGGCAAGGGCCACCCAGAAGAGCTGCGAGCGTTCGCTCAGTTCGCGCAGGGCGCAGATGCCCGCCATGCCCGCTAAGCTCTGCAGGAGGATGAACTCGTAGTTGCTGTGCAGCGGAAACGACGACAGCAACACCGCACACACCATGGCCATGAAGGCGGTGCGCGAGTCCATGAAGATGCGGACAAAAACGGGCACCATGACGTAGGGCACCATGTACACGTTGAGCAAACTGTGGTTCACCATGAAATAGGTGATGAGCGGGAAAAGGGTGACGAGCGAGAAGAGCAGCATCACCGTGTGCGGCGAGTACAGGTAGTCGCGCCTAAAGAGTGTGATGTAGACGGCCAACGACAGCAGCACGCACAGCACAAAGAGCACCTGACCGAAGATGATGAGCCACATGCCCGACGAGGGGTCGCTGCGGCGTGTGGTTTCGAGCTCGTACGACTTCAGAATTTTATACTGCTCTGCGCTGATGATTTCGCCTCGGTCGATGATGCGCTGTCCGCTCTGCACCATGCCCTCTGCGGGCGACACAGATGCCAACACATCGTCCTGCGCGGCCTTCGTCTTGAGGGTGTCGCGCTGCAGGTTGGCCTCCAAGTAGTTGTTGATGTGCACGCGGGCCATGAGTTCGCGCGGATAGTGCAGGGTGTCGCTCAGCATGATGCTCTCGTAGGCCGAGCGCGTGCTGTACACCTCGGCCAGGGTGCGTGCCAAGGCTTCGCGCCCCTCCACCAGGCGTATGCCCGTCACGCTGTGGCGCATCATGTCGGCCAGTTGGTCAGAGGGCACAATGCCGGCTTGATACACGCGCCACAGTTCGCGCTCCACATGCATCAGGCAGGCATGGGGCACATCGCGCAGGCGGCCTTCGCGCACATCGTCACGCAGGGCGGCAAGCTGAGCCTGCGCCATGGCCTCGTTGCGCGTGTAGTAGGGCTGAAAGGTAGCCATGGCACTGTCGCGCTCGGCCTGCACCTCATCCTGGGTTTTGTAGATAGGAAAGTCGAAGGTGGCTATCAGCGAATTGTAGCGCCACGGGCGTCCCTGCTCATACTCGTAGCCAAACTTCTTGTCGCGCGGCAGGAAGAACACCAGCAGCAGGGCTGCCACGAGTGTGGTCAAAGCCAGCAACGCCATGCCTCCATATCGGCTACGCGAGCCGTTAACTGTGTCTGTCATACGTGTGAAATTCTATGTCCGTATAGTCCCCCTCGCAAACGGCGTTGGCTCCGTGCGGGCACGGCAGCCGGCCCGCCTCCGCCAGCCGGCCCTTAGGCCAGGTGCCAGCCCTTGCCGGCCTTCCGCGAGCCAAGGGCCAAGGGAAGTAGACTGCAAACTTACAAAAAAGTTTGCGTTTGCTTAAAACCAGCCGCCATTTGATAGTCCATGCCCTGCCTTGCCGCCTGCCGCGGGTGGAACCGGCGGAGCGCACACGCTGCGCAGACGGGGCGCCGTGGGAAAAAAAGGCCCCGCCGTGGAAGAAACCTCCCCCGCCGTGGGGACTTTCTTCCACGGCATCTGTTTCGGGCGGGGCGGCGGACAGATGAAACGGGGTGCTACGTAAAAAATCTCACGTCGTACGTAAAAAAAATCACGTCGTACGTAAATTTTTTTACGTAGCATCTCGTTCGTGCGGGCGCCGTGAGCCTTTCACTTGGGCCGGGACTCGTAGGAATGAAGGCTATCTTTACATAAGATAGGCGGCGGCTCGGCTAAGCAAATGGAAAATGCTTCGCATCTTCCTTTGCTCAGCGCTCGCCTTGCGCTATCTTTGCACCTAAATATGAGCATCACATCTATTATACGCCCGTTCTTGGTGAAAAGAGCGGGCCGATTGGACCGTTATGCCACGCAAACGGCCGACATTCAGCAAAGGGTGCTGCAACAACTCCTCAGCAAGGCGGCTGACACGGAATACGGTCAGCGCTTCGGCTTCGACAGCATACGCTCCTACGACGACTTCGCACAACGCGTGCCCCTCAATTCCTACGAGGAACTGAAAGGCTACATCGACCGCATGCGACACGGCGAAAAGCACGTGCTGTGGCCAGGACAGGTGCAATGGTACGCCAAATCGTCGGGCACCACCAACGACAAGAGCAAATTCATTCCCGTCAGCAAGCAATGCCTGCACGACACGCACTACGCCGGCGGCACCGATGCCGTGTGCCTCTATCTGCGTAACAACCCCAAGAGCCGCCTCTTCGACGGACGCGCCCTCATTCTGGGCGGAAGCCACGCACCCAACTACAACCTGCCGCACTCGCTTGTGGGCGACCTCAGCGCCATCCTCATCGAGCACATCAATCCGCTGGTCAACTTGGTGCGCGTGCCCTCAAAGCGCGTGGCCCTGCTCGCCGACTTCGAGGAGAAACGCGACCTCATTGCCCGCCGTGCCATGCAGTGCCGCATTACCAACCTCAGCGGCGTGCCTTCGTGGATGATGGCCGTCATTACCCGCGTGCTCGAGTTCTCGGGCAAGGACACCCTCGACCAGGTGTGGCCGCACCTGGAGGTGTTCTTTCATGGCGGCGTGGCTTTCACGCCTTACCGCGAACAGTATCAGCGCCTCATCCCCTCGCAGGGCATGCACTACATGGAGACGTATAATGCCTCGGAGGGCTTCTTCGGTTTGCAGAACGACCCCGCCGACCCCGCCATGCTCCTCATGATTGACTATGGCGTGTTCTACGAGTTCATTCCGCTCGAGGAGGTGGGCCGCCCCGATGCCCACGCACTGCCGCTCTGGCAGGTGGAGTGCGGAAGGCAGTATGCCATGGTCATCAGCACCTCGGGCGGACTGTGGCGCTACCAGATAGGCGACACCGTGCGCTTCACCTCAACCGAGCCGTACAAGTTCGTTATCAGCGGACGCACCAAGAGTTTCATCAATGCCTTTGGCGAGGAACTGGTGGTTGACAACGCCGAGAAGGGCCTGCAGGAGGCGTGCCGACTGACGGGGGCCAGGGTGAGCGAATACACCGCTGCCCCCGTGTTTATGGACAACGCCGGACGCTGCCGACACCAGTGGGTGGTGGAGTTCGACAAGACTCCCGCCGACACCGAAGCCTTTGCCCGCTGCCTCGACGAGGCGCTGCAACGCATTAACTCTGACTACGAGGCCAAACGATACAAGGACATCACGCTGCAACGCCTCGAACTCATCAGCGCACCACGCGGCCTCTTTAACGAATGGCTCAAGAGCCGCGGCAAACTGGGCGGACAGCACAAGGTGCCCCGCCTGAGCAACAACCGCGACATCATTGAGCAGGTGCTGGCCTTCATGCCGCAAGCCCCCAAGCAGGGCTGAGCCAGCGCCCACCCCACCCCTACGCCTCACACCCATGTTCTACCCCTCTCCTAACGCCTCCGCACGCCACGCCGCTGCCCTGCTTGCCGCCACCCTCGTGGCGCTGTGGGGCTTGTGCTCGTGCGCCAACCCGGGTTCGGGACCCGATGGCGGCCCCTACGACGAAACGCCGCCCCACATTCTGCGCACGCAGCCTGCCTACGGCGCTACAGCGTGCCGCTCACGCAAAATTTCCATTCTCTTCGACGAGGCTGTAAAAATGGAGAACGCCTCGGAGAAGGTGGTGATTTCGCCGCCGCAGGTGGAGATGCCCGAAATCAAGACCTCGGGCAGGCGCATCAGTGTGGAACTGATGGACTCGCTGCTGCCCAACACTACGTACACCATTGACTTCAGCGATGCCATTGTCGACATGACCGAGGGCAACCCCCTGGGCAACTACACCTACTGCTTCACCACAGGCTCCGAGGTCGACACGCTCGAAGTGGCGGGCTACGTGTTGCAGGCCGACGACCTGGAACCCGTGAAAGGCATACTCGTGGGGCTGCACCGCTGCCTCGACGACTCGGCCTTCACGGCACGCCCCTTCGACCGCGTGGCGCGCACCGACGGCAGCGGCCACTTCAGCGTGAAGGGCGTGGCGGCCGGCGAATACCGCGCCTATGCCCTGAAGGACATGGACAACGACTTTCGCTACGCCCGCGGCGAGATGCTGGCCTTCAGCCGCGACACGCTGCGCCCCTCCTCGTTTGCCGACACCCGCGCCGACACGCTCTGGGCCGACACCACGCACATCGACACCATCCGCCAAGTGCCCTACACCCACTTCACCCCCGACAACGTGGTGCTCCTGGCATTTACGGAGGCCAACGCTTCAAGGCAGTTGCTCAAATACCAGCGCGAGCCGGCTTACTTTCGCACCTTCTTCACCGCACCCTCTGCCCACAGGCCGCAGGTGAGGGGGCTCGACTTCGATGCCGCCCACCTGCTGCGCGAGGAATGCTCGGCGGGCTGCGACACCATTACCTACTGGCTGACGGACAGCGCCCTCTTTAAGCGCGACACGCTGACGGTGGCCTACACATACGAGCAGACGAACGACTCTACGCTCGCGCCGCAACTCGTGACCGACACGCTCATACTGGTGCCCCCCGTGCCCTACGAGCGCCGCATGAAGATGCAGCAGGCCGAGGCCGAAAAGCAACTCAAAAAGCAGCAAAAGCGACAGCGACGAGGCACTAAGCTGCCGCTACTGCCGCCCACCGAGCCTCTGGACATGCACCTGAGGGCCACGGGGTCGATGCCGCCCAACCGCAACATTCTGCTGCAATTCGACGAGCCCGTCGACTTCGACAGCACACGGCTGCACCTCATGCTGCGCACCGACAGCGCACACTTTGAGCCCGCCGCCTTCAGGCTCGACACCGTGCCGCACTCACTGCGCCACTACTGGCTGCGCGCCGCATGGAGGCCTGGGCAGGTGTACAGGCTTGAGGTGGACTCGGCCTGCTTCCGCGGGCTGAGCGGCAAGGTGAATGCGCGCAACGAGTCGCAGTTCGACATTGCGCTGACCGACAAGTTCGGCGCCCTCTTCATCGTTCTGCAGCATGCCGACAGCACCGCCACCGTGCAGCTGCTCAACGGCGCAGGGCAGGTGGTGCAACAGCAGCGGGCCGTGGACGGGAGGGCGGACTTCTTCTACCTCGACCCCGGAAAGTACTACATGCGCCTCTTCTACGACCGCAACCTCAACGGCAAGTGGGACGCCGGACGATGGAACGAGCAGCGCACTCCCGAGGAGATGTTCTACTATCCCCGCGAAATGCAGGTGAGGGCTAACTGGGACATTGAGCAGACGTGGAACCCCACTGCCGTGCCGCTGAACGAGCAGAAACCCCGAGAACTCGTGAAACAAAAGGCTGACAAGAAGAAGACGCCGCGCAACCTGAATGCCGAACGCGAAAGGCTGAAGCGCGGCTGAATGACACAGACTGCGTGCTGAACGCACAGCATTCGGCACGCCACATTTTCCAACACATTCTCAACGCAACGTAGCAATGAAACACTTTTTCCTTACCCTATGCCTCATGCTGGCATGTGCATGGCCCACAGCGCAGGCGCAGTGCACCTCGAGCAACACGTCATTCAAAAGCGGCGAGACGCTTATCTACGACCTTTACTTCAACTGGAAATTTGTGTGGATTAAGGTCGGAACGGCCTCGATGAACACCACACGCACCACCTATGCCGGCGAACCGGCCTGGCGCACCTATCTCATCACACGTGGCTCGAAGAGGGCCGACAAGATTTTCGTGATGCGCGACACCCTCATGGCCTACATGAGCGACAACCTCACGCCACGCTACTACGTGAAGAAGGCCTTCGAGGGGCACACCTACCGCCGCAACGAGGTGTGGTACTCCTACCCCAAAGGGCAGAGCGCCACGAAAATGCGCTACCAGCGCGACAACAACGAGCCCTCGTTTCACCACTTCACCAGCAAATACTGCCAGTACGACATGATTTCGATGATGATGCGCGCACGCTCCTTCACAGCCGAGGGCATGAAGGTGGGACACCGCATCAACTTCCTCATGGCCGACGGCAAAACGAGCGAATGGCAGAGCATCATCTATCGGGGCAAGAAGAAATTTAAGATGGAAAACAGCAACACCACTTACCGCTGCCTCGTGTTCTCATTCGTGGAAAAAGAAAATGGCAAGGAAAAGGAGGTGGTGACGTTCTACATCACCGACGACAAGAACCACCTGCCCGTGCGACTCGACATGAACCTCAACTTCGGCACGGCCAAAGCCTTCCTGACCGGCGCACGCGGACTGCGCAACCCGCAGGATGCCAAAATCAAATGACTATGCGACGGGGCGCACACCGGCCTATCTGACGCACGCCGCGCTGCGCCTTTTTTTGAGAAGGCCCGTTCCTTTTAATAGGACACCCGTTACGCGCTATATATAATAAGGGGTGGCGGCACCGCGGCGGCAGGCAGTCCGCAGCCAACCCAATTGACTCACTTCACTCACGCTCATGGCAAATCTGAAACTCGTGGTCGACGAGGCCATCCCCTACTTGCGGGGCATGGCCGAACACTTGGGCACCGTGCGCTACCTGCCCGGCGCCGCCATCACCGCAGCCGACGTGGCCGACGCCGACGCCCTTGTGGTGCGCACCCGAACCCGCTGCCACGAGGCCCTGCTGGCTCACTCCCGTGTGCGCTTCATTGCCACCGCTACCATAGGCTACGACCACCTGGACACGGCATGGCTCGCCAAGGCGGGCATAGCGTGGCAAAACTGCCCCGGCTGCAACGCTGAGAGCGTGGCGCAATACTTCACCTCGTGCATGCTGCTGCTGGCGGCCCACGGCTGCTGGCACGAAGGCGCCACGCTGGTGCCCCTGACGCAGGCCGTGCAGCCCGCCGAAGGGTGGCGCGAGGTGTTTGCACGGCTCACGCTGGGCGTGGTCGGCGTGGGGCATGTGGGCACGGCTGTATGCCAGGCTGCCGAACGCTTGGGCTTTGGCCGCATCGTGGCCTGCGACCCTCCGCGCGCCGAACGGGGCGACTTGCCCCGCTGGCCGTTGCTCCCCCTCGACGAGGTGGCACGCCAGGCCGACGTCATCACCCTGCACACGCCGCTTGCCGTGGCGCCTGCGCCGCACCCCACCTTTCACCTGGCTCACGCGGCCTTTTTCAGCCAGCTCAAGCGCGGCGCCGTGTTTGTGAACAGCAGTCGAGGCGAGGTGGCCTGCACCGAGGCGCTGCTGCAAGCCTTGCAGTGCGGCACTGTGCGCGCCGCCGTGGTCGACACGTGGGAACACGAGCCTCAGCCCAGCGCCGCACTGCTGCGACAATGCTTCATAGCCACACCGCACATTGCAGGTTACAGCGCCGACGGCAAGGCGAACGGCACACGCATGGCGCTGGCCGCCGTGGCACGCCACTTTGGACTCGACGCCACACCCTTTGCCGCCATCGCCCCCCCCACGCCGCCGCAGGGCGTGCCCTATTACCCCGAGGGCCACGCCTGGCAGCTCGCTCCCGAACTGGCGGCCTACGACCCCACACGCGACCACTGCCTCCTGCTCGAACAACCCGACCGCTTCGAAACGCTGCGCAGCCACTACCCCCTGCGGCGCGAATACCACGCTGCACACTGACACAAGCATTTTCTACATCCATCCATACTTCACGCTTCATTCCATGGACTTCAAGCAAATTCTGAAAAAGGCAGGACCCGACGCTCTCATCGTGCTCCTGTTCCTGCTGGTGAGCATCATCTATTTTCATACACCCCTGAGCCAGGGACTGGTGCTGGGCGGACACGACTCGGTGGCCGCCGTGGGCCTGTCGCGCGAGCAGACTGACTTCGGCCAGTCGCACGACGGCGAGGTGTCACGTTGGAGCAACGCCCTCTTCAGCGGCATGCCCACCTATCAGACGGCGCCCAGCTACGGTGCCACCGATGTTGTGTCGAACCTCTCGCACATCTACGCCCTCGGCACCACGGGATGGTTTCCCGCCATCGGCTACGTGTTCCTCTACCTGCTGGGCTTCTACATTCTGCTGCGCGCCTTCCGCATGAAGCCCTACGTGTCGGCCCTCGGCGCCGTGCTGTGGGCTTTCTCGTCGTACTTCCTTATTATTATAGCCGCCGGCCACCTGTGGAAGGTGATGGCGCTGGGCTTCATTCCGCCCACCATAGCCGGCCTCGTGCTGTGCTACCGCGGCCGCCTGCTGTGGGGCGGTGCCGTGACGGCGCTCTTCACCGCCTTCCAGGTGATGGCTAACCACATGCAGATGACGTACTACTTCCTCTTCGTCATGGCACTCCTTGTGGTGGCCTATTTGGTAGATGCCGTACGCACCAAACGCCTTGCCGCCTGGGCCAAGGGCACGCTCACGCTGGTGCTGGCCGGCTTGCTCGGCGTGGCCACCTGCTTGCCCAACATTTACCACACTTATGCCTACGCCAAGGAGTCGATGCGCGGCAAGGCCGAACTCACCCCGCTGCCCTCGACCAAGGGCACTGCCGCCACCGACGGCCTGGACCGCGACTACATCACGGCCTGGAGCTACGGCATCGACGAAACGCTCACCCTGCTCATACCCGACTTCAAAGGCGGCGGCTCGGCCTCCATCCTCGACCGCGAAGGCGTGGAATCGCTCCCCGGCTACGACGACTTCTACGAATGCGCCGGCATGACGCAGCAGGCCCTCGCCGAAAAAGGCATGCAGCAGAGCCTGCCGGGCATCTCGCTATACTGGGGCGACCAGCCCTTCACCGTGGGACCCGTCTATGTGGGAGCCCTCGTGTGCTTCCTCTTTGTGCTTGGCATTTTCTACGTCAAAGGTCCTGTGAAATGGGGCCTGCTGGCCGCCACCCTCGTCAGTCTGCTTTTTGCCTGGGGTAAAAACAGTCCCGACCTCACCAACTTCTTCATCGACCACTTGCCGCTCTACAGCAAGTTCCGCACCGTGTCGTCGGCCCTCGTCATTGCCGAGTTCACCATGCCGCTGCTGGCCATACTCTGCCTTTGCAGCATCATGGCCGACAGGCGCCTCTTCGACCTCACCCATTGGCGCGGTGCCGACGTGCCCCGCCGCAAGCGCATCGGTCTGCCCGTGGCCGCCGCCCTCACGCTGGGCCTCTGCTTGCTGCTGTGGCTGATGCCCGAGGTAGCCGGTTCGTGCCTCTCGGCCGACGACAGCCGCGTGTTCCAACTCATGAGCCAAACGGGCATGCCCAGCGAGTTCACGCAGCGCTACATGCACGCCATCACCGCCATGCACCATGCCATACTCTCGGCCAGTGCGCTGCGCTCTGCGCTCTTCATTGTGGCCGGCGTGCTCATTCTCACACTTTATGCACGCCAGATGCTCAAAGGCTGGATGATGTGCTCGCTGCTGAGCCTGCTCTGCCTCTTCGACCTCTGGGGCATCGACAAGCGCTACCTCAACGACGAGAGTTTCTCCGACCCCTACGTGCAGCAGGAAACCTTTGCCAAAACGCCCGCCGACGAGCAGATTTTGCAGGACACTACCTACTACCGCGTGGTGAATGTGGGGGCAGGAAACCCCTTCAACGAAACCACCAACGCCACGGGCTACTACCACCACTCCATCGGCGGTTACCACGCTGCCAAACTGCACCGCTACCAGGACCTCATCGACCGCATGCTTCTGCCCGAACTGCAGCGTAGCGTCGGCGCCATCAGCGATGCCCAGGGCGACATGAGCATGGTGGCAGGCGACAGCATCATGCCGGCCCTCAACATGCTCAACACGAAGTACTTCATCTTCGGCCAGGGAGCCCGCGCACAGGCCATTCCTAACCCCTACGCCAACGGCAACGCCTGGTTTGTGCAGCAACTGAACTTTGTGGAAAATGCCGACGCCGAAATGGCCGCGCTTCAAAAGCTCGACACCAAACGGGCCGCCGTGGCCGACGCACGCTTCAAGCCAGCCCTGCAAACGGCCGTGCTCGACAGCGGCACTGTGCGCCTCACCCACTACGACACCAACCTGCTGCGCTACGTGGCCGAGTCGCCCAAGGGCGGCGTGGTGGTATTCTCAGAGGTGTACTACCCCGACTGGACCGTCACCATCGACGGCAAACCCGCCGAGTTGGGCCGCGTCAACTACCTGCTGCGTGCCCTGCGTGTGCCCGCCGGCCGTCATGAAATAGGCATGGAGTTCCGGCCTGCCTCAGTGGCCACCACCGACCGCCTGGGCTACGCCGCCATCGCCCTCACGCTGCTGCTCTTCGGGGCTGCCCTCGTGTGGCCCGCCGTCAGAAAGCGCAACCACAAGGCACAGCAGGCCTGACCGCCACACACGCCACGTTTCATCCTGAACTAACGCTCTATGGGACGCAACAAATTCTCACAAGCTGAAATTGAAGCCATCGCCAAATTGCTGCGCCGCAAACTGGCCGGCAACCGTGCGCAGCAGAAACTGGTGCGGCACGAACTGCGCGTGAAGTATGAGTTCAACATCTCCGACTTCAACGTGCAGGGCCAGGCCTTTGGCGATGCCGAACTCATGCAGGCCATCGACCGCGGCGCCATTCACATTCTCGACGACGCCACCATCGCCGCCATGAAGGAAAAACGGGCACGCGACAAAGCCCGCGATGCGCAGCAAACGGAGGCCGACGCCGCCACGCCGCCCGCTCCCGAGGCCGACTGGCACGAAGCCATGAAGCAGTGGGATGCCTGGGAGGCGCAGCAAAAATCATCGGGCCAGTACTGACGCCTTGCCACGCCGCATAGCCTTCAACACGCACCTATCTCAAAAGCCACACACATGCCACAACTTGCCGCACCACCTGCCGCACAGCGCATAGCCTTTGTAGACTATGCCCGCGTGCTGGCCTGCTTTCTCGTAATGCTGGTGCACGCCAGCGAGCAGTTCTACGCCGCCGATGCCTCGGGGCTTGCGGGCAACGTATCGCTCGTGGCCAACGAGTCCAACCGCTTCTGGGTAGCCTTCTACGACGGCACGCTGGGCCGCATCAGCGTACCGCTCTTCATGATGCTCAGCGCCTTTCTGCTGGTGCCTCTGCGGCCGGGCCTCAGCATGCAGCAGTTCTACCGCCGCCGCTTTGTGCGCATCGTGCCGCCGCTGCTCGTCTTCATGCTGCTCTACGTGTTCCTCCCCCCGCTCATGGGGCAGACCACTTGGGCACAAGCTTGGCACGACCTGCTCCTGCTGCCGTTCACCTTCCCCTCCATGGCGGGGCACCTGTGGTTCATGTATCCGCTCATCTCCCTCTACCTCATTATCCCCGTCATTTCGCCTTGGCTGGCCACAGCTTCGGCACGCGACGAGCGCACCTTCCTGCTGTTCTTCGTCCTCTCCACCACGGCGCCCTGGCTGGTGCGCTTCGTGAGTGCCGATTTGTGGGGCTGGTGCTTCTGGAATCCCTACTTCGGCCTTTTCTACTACTGCTCGGGCTACCTGGGCTACCTCGTGCTGGCTCACTATGTGCGCACCCATCTTCGCTCTACGTTGAAGCGCCGCCTACTGGTGGGCACCCTCTGCCTCGTGTCGGGCGCCCTCTTCTCGGGCTGGTCGTTCTGGCAAGCCGGCGTGCCGGGGCAGCTTATTGAAACGCCCATGCTCGAATGGTCGTGGGAGTTCTGCACGCCCAATGTGCTCCTGTCCACCTTCGGCGCCTTCCTTCTGCTCACCTGCCTGCCACAGCACAAGGCACCGGCCCTCATCACGCAAGCAGCCCGCGTGTCGTTTCCCATGTACTTGGTGCACCTCCTCGTGCTGAACTACAACGCCCCGCACGTGCTGGGCAGCGGTGGTGCCGCCTCTCCGGTGTGGCCCGTGTGGATAGCCATCCCCGCCCTGGCCCTCGTCACCTGGGTCTACTGCTTCTTGCTCTGCGCCCTGCTGGCCAAGTTGCCTGGCAGCGCCTACTGGCTCGGAGCCGACAAGCGTTGAGCCGCCGCCGCGCCTCCCCATTCTCAGCACATCAGAAACCTTGTTGCAGGCACTTCATCACATAAAATTATTACTGTCCGCTAAACCCTAAGACTACCCCCCTAACTTTCCGAGAGACAGAAGTGTGGCTTTCGGCTTATCATGGATAAGCCCCCTTTGTCAAAAAATAGACTCTTGAGGAGGTGATTCAGATACCTCGGCAAGCATATGGTTCAAGTCTGCGCCTGGTTGATTGAAGAATTTACGTAGCCTCTATTTTCGGCGGGGTGGGGGATGGGAAAAAGGAGATGCTACGTAAAAAAACTCACGTAGTACGTAAAAAAACTCACGTCGTTCGTAAATTTTTTTAC
>SFEP01000032.1 GCA_004557185.1 Bacteroidales bacterium
AGTTACTAATAATCAATGAGATAAACAAATTTATCACATTGAAAATCAATGAAAATAACAAAGAAAATGATGATTAAATTTCGTGCGTTTTCCCTGGCCACGGGCCCATATCAACGTTGCCACGGGCCCATAACAACGTTGCCACGGGCCCGTAACAACGTTGCCACGGCGCCGTGGCAACGTTGATACGGCGCCGTGGCAACCCACTATGTGCCGTTTGAAAACAAGAAAGAGCCTTGAAAGAACAGTTGCACGCCTTTACAAAGCGTAAAATCATCACTGCATCACAGCCCTATTTACCCGTATTCTGCAAACATGAAGCCTTGAGAACGCGCATTAACAACAACCGCCGCTACGCTGCAACCCGTGGGCTGATGCGTAGCGGCGGCCTTTGTGGAGGCTATGCGACTCTCGCTTAGATAAGGTACTGCGAGGAGATGCTCTCGTTCTCCATGACGCGGCGGATGGTTTCGGCCAACATGCTGCTTACAGAGAGTTCCTTCACCTTGTCGCAATGTCCGCGATAAGGAATGCTGTCGGTGAAGACCATTTCAACCAACGACGAATTTTGCACACGCTCATCGGCGGGACCGCTCATGATGCAGTGGCTGGCAATGGCGCGTACGCTCTTGGCACCGTTGCTCATGATGAGGTCGGCAGCCTTGGTGATGGTGCCAGCCGTGTCGACGATGTCGTCGACGAGCACCACGTCCATGCCCTTTACATCACCGATTATCTGCATCGAGGCCACCTCGTTAGCCTTTTTACGGCTCTTGTTGCAAAGCACCATGGGGCAATCCAAGTACTTGGCATAACTTGCAGCACGCTTAGAACCACCTACGTCGGGCGTAGCAATGCAGAGGTTTTCAAGGTTCAGGCTCTTGATGTAGGGCAGCATGACGGTAGATGCATAGAGATGGTCGACAGGCACGTTGAAGAAGCCCTGCTCCTGGTCGGCGTGGAGGTCCATCGTCATGAGGCGGTCGATACCAGCCACGCTCAGAAGGTCGGCCACCAACTTGGCACCGATGCTAACGCGAGGCTTGCTCTTGCGGTCCTGACGTGCCCAGCCAAAGTATGGCACCACGGCGCAGATGCTGCGGGCCGAAGCACGCTTGGCGGCGTCGATCATGAGCAGAAGCTCCATAAGGTTGTCGGAGTTGGGGAATGTGCTCTGCACCAAGAAGACATCGCGGCCGCGGATGCTTTCCTCGTAGCAAACTTCAAATTCGCCATCGGCAAACTTAGTGACCGTCAGGTTGCCGAGTTTGCAGCCCAGTTCTTCGCAAATTTTCTCGGCAAGGTAACGCGAGGCGGTACCTGAGAACACCATGAAAGAGTCGTTGTTCATCATTATAGGTTTATGGTAGTTATTAAGTGAATGCTTGGGGACGTGTGGATGGGTCTTCTTTTGGGAACATCATGAGGCACACCTTATTCAGCCGCCCTTTTGAGTCGGCGAAAGTGCGTGATGATGTCTTTGAAATCCTGCGTGGTGTGTATGCTGAAACGGTTCCATATATCACCCAGCAGCACCGCACCGCCAAAGCCCAGTGACTTGGTCACGGCGATGTTTTCGAGGTTGACACCGCCCAGGGCCATGACCTTGCGGTCAATCACCTTGGACTTTTGCAGGGCCTTTAGTTCCTGGATGGTGAAACGCGCGTCGTAATTTTCCTTGGAAATGCTGTCGAAGATGGGCGACAGGAAGAGGTAGTCGCAAGCCCGCTTGTGCGCCTGCACCTCCTCGACGGTGTGACACGAACAGGAGATGTGGCCTTTGTATTTAGGTGGAAGTTCGGGGTTGCGGTGATTGAGATGAATACCTTTCAGCCCATATTCATTCTTAAGATAGAAGTGGTCGTGCACCACGATGCGCTTGCGAAATTCCTGCGGGATTAACGTAAGCAAGCGCTCGGAATAAACAGGTTCCGTTTCGGGTTTCCTTAAATGCAAAATCTCCAATCCCTCTTCAAACAGTGCCGTGAGTATCTGATGCTCCTCGACAAAGAAATAGGGGGTGGACATGAGGATGAGTTTCATTATGCTATCCTTTTTTGAATGCAAAGATGACGCAAGGTGCGTGCAGCGAGAACGAAGAAAAACGAGACATTAGCTGGGTTTTTACGCTCTATCGCTGGAAATCTTGTGCAAAGATAGTGCAAGGCGATTGGTGGGCAAAATATAATAAGTGTGTATTTTTCCTTATTAGACTTATCGCAAAGTGCTGTTTTCAAATGGGAAGCAAAAGGCATGAGCCTATAAGGAAAGGCACCACGCAGCGTGTGTGTGCATGGTGCCGCAAAGCTGGACGCTCTATTTACGCCCTATATGTCGCAAGAACTCCTCACGCAGTTCGGTTTGCTCGAACGCGCCACAGAAATCGGTGGTCGTAGTGACGGAGTAGTCCTTCTCAACACCACGCATCTGCATGCACATGTGCTGTGCTTCGACAACCACCATCACGCCCTTGGGCTGTAAGGCCTCTTGAAGGCTTTGCTTGATTTGCAGCGTAAAGCGCTCCTGTACCTGAAGGCGGTGTGAAAAGATGTCGACCACTCGGGCAATTTTGGAGAGTCCCGTAATGTAGCCATTGGGTATGTAGGCGACGTGCGCCTTGCCGTAGAAGGGCAGCATGTGGTGCTCGCACAAGGAGTAGAAGGGAATGTCTTTCACCAACACCATCTGGCTGTAATCCTCGCGGAACTTTGCCGAATTGAGCACATCTACGGGGTTCATGGCATAGCCCTGCGTAAGCGTTTGCATGGCCTTGGCCACACGCAGTGGGGTGCGTTCGAGCCCCTCACGCGAAGGGTCTTCGCCCAAAAGGCGCAGTATTTCTAAATAATGGTGTTGCAGTTCTTCAGTGACAGACATAGAGAGGGATATATATAGGATGGGATGGATAATCAGATGGATGGGATGAGGCTACATGGGGAGGTTCACTTCACTCTTGACAATGCGCACTTCATAGGAAATGTGAGCCTTGCGGATGCGTGTGACGTACTTCTGCGCATCTTCTCGGGTGCGGAAATCGCCCACATGTGTCACCCAGCGAGGACTGACAAAACTGGGATAAGCTGCCAATTCGCCAAAAAGGTTGCGGCATTTCTGCCCCATTTGGATGGCCTTTTCCTTGTCGGCCCGTGAGTTGCCTCCGGTAAAGATACAGATGCGATACCCCATGGCCTTGCGACGCTGACGGCTCACATAATGGCGCGTGCCAGCCTCGGTGCTTTCGGTTGTCTCGGCGTGATGACGTGAAGCAGCAGGACCCTGCGCAGGTTTGGAAGTCGGCGGCTGCGCTACGGGGTGGGTATTGTTCACCACCTGTTCTATTTCTTCATTCTGAATAATGACCACGCGGCCCTTACCCTCCTGTGTTTGGCGCAGTTTGCCAGTATAAGTGGTTTGGGCTGTGATGGGTAACACGCCCAGCAACAGGAATAAAGCAGTAAATGTTCGCAACATGCGTTTTGCAATAATCGAGTTAGAATAAGCCTCAGTCAAAAGATTTTCGAGAAGAGGCGTTCCGTAGCTGAAGTAGAGCAAACAAGCCTTGGGGAGGCACGGGTTCTACGGCTTGTCATTAAAAGTGAAGAAGAGGTTATGACGCGATGAACACGCCATAACCCCTTTCGGTTCAGAAGCAATTACTTCCAAGCATCGATGATGCCCTTAAAGTCGGCCACCTTCAACGAGGCACCGCCAATGAGGCCACCATCTACGTCGGGCTTTGCAAAGAGTTCCTTGGCATTGCTGGGCTTGCAGCTACCGCCATAGAGAATCGTAACGTTCTCAGCAGCCTCCTTTCCGAACTTCTCGGCAATGGTGGCGCGGATGAAAGCGTGCATCTCCTCAGCCTGGTCGGAAGTAGCGGTCTTACCCGTACCGATGGCCCATACAGGCTCGTAGGCCAATACGACGTGGGCGAACTGCTCAGCGGTAAGGTCGAAGAGCGAACCCTCAAGCTGTGCCTTTACTACCTCATTCTGCTTGCCAGCCTCGCGCTCTTCAAGCACCTCACCGATGCAGAAGATAACTTCCAGACTGTTGGCAAGAGCGAGGTTCACCTTCTCTTTCAGGATTTCAGCAGTTTCATGGTAGTAAGCGCGACGCTCGCTGTGTCCAAGGATAACGTAGTCAGCACCCGTGCTCTTTACCATTTCGGCAGAAACCTCACCGGTGTAGGCTCCCTTGACCTTGTCAGCGCAGTTCTCCGCACCAAGACCAATCACGTTGCTGTCGATCACACCTGCTACCGAAGCAAGGTGGATGAAGGGCGTGCAAATAACCACGCCGCAGTTGGGCTTGTCAGCAGCAAGTGCTTCGTTGAGTTCCTTGGCCAGAGCCACACCTTCTTGCAGGTTCATGTTCATTTTCCAGTTACCTGCTACAATTTTCTTTCTCATTGCTTTTTGTTTATTTAGATGAAGTTTGAATAAATGATGTCTGTAGTATTTCGTACCCACGAGCACATTGTCGATGATGACCACAAGCAACAGTGGGATGAGAAACCAAAGCACCAACCTAAGGAGTGGCGCGGCCCCCGAAGGTGTAAACCATTGTGCCACATTGTTACCGTGAACATAGGGGTCGGGCAGTTCGTTGTTGCCCCACTTCCACACCAATCGGCCGTCTTTCAGCAGCATCAGCCCAGGATTGGAGCGCACCATGGCCCGGATTTCAGTGTCCTCAGCCATATATATAGGATACGCGGCGCCAGTGCGATCCTTCCAGTCGGCACAGCCTGCTGAGTCGGATGCGGTGAGCATGCAGAAGGCGTAGCGGCGATCCTGACAGAAGTCGTAGAGGCTATTTATCCTGTCGCAACAGCCATCGTCAGCCGTTTCGGTGCGCGGCACGGTGAGGAGGAATGTGTAGGAAGTATCAGCCAAAATCTCCCACGTGAGGTCGTCTCCTGTTTGCGTATCGGCCACGTAAAAGTTCACGGGAAGCCTTTCTGCCTCTGCCTGTTCAGGATTGTCAAAGGCGGCCCGCATGTTGACACCTATGCGATAGGGGGTGAAGTCGAGCACGGGAATGTAGTGCAAGGTGTAGATGGCGAGTGCTATGGTGTAACACCAGGCATAGGTGGAAGCCAACCAAGCAAAACGCTCTGACACTACGCGGCGCATGGCCAGCGGCCTGTAAAGGAGGCAGAGAGCCGCCACAAGCAACACGACGTTCTTGGCCAGCGTCTGTCCGTTGGTAAGGGTGATGGCTTCGCCAAAACAGCCACAGTCCTGCACGGGTTCAGCCACATATATCCAGACGGTGAGAGCAGTGAGGACACAGGTGGCCAAAAGTGAAAGCCCCACCGTAAGGCGTCGGTTCACGCCAAGCAGTAAGCACAAACCAAGCACAAACTCCACCGTGCCAAGAGCCGTGGCCGCCATCTCCATCGGCAGCAGGGAGTGCGCGAAGGGCAGTGCAAGCGCTTCGGCATAAGCCTCCAACTTGTAGGCCATTCCCATAGGGTCTGCCACTTTTACAAACCCCGACAACAGGAATGTGCCTCCCAGTAAAAGGCGGCAAAGCATGAGCCCCACAAAGCGAAGCCAGCGTCCAGCACGTTGTAATTTAGTCCTGCTCAAGTGTAAGCTTGATAAGGCCGAACACGGCATAGTTCATAATGTCCATATAATTCGCCGCTATACCTTCGGAAACGCGGGTTGTTCCGTCAAGGTCTTCAATCTGCTTGGTGCGGAATATCTTCATATATATCAAGTCCACATACGACGACACGCGCATGGCACGCCACGCCTCATTGTAGTCATGATTCTTACGCAGCATAAGCTCCTGCGCCTCTCGCGCTTTTGCGTCGTAGAGTTCCAAAGCTTTCTCCTGTGTCAAGTCTTCCACTTCGGCCACACCCAAATCGAGTTGTATCAAACCAACCAAACTGTAATTGACAAGCCCTATGAACTCAGGTACAATGCCCTCGTCCACCATGCTGCATCCCTTGGTCTGGATGGAGCGTATGCGGGCAGCCTTGATGAACAACTGGTCGGTGAGTGTTTCGGTGCGTAGGACGCGCCATGCAGCACCGTAGTCGTGCAGTTTGTCGGCAAACAGATTGCGACATTGCGACATCACCTGTTCAAATTCTTCTTGTGTATTATATGTGGTGGCCATGGTGTGCATTTTTACTGGCAGAACATCTTCAACAAATGCCTTTCAACCCGATAACGGCGACAGCGAAAGACGTAAAACATGCTTCTGCCACTGATTTTGCAACATATTTCGGTGTGCAAATGTACTAAAATATCACAGAAACGCCGTGGGATATACCTTATATATATATAGAAATTGGGCAAACAGCTACGCGGAATAGACTTACCACGTATTGAAATTACTGAACAGCACACGCTTTGCGCGGCACGCTTCAGCCTCGTCACAACACTTCGTAGCTGAACGGAATGTGGCAAACCACTTCACATATACCCCATCTGCAAACCAGGAATTATCACAAACTCTATAACATCTCCACACAGGCATTGAGGCATCGCCTGGGATTATTGAAAAGAAGGAACGCGCAGCAATATGAACTAAAAAGTTTTACATTAAATTAGAAACCTCTATAATAATTCGTAACTTTGCACCGCTTCAAGCAGCGAAAGTAGCCACCGAGCCCATAGATTACTTTGGCAGGTACGAGAAACGACTGCAGACGCAAGCACAAAAAGCAAGCATCCAGACAAAACGATACAGCTTTCTCCAATGGAACATTCTAAAGAACTCATGAGCCGTGCTGCGGACAACATCCGCATTCTGGCAGTAAGCATGGTAGAACGTGCCAAGTCCGGACACCCCGGTGGTGCCATGGGTGGCGCAGACTTCATCAACGTGCTTTACTCTGAATTCCTGCACTTCGACCCTGCACAGCCCACGTGGCGTTGCCGCGACCGTTTTTTCCTAGACCCCGGCCATATGTCGCCCATGCTCTATGCGCAACTGGCCCTGATAGGCAACTACACGATTGACGAACTGAAAATGTTCCGCCAGTGGGGCTCCCCCACCCCCGGGCACCCCGAACTCTGCTACGAGCGAGGCATAGAAAACACCAGCGGCCCCCTCGGACAAGGACACACCTACGCTGTGGGTGCAGCCATAGCTGCCAAGGCTCTGTATGCACGTACGGGTAACCCTGGATTTGACAAAGAAACCATATACGCCTACATTTCCGACGGCGGCATACAAGAAGAGATTTCACAAGGTGCAGGCCGCATAGCAGGCCACCTGGGTCTCAACAATCTGGTCATGTTCTTCGACGCAAACGAAATCCAGCTGTCTACCGAAACGGCGGCTGTGATTTCCGAGGATACGGCCATGAAATACCGTGCTTGGAACTGGAACGTCATTGAAATTGACGGTAACGACTGCGAGCAAATACGCAGCGCCCTGAAAGCTGCCAAAGAAGAGCAGAACCGCCCCACCCTCATCATTGGTCACACTGTGATGGGCAAGGGTTGTCGCAAAGCCGACGGCTCAAGTTACGAGCACGATTGCAAGACGCACGGTGCGCCCCTCGGAGGCGAGGCTTATGCGCAAACGTTGCGCAACTTGGGTGCAGACATAGAGAATCCCTTTGTCATTTGGCCTGAAGTAGCTCAAATGTACGAAGAGCGTAAAGCCGAACTGGCCGAAATCGTAGCCGCCCGACGCGCCGAAGAAGCCGCATGGGAGCAGGCCAACCCAGAAAAGGCTACAGCGCTCGATGATTGGATGAACCACCGCCTGCCCAGCATACCTTGGGATACCATACAGCAGAAAGGCGGCCAGCCCACACGTAACGGTTCGGCCGCTTGCCTCTCCCTTCTTTCGGAGTATGTGCCCAACATGATCGTGTCATCGGCAGACCTCTGTAACTCCGACAAGACCGACGGTTTCCTAAAACATACCACCGAAATCACCCGTTCCAACTTTGCCGGTGGTTTCCTCCAGGCAGGTGTCTCCGAACTCACGATGGCGTGCGTTTGCATTGGCATGATGCTGCACGGTGGTATTATTACAGCTATGGGCACATTCTTCGTTTTCTCCGACTACATGAAGCCCGCTATCCGTATGGCTGCGCTGATGGAAGTGCCCGTGAAATTCGTTTGGACGCATGATGCTTTCCGCGTAGGTGAAGATGGTCCTACCCATGAACCTGTAGAACAGGAGGCACAGATTCGCCTGATGGAGAAACTTAAAAACCACAGCGGTCGCGACAGCGTACGAGTATTCCGTCCCTGCGACGTGCACGCTACCACGCAGTGCTGGCGATTGGCCATGGAGAACATGGATACGCCCACAGCGCTTATCTTCAGCCGTCAAAACGTGCCCGACCTGCCCGTAGGAACAAAATACGACGGTGTAGAACGTGGTGCCTACGAGGTGCTACATGAGGAAAATCCCGATGTGATACTCGTAGCTTCAGGTTCCGAAGTCAGCACGTTGGTTGGCACAGCCAAACTTCTTGAAGCCGATGGCATCAAGTCGCGCGTAGTGAGCTGCCCCAGCGAAGGCCTCTTCCGCACACAGGATGCTGAATACCAAGAACGCCTATTGCCGCACAACGGCAAGATTTTCGCCCTCACTACAGGCCTTCCTGTCACCTTCCAAGGTCTTGTCGGTAGCCGCGGCCATGTGTACGGACTTGAGAGCTTTGGCTTTAGCGCCCCGTTCAAGGTGCTCGATGAAAAACTCGGCTATACGTCTGAAAACATTTACGGCGAAGTGAAGAAATATCTGGCAACTTGCGAGGCATAAGCCCTGCCCCACGCCAAGAAACACGAGTCACAAAGCCACAAGGAGCAGGAGCACTGCCTTAACGGCATAAGTCCTGCTCCTTTACTACATATAAATAAGGAGTGAGGCTTGACTGTGTTCATCCGCGCTTTCAAGCGCCCCAGTCCCCATAATCACGCAAACGCCATAGCAACTACACATCATGACACAACCTATCGGATTGGCCAGCGACCATGCAGGCTACGACTTGAAGCAATTCGTAAAAACCTACCTCGACGAAAAGGGAATGCCTTATAAAGACTATGGAACCTACTCCACAGAGTCGTGCGACTATCCCGACTATGCCCACGCCTTAGCCAAGGGCATGGAGCAGGGTGAAGTAACACAGGGCATCGCTATATGCGGCAGTGGCGAGGGCATATCCATGACACTGAACAAACATCAACACATACGCGCCGCCTTAGTGTGGACACCTGAAATAGCCCACATGACGCGCCTTCACAATGACGCCAACGTGCTTGTCATGCCGGGACGCTACATCGACACCCATACAGCACGTGCCATTATGGACGAGTTCTTCCATACCGCATTTGAAGGGGGACGCCACATACGCCGCATAGAAAAAATACCTGCTCAATAAGCCCCAACGCAAGTACCCCGAAAAGGAAAATTGAATTTTCAATGCATAACAAGCCGCAAAAAAATGCCACTGGCTTTTGTAAACCATTTGAAAATTATATCTTTGCATCCGCTTTCAAACAGGTATCAAACAAAAAAACTAACACTGACATGACCAAAGCAGATATCGTCAACGAAATCTCAGCAAAAACAGGTATAGAAAAAGCTTCCGTGCTTGCTACCGTTGAGGCTTTCATGGAAACCGTCAAGGAATCACTCGCCAACGAGGAAAACGTTTACCTCCGTGGCTTCGGAAGCTTCATTCTGAAAAAGCGTGCACAGAAGACGGCTCGCAACATCTCAAAGAACACCACCATTATTATTCCTGAGCACAACATTCCGGCATTCAAGCCTGCTAAGACTTTCACGCTCTCCATCAAGGAATAAGCATTGAACTCACATATAATTAACCATAAAACGTAAAGACCATGCCCAACGGTAAGAAGAAGAAAAGACACAAGATGTCTACGCACAAACGTAAGAAAAGACTGCGCAAGAACCGTCATAAGAGCAAATAACATACTGACGGCTTCGTAGCGCAAGGGGCACAAATTAACCCATGCGCCTGTCTATTCATGACGGGTAAACGAGATGAAAACTTGGTACGGGCCGCTGATAACTCTCACGGCAACCAAGGCTGCACACCTCGTTTACTCGTTGTTTTATAACTCAATTCATCCTCACATGACAAGCGAAGTAATCGTCGATGTCGGCCAAAAGGAGATTTCCATAGCCCTTCTCGAAGACAAGAAACTCGTCGAGTTCCAGAAGGAAGGACGCTCTGAACACTTCTCCGTAGGCAACATCTATCTGGCCAAAGTTCGCAAACTAATGCCAGGACTCAACGCATGCTTCGTGAACGTAGGTTACGAGCGCGATGCCTTTCTGCACTACCTCGACTTAGGCACGAAATACAACGCGCTTGAAAAATTCATGCAACTGTTGGGCAATGGCTCCAAAGACGTCACGCCCGACAAAGTGCTTCGCCAACCTGAACTCGAAAAGGAAGGCAGCATACAAAACACCTTGAAATTAGGACAGGAAATCCTGGTGCAGATTGTCAAAGAGCCCATCAATACGAAAGGGCCACGACTGACCACCGAACTTTCTTTTCCCGGACGCTTCCTGGTGCTCATTCCCTTCAGCGACAAAATTTCGGTGTCATCGAAGATCAAGAGCAACACCGAACGGGCACGCCTCAAGCAACTCATCCAAAGCATCAAGCCCAAAGGCTTCGGCGTCATCATACGCACCGTTGCGCAAGACAAACGCGCACCCGAACTTGATGCCGAAATGAAAATGTTGCTCGAACGCTGGAACAATACCATAGCACGCGTCAGAAAGGCTCGCCGCGAAAGCAGCAAACTGCCTGTGCTGGCCTACGAGGAAACCTCACGCACCGTGGCTTTGCTACGCGACCTCTTCAACCCATCCTACGAAAACATCTACGTCAACGACAACGATGTCTACAAGGAAATAAGCGATTACGTTTCGCTTATTGCTCCTGAGTGCAAGGGTATTGTCAAACTCTACAAGGGCAACGTCCCCATCTTCGACAATTTCTCTGTCACCAAGCAAATCAAAACATCTTTCGGACGTACCGTCACCTACAAACATGGTGCCTACCTCATCATCGAACAGACTGAGGCTTTACACGTTGTCGACGTCAACAGCGGAAATCGTTCCAAATCGGCCGAGGGCCAAGAGATGAACGCCATCGACGTCAACCTGGGTGCAGCCGATGAGCTGGCACGCCAACTACGGTTGCGCGACATGGGCGGCATCATCGTAGTGGACTTCATCGATATGGCGCTGCCTGAAAACCGGCAAAAGCTGTACGAACGGATGGTGGAAAACATGAAGAAGGACCGAGCACGCCACAGCATACTGCCTCTCTCCAAATTCGGACTGATGCAAATCACTCGACAAAGGGTGCGGCCAGCTCAAAACCTCAACGTGCAGGAAACATGCCCCACTTGCGGTGGTACAGGCAAAATCAAATCGAGCCTGCTCTTCACCGACCTGCTTGAAACGCGCATCGATACACTTGTAAACAAACTGCACATCAAGCGTTTCACCCTACACGTGCACCCCTTTGTGGCGGCCTACCTCACAAGGGGAATATGGCCTCTGCGCCTGCAATGGCAGATGCGCTACGGCTTTGGCGTAAAAGTCATCCCCAACCAACAGCTGGCTTTCTTAGAATGCCGATTC
This sequence comes from Bacteroidales bacterium, assembly GCA_004557185.1. Classification (GTDB taxonomy): domain Bacteria; phylum Bacteroidota; class Bacteroidia; order Bacteroidales; family Bacteroidaceae; genus Alloprevotella. The sequence goes on from SFEP01000032.1 coordinate 11,626, forward strand.
TACGACACCGACGGCGAAGAAATCGACATGAACCAGCCTGGCGGCATCAACTAACCTTTGGTTTCTACACGCCACCCAACGTCTGCATCACTTAACTGCATGACTATCAACCTACGAACCATCACGAAGGTGCTGACACATTAACCACTCTCACCTTTTATTCACACACGAACCTCCTGCACGGCCACACCACCCGCAGGAGGTTCTGCTTTTTCAATATGCTTCAACTCACCTCCTCAAAAAGGCATAGCACACCCATGCGCGCTGTGATTTTCTGAAAAATGCCATGCCTTGAAAAAAGAACAGGCCCTCCCTTTCTTTTGAAAATACTCCTCGCACTCTCAAGTGTCTTTGCGCTTCCTACGAAACCTCATCATCATTGCTTAATTCATAGAAATGAATGGCTTTACTGTAGTATTCTGCACAGTTATTCCCCAACTGTTGAGACTTGGACATTTCAAACGGATCAAGATAGAAAGCCTTTCGTCTATCCAACGAATATCCTCGTTTCAAGAACAGGCTTCGTGCGTTGTCCACGGCCGTGTGCAACGTTGTCCACGGCCGTGCGCAACGTTGTCCATGGGCGTGTGCAACGTTGCCCTCGGCCGCGGATAACGAATTATCGCGGTTCTGGGAATGCAAATGTGCGTTGAGATAATGGGATACTGCGTGTCTGTATCAGAGAACTTACTGTTGGGCAGAGAGTGCTGAATGGTAGATTAGTCCAACGTCTTTGTACACATTTTCTTTCCCTTTTTGCTCACAGTGTGCATCCATGTCACCCATACTACTGCACTACTACTCAGCACTATGGCGGTAAAGTAAGGTAGTACATCAAACAAATGTTCGGAACAACCTGATGGCAGGTCATTCCGAACATGTGCGTATCAGCCGTTCTGAAAGAGAAGGCAGAATGAGGATAGTGAGAACAAAGTCTGCGGTGTGGCACGCACTGCAAAGCATCGTGCAGGCCGCAGCAGGGCATGATTATTTCTGCTCCATGCTTTGTCTCAGTGCGTTCAGTTCACTTCTTAGTTCCTGGCATTTGATGCCGTTTCCCATGGCTTGGTAGCGTTCAATGCTGTATTGCAGCATGAGCATCAACTGGGTCTTGTCTTTAAGTTTCTGTGCTTCCATTTTGTTCGTCTTTGTGGTTTGCCGCGTTTCGGCCAACCTGGTTACACATTTCGTTTGTTTAGTCTTTGTCGTTTTACAATGCAAAGGTAGTGCCTTCACGGAGGAGATACATGGTTTTTATGCACGAAAGGGGCTTTGTTGCTGTTTTTTCATCACTTCACACGTGCTATGTAAAGTGCTTTTGGCAAAAATAAGACTGTAAAAACACCAGCTGACAACCTGATTATGCTGCCGGGATATACTGGCAGTAGGATGCGCGTCGGCAAGGTGGCACACGTCGCTGCCAAGTTGGGCCGCAAACAGTGGAAACACCCCAATCATACTTCATGGTGGCCGACATAAGTGGTAATAAAAGGTAAAAATTGCCTGAATAGGTCGTTTCGAAGCAGTATCCATTGCACAATCTACGGGAGAAATGTGTAAGTTTGTGGCGTCACGCTGATAGAAGTGGGTTTCGGAGCATGCTGCCCGCCCATTCTGCCCGCCCATACACTTGCATATTATATTATGGAAAACACGCTCACTATTCCCTATCACAACTGTGCGTATGATGATCTGTCGCCAGCCGATCGCACTTTGGCAGACAAGGCTCGCGAGGCCACCTATTTGAGTTACGCCCCCTACTCCCACTTCAAGGTGGGCGCTGCTGTGCTCTTGTCGAACGGCGAGACGGTGCAGGGCAGCAACCAGGAGAATGCGGCCTTTGGGGCAGGCACCTGTGCCGAACGTTGCGCCCTGCACTATGCCGAGTCGCAGAATCCCAACGCTACGGTGGTGGCCATAGCCATTGCGGCGCGCGGCACCGACGATGCCTTTACCCACCAGCCTATTGCACCCTGCGGCATTTGCAGACAAGTACTCATCGAAACGCAAAAGCGAGCCGGCCACGACATACGCGTACTGCTGTGCGGCCACGACACGGTGCTATGTCTTGACTCCGTGCGACACCTCCTTCCCTTTACTTTCGACAGTTTCTGAGAAGCCTGGCAGCGGGTAACTTATGTTTCTTGGCATCTATCCGCACTTTTCATCCTATTTTACTTGTCTTTTGCCAGGTATTCCTTACATTTGTACAGCATGGAGCAAGGAAATAGTTCTTTCTTGGTATTGACTACTTACAAAAAGAGAATATTTCCTCTCGATTTCCTTCCTTTAGACATTATACACCTAAATCTATATCCTTTATCATGAAAACAGATTTGATTTTACAAGCACTCGAGGCCAAGCACCCTGGCGAGCATGAGTACATGCAAGCGGTGCGTGAAGTGTTGCTCTCCATCGAGGATGTCTATAACCAGCATCCCGAGTTTGAAAGGGTAAAACTGATAGAGCGTCTCGTGGAGCCCGACCGCATCATCACCTTCCGTGTGCCCTGGATGGATGATGACGGCCAGGTGCACGTAAACATCGGCCATCGCGTACAGTTCAACAACGCCATTGGTCCCTACAAGGGCGGCATACGTTTTCACCCCTCTGTCAACCTCAGCATCCTCAAGTTCCTCGGCTTTGAGCAGACATTCAAGAATGCGCTCACCACGCTCCCTATGGGCGGTGCTAAAGGCGGTTCAGACTTTGCACCCCGCGGACGTAGCGAAAACGAAATCATGCGCTTCTGCCAGGCCTTCGTTACCGAGTTGTGGCGCAACCTCGGTCCCAACCAGGACGTACCCGCAGGCGACATCGGCGTAGGCGGCCGCGAAGTGGGCTACATGTATGGCATGTATAAGAAGTTGACACGTGAACACACCGGTACATTCACGGGCAAGGGACTTGAATTTGGCGGCTCCATCCTCCGTCCTGAAGCCACGGGCTACGGCGCACTCTACTTTGTAAAGCAAATGCTTGCCGACTATAATATGGACATGGCAGGCAAGCGCATTGCCGTGTCGGGTTTCGGCAACGTGGCCTGGGGTGCTGTGAAGAAAGCCACCGAGATGGGTGCCACCGTCGTGACGCTTAGTGGTCCTGACGGTTACATCTACGACCCCAAGGGCGTATCGGGCGAGAAAATCGACTACATGCTTGACCTTCGCCTCTCGGGCGAGGACATCGTGGCACCCTATGCCGAACGCTATCCTGAAGCTACTTTCTTTGCAGGCAAAAAACCGTGGGAACAGCCCGTCGACATTGCCCTGCCCTGCGCCACGCAGAACGAACTCAACGCACAGGATGCAGAACAACTCTGCGCAAACGGCGTAAAACTCGTGGCCGAAGTGAGCAATATGGGCTGCACGGCCGAGGCTGTAGATTACTTCATCGCCCACCGTATGCCTTTCGCTCCTGGCAAGGCTGTGAATTCTGGCGGTGTGGCAACCTCAGGACTGGAAATGACGCAGAACGCCATGCACATCTCATGGACAGACAAGGAAGTGGATGAACGTCTGCACCACATCATGTCAGCCGTTCACGACCAATGCCTGCGCTACGGACAGCAGGATGGCTACATCAACTTTGTACGCGGTGCCAACGTAGCAGGCTTCATGAAAGTAGCCCATGCGATGATGGCCCAAGGCGTTCTCTAATCAAACCAAGAGCACACGCTATTTGTTATAGTGTCTTTATAATGAATCAAGCCTCGCAGTAACGTAACCCGTACACTGCGAGGCTTTATGTTTGATGAGGTACATGCCAGTTGGTTCCTACCATGTCCAGCCATTTTTCCAAGTCGGACGATAGACGATGAGTAGCAGACCGAAGATTTCAAGACGCCCAAGAAGCATGAGAGCTGAAAGCGTCCATTTAGCCACGTCAGGAAGGGTGGTCAACGAATAATCAGGGCCGCAGGTCCCCATAGCAACACCCACATTACCCATGCTGGAGATGGTAGTGCTCACGGCCTCGACCACGCCCATGCCGCAGGCCAGCAACACAAATGTGGCTATGAAAACAATGCACAGGTAGGTGATGACGAAGAGCAGCACACCATTAACCTGCGACGTGCTGAGCATGTGCAACCCCATGCGCACAGGACACTCGGCATGCGGATGAAGCAAGCGGCGCAACTGATGGCGCATGGCCTGCCACAACACGCCAAGACGGGCACACTTGATGCCGCCGCTGGTGGAACCCGTGCAACCGCCCGAGAGCATGGCAAAGAGCAGCAGCAACTGCACGTAAGTAGGCCACAGGGTGTAGTTGGCCGAAGCAAAGCCTGTGGAGGTGTGGCAGGTGGCCACCTGGAAAAGCGACTTGCGGAAAGCCTCTTCAAAATTCATAGGCGTTTGCCTCCATAGCACGAGGGCAATGAAAAGCGTAAGCACCAAAATAGAAGAAAGGAACCAGCGCAACTCACCATCGCGCCATGACTGACGCAAACGTCCACGCAAGGAAAGGAAATAAAGCGTGAAGTTGATGCCCGAGAGAAGCATGAACACAGCTATTACATATTCCACAAAGGGGGAATGCCAATACATCACGCCTGCATCATGTGTAGAAAATCCGCCAGTAGCCGTGGTGGCAAAGGCATGGCATACAGCATCAAACATATTCACGCCTCCCACCATCAGCAGGCATACCTCGGCCAAGGTAATGCCTACGTAGACAAGCCACAACGTGCGAGCCATGACGCTGACCTTCGGAAAGAGCTTGTCGTGCGTTACCCCCGTGGCTTCGCTCAAGTAAAGCCGCTGCCCGCTGCTTCCCTGCGCTGGCAAAAGGGCGAGCGTAAGGAAGACGATGCCGAGACCACCCACCCACTGCGTGAGGCTACGCCAGAACAGGATGCCATGCGGCAGACCATCGGTGTGCGGCAAAATGGTGAAGCCCGTAGTGGTAAACCCCGACATGATTTCAAAGAAGGCATCGGTTACGCCCGTCACGTAGTGCCCAATAAGCAGCGGACACATTCCAACAAGCGTAAAGAGAATCCAAGTGCATCCTACAACGAGGTAGGCATCACGCCGCGTGGGCAGACCACGCCGCCTCCCGCTGTAAGCCAAAAGAATTAGGCTCGCAGCGGTGCAGGGTGCAGCTGTAAGCAGAAAACAAAGGGCATCGCCCTCGCCATAGTATGCTGCTACGGCGCTACAAAGCCAAAGCATCATGGCCTCCAGCAGCACGAGACAGCCGAAGGCGTAACAAAGCGCTCTGACACTTGCGCCGCGACTGGCATCGGGTTGCGGCATACTCCACTCATTTGCTTGCTCCATGGAATTTATGTTTGAGTCGTATCTGGGCCATGCACAGACAAAGCGAATTTACTGCACGTAATTATGCCATGCTCGGACAGGTGCCAGCAATTAGTACTCGCTGACACTATTTAGCACATAACACTTCAGTTCGTCGTAACCTCTTATCATTTTACGGTCTTATTTACCGATTAGCCCCAATTGCCTGTCAGTTCACTTGACCCTGCTTTTGACCACCTCACAGGCAAATTTATAAAGGTATCTAACCACGAAATAAAAGAAAAATACTAATTTTGCCGTCGCTTGCACGTGAACGTGAATTATTTAGGTTGACATACGCCCTTGCAAGCACAGTTTTTTACAAGCAAAATACAACACAACAAGTACATAAAATGAATATTACACTCGACAAGACAAGCCCTGTAAGCGCAGAGATCACCATCAAGATGGGTAAAGAAGATTACGCGCCTAAGGTAGAAAAAGCCATTAAGGAATATAGCCGCAAGGTGCAAATGCCTGGTTTCCGCGCAGGCAAGGTACCCGTCGCTCTGGTCAAGAAGATGTACGGCACGCAGGCCAAAGCCGATGAAGTGAACAAACTTCTGCAGGACAGCCTCTTCAATTATATATTGGAAAACAAGGTCAACATGCTCGGCCAGCCCCTTGGTAGCGAAAAGCAGGAACCGCAGGACATTGAGCAGCAGGATGACTTCACGTTTATCTTTGACGTAGCTCTCGCACCTGAGTTCAACATCGAACTGAACAACGCCGACACCGTAGATTACTACGACATTGAGGTTGCAGAGGAAACCATCACCAAACAACTCGATGCACTGCGCCAGCAGGCAGGTCACCCCGAAGCAGTAGACACCTATCAGGATCGCGCCATTCTGCGTGGTACGCTTGCCGAACTCGACGAGAACGGTCAGCCTAAGGAAGGCGGCATCGTGGTAGAAGAGGCTTCGCTCATGCCCACTTATTTCAAAAACGAAGATCAGAAGCAAATCTTTGCCAGTACCAGCAAGAACGAGGTCGTTACCTTCAACCCCACCGTTGCTTATGACAACAACGAAACCGAACTGTCGCAGCTCTTCAAGGTAGTGAAGGAAGAAGTGAAGAACCACGCTGGTGACTTCAGCTTCGAGGTAAACAGCATCAGCATCTTCGCTCCTGCCGAACTGAACCAGGAGTTCTACGATCGCGTATTCGGCGAAGGCAAGGTTACTGACGAAGAAGGCTGCCGCAACAAGATTAAGGAGAACATTGTGAACGTACAAACTAATGACAGTGACTTCAAGTTCTTGATGGATGTGCGTGCCTATGCCGAAGCCAAGGTGGGCGAACTGGAGTTCCCCGTCGAACTGCTCAAGAAGATCATGAAGGCCAACAATCAGGATAAGGAAGAGTCGTACGTAGAGGACAACTTCGACAAGAGCATAGCCGAACTGAAGTGGCACCTCATCAAGGAGCAGCTTGTAAAGGCCCGCAACATCAAGGTTGAGGACGCTGACATGAAAGCCGCAGCCATGGAGGCCACACGTTATCAGTTCATGCAGATGGGCCTGAACAACATCCCCGATGAGTACTTGGCACAGGCAGCAGAAGGATTGCTGAAGGACAAGAAACGCGTAGATGGTCTCATTGAGCGCTGCATTGACCAGAAGCTCACCGCTGCCCTCAAAGGCGAACTTACGCTGAACCACAAGGCTATCTCGGCTGAGGACTTTGCTAAGATGTTCGACTAAACTGCAACCGTAGCAGTAGTATATACCTTATAAGAAGTGGGATGCGCTCTGCCTCATATGGCACGCATCCCACTTACGGTTTAAGCATCGCACACATTTACCGCAGGCTATAACCTTTCAAACTCTCTCAATGCCACAAACTATGAAACAATCAGACTTTCACCATTTCGCCACATCGCACGCAGGCATCAACTCCATGGTGCTAGACGATGTAATCAAAAGCCAGAACCAATACCTCAACCCTTATATTCTGGAAGAGCGCCAACTGAATGTGACGCAGATGGACGTGTTTTCACGCCTTATGATGGACCGCATCATTTTCCTCGGCACGCCCATTGACGACTACACAGCCAACACGCTGCAAGCCCAGTTACTTTATCTCGACTCCACCGATCCCGGCAAGGACATCAGCATTTACATCAACTCCCCGGGCGGCTCAGTGTACGCCGGATTAGGCATCTACGACACCATGCAGTTCATCCAGAGCCCCGTGGCCACCATCTGCACAGGCATGGCTGCATCGATGGCCGCCGTGCTGCTCGTGTCTGGTGCTGAGCAAAAGCGCTCGGCCCTGCCCCACAGCCGTGTCATGATACACCAGCCCATGGGCGGCGCACAAGGTCAGGCTTCCGACATTGAAATCACGGCACGCGAAATTCAGAAACTGAAACGCGAACTCTATACCATCATAGCCGACCACTCGCATACGCCTTTCGACAAAGTGTGGGCTGACTCCGACCGCGACTATTGGATGACGGCCGAAGAAGCCAAAGAGTACGGCATGATTGACCGCATCTTTACACCCCAAAAACACACGAACGATGCCGAGAAGTAAAAAGAAATGTGGCTTCTGCGGACGTACTGAGGACGAGGTGCCTCTGTTGCTAAGCGGCGCCTACGCCAACATCTGTTCCGACTGTCTGACCAACGGTTATCACTCCATCGAGGAGTATATTGAGGCCGACCACAACGGAAAGCATAAGACCCAAAACCAGGTTTCCATGACGTCTGTGCCGAAGCCGCAGGAAATCAAGGACTATCTTGACCAGTACGTCATTGGCCAGGACGATGCCAAGCGCTATCTTTCGGTGGCGGTTTACAACCACTACAAGCGTCTCACCTCGCAGCAGGAAAAGGAGGACGACGGTGTAGATATTGAGAAGTCGAACATCATCATGGTTGGTTCCACGGGCACGGGTAAAACGCTCTTGGCGCGCACCATCGCCCGCTTGCTCAACGTGCCCTTCACCATTGTCGACGCTACGGTATTCACCGAGGCTGGCTACGTAGGCGAGGACGTAGAGAGCATACTCTCGCGTCTGTTGCAGGTGGCTGATTACGACGTGGAACGTGCGCAGCAAGGCATCGTCTTCATCGACGAGATCGACAAGATTGCGCGCAAGGCCGACAATCCGTCAATCACTCGCGACGTCAGCGGCGAGGGCGTGCAGCAAGGCTTGCTCAAACTGCTCGAAGGCAGCATGGTGAATGTGCCCCCCAAGGGCGGACGTAAGCACCCTGACCAGGACTACATTCATGTGGACACCCGCAACATCCTCTTCATCTGCGGTGGAGCCTTTGATGGCATAGAACGTAAAATTGCGCAGCGTTTGAACACGCATACCGTGGGCTACAGTTCGGTGCAGAACGTGAGCAAGATTGACCCGAAAAATCTCATGCAGTATGTAGAGCCGCAGGACCTCAAGTCCTTCGGTCTGATACCCGAAATCATCGGCCGTCTGCCCGTCCTCACCTACCTCAATCCGCTTGACCGCGAAGCGCTCTACAACATCCTCACCAAGCCACGCAACTCCATCACACGCCAGTACATCAAACTGATGGCTATGGACGGTGTTACATTGACGTTCACCGACGAGGCTCTCAACTACATGGTCGACAAGGCCGTTGAGTACAAACTCGGTGCCCGCGGACTGCGCTCCATCGTCGAGACTGTCATGATGGACGCCATGTTCACGCTTCCCTCCTCTGATTGCAAAACGTACGAAGTGACCAAAGCATACGCTGAGCAGCAGTTGGCCAAGAAAGACAGACATCTGGTCTGAACGCACTCCATTATTATATATATAAGCGAAAGACGAACCAACTCCTGGCTCGTCTTTCGCTTTTTGGTAAAATAATATAAGGAATAAGGAAAAGGTCTTCGCATGACGCCCAAGGCGTCATGCGAAGACCTTCTTGCACTCTCTTGAGGCAGGAGTGTTTTAATACACCTTCACCACAGCCACGCCGTAGCCCGGCACTTCCACAAAGGCGGGGCGGTCAGGCATAAAGTCGAGGGTACTGATTTCACCTGTAAGGCAGTCGTAGCCTGAATACATGCCGCTGCGCAGTTTCAGGTGCTCGAAGGCGTGGGCAGGAATGCGTACGCCTACTCTTACGCGGCTTGGGTTGAAGTTGGCCACCACAAGGAGCGTTTCGCCGCCGCCTTTACGCAGGAAGGCGTAGTGACGGTCGCAGTCGTAGCCATTGCTATGGTCGTAGTTGGCATATTGCAGGTCGTAGAAGTCGCCCTGCGTAATGGCCTTGTGGTCGCGGCAAAGCAACAGCAGGCGGTGGTAGTCTTCGTAAAGGCTGCGCTGCTCAGGCGTGAGCGCCTTCTCCACACTGCGGGCGCACAGGGCCTGCAACGAACGTACGCCCCAGTAGTCGAAGATGGTGGTGCGGCCGTCCTGTCCGCTGAAGCCCTCAGCCTCTACAGCGGGCTCGCCCACCTCCTGCCCGGCATAGAGCATAAAGGGGCTCTTGTCCATAAGCACACTTACGGCAGCGGCGGGCATGGCTTTGCGGGCATCACCAGCAAACTGTGGGGAGGCGATGCGCTGCTCGTCGTGGTTTTCAAGGAAATGCAGCATGTGGTCCTGCAAACCGTCTACCGACTGCCAGGCGCCCGTGATGGCGCTGGCCGATGCCTGACAGCAGACTATGGCACGCAGCGTATCGTAGAGGCCCACCTTGTCGTAGAGGTAGTCAAAGCCACTCGCGATGTAGGCACGGTAAGCGTTCGGATTGTACACCTCGGCAATGAAAAGGATTTCGGGGTACTGATGCTTGACGCGCTTGATAGCGTAGGTCCAGAAGGCGGCGGGAACCATCTCAGCCATGTCGCAGCGGAAGGCATCGATGCCCTTGGCTGCCCAAAAGAGGAGGATGTCCGTCATTTTGTTCCACGTGTCAGGCACGGGGTCAAAGTGCTCACTCCGTCCGTTCAGGTAGTCCACGCCATAGTTCAGCTTCACTGTTTCATACCAGTCGTTCACCTGCGGCCAGGCATCAAAGCGGTCGTTGCCCGTAGCCTTGGCCGGCGTTTCTTCATAGGGCGTGCTGAAGTTTTTTCCCTGGGCAAAATGCGTATGCAACGTTTCACCGGGCACGTAGTAGAAGTTGTTCTGCGGCGAAAATGCCTTCGTCTGGTCGTCGTCGGCACCGAGGTCGCGCACACCGGCGGGGGCTGCATCGCTGTGGTACTGACGTGCTACGTGGTTGGGCACAAAGTCCATCACCATTTTCAGTCCGGCTTTGTGCGTGCGGTTCACCAGTGCCTGAAACTCCCGCATGCGCTTTGAGGGCGTCGAAGCCAGGTCGGGGTCAATGTCATAGTAGTCCTTGATGGCGTAGGGCGAACCTGCCTTGCCTTTCACCACCATAGGGTTGTCGGCAGCAATGCCATGAGCCGTGTAGTCGGTCTGCGTGGCGTGTTCCAGTAATCCCGTGTACCATATATGCGTAAAGCCGTAGGTAGCAATGCGGCGCAGGCGGGCGTCGGTAAAGTCATTCATCTTGCCGCAGCCGTTCTGCTCAATCGTACCCGAGGGCACGTTCTGGGTGCAAGCGTTGCCATAGAGGCGCGGCAGCACCTGGTAGATAAGTATCTTGTCCATGTTTAGTCTTTTCAATAAGGTGGTGTGGTACTTGTGGCAATGCCAATGCCGTGCGAGCAACGGTGCGGGCGTTGAGCGATACTTGTCGCTGTGCCCGATGCACGTAATTGCTTGCACGGCATTGTGCAGTGGGTGTTTAGGGCAGGCCGTGGCTTAGTCGTTCACGCCATGAGCCTTCACGTTCTCGTTGCCCTTGCAGATTTTGGCTATCATGCCCTGCAGCGTCTTGCCCGGACCGCATTCGGTGAAGTCGGTAGCACCGTCGGCCACCATGTGCTCCACTTCGGCCGTCCAGCGCACGGAGGCCGTAAGCTGCTGGATGAGGTTGGCCTTGATTTCCTCAGGGTCGGTGTGCGGCAGTGCGTCCACATTCTGATATACTGGGCAGATGGGCTTGTGAAACTCCGTCGTGGCAATGGCTGCCTCAAGTTCTTCCTTGGCAGGCTGCATGAGCGGCGAGTGGAAAGCACCGCCTACGGGCAGCACCAGGGCGCGCTTCGCACCGTTCTCCTTCATGCGGCGGCAAGCCTCTTCCACAGCCTCCACCTCGCCCGAGATGACGAGCTGGCCGGGGCAGTTGTAGTTGGCGGGCACCACCGTCTTGCCCGTGTCGGCCGTTACTTCGGCGCACACCTGCTCCACCTTTTCATCGGGCAGGGCAATGATGGCTGCCATCGTGCCGGGCTGCATTTCGCAAGCCTTCTGCATGGCACGGGCACGGGCTGCCACGAGGCGCAGACCGTCCTCAAAGCTCAGGCAACGGGCTGCCGTGAGGGCCGAGAGTTCGCCCAGCGAGTGGCCCGCCACCATGGCGGGCTGAAAGTCGGGACCCTGGCAGAGGGCGCTCACCACGCTGTGCAGGAACATGGCAGGCTGCGTCACCTTGGTCTGCTTCAGTTCCTCGTCGGTGCCGCTGAACATGATGTCGGTGATGCGGAAGCCGAGAATTTCGTTGGCTTTCTCAAAAAACTGCTTGGCTATGGGGTGCTTTTCGTAAAGGTCTTTTCCCATGCCCACAAACTGGGCACCTTGTCCGGGGAAAACGTAAGCTTTCATACTTGGATATCTTTATTTTGTTGTTAGTTTGAAAAGAGGGAGCGGCACGCTACCGGCGGCTTGTAGGGTGGTTTCAACAACGTGTGAAACGGGCAAGCCTTGCTAAAAGATGGCAGCAAAGGGGCGTGAAACTCATTATTTTGCTTGCAAAAGTACTTATTTTTTCCTCACTATGCTGGGTAGCGGTGTAAAAAAGTGGTTCAGCGAACCCGCGCCGTGACCCGCAAACACGCCCGCTCCGGCCTGCATGGCCTGCGTCAGATAGGCCTTGGCCGCCGCCACAGCTTCGGGCAGTGGCAGGCCGCGGGCCACGTGTGCAGCAATGGCCGACGACAACGTGCAGCCCGTGCCGTGGGTGTTGGCCGTGTGTAGGCGCTGGTGGCTGAAGCGGTGCAACCGGCCACCCTCGCACAGCACATCGGTGGCTTCGCACCCCCCGGCGTGCCCGCCCTTGATGAGGAAGGCTGTGCCAGGATAGGCTTTGCCAAGGTCTTGCGCCAGCACAGCGGCGTCAGTCTCCGTGCTGCCGAGCAAGGCCCGTGCTTCGGGCAGGTTGGGCGTCACTAGGGTGCACTGACTGAAGAGGCTGCAGGCAATGCCCTGCATGTGGGGTATGGCCATAAGTGCGTGGCCCGAACTCGACACCATCACGGGGTCGAACACCACGAACGCCGGCCGCGCCCTTTGCAGGCACGCCGCCAGTGCCTCGGCAATGTCCACGTTGGGCACCATGCCTATTTTCACCGCGTCGGGCATCACATCGTCCGTCACGGCCTGCACCTGCTGGCGCACCAGTTCGGCCTCTACGGGCACCGTGCGCTGCACGCCCAGCGTGTTCTGCACCGTGAGCGCGGTCACAGCAGCCTGGGCGTAGCAGCCCAGCGCGGCAAACGTTTTGATGTCGGCCTGAATGCCTGCACCACCCGAGGGGTCGCTGCCGGCTATGGTCATACAAGTGATGTAGGTATTCATAAATGGGAACGTCTTACAGCATTTCACCTCTGCCCCGCCCCACTCCATTATATACATAAGGAGGCGGTGTGTGCCAGATGTCGGGCAAAGGTAACACAAAATCCCACCGCAGCCGCGCCCAGCACCTCCTGCCCTCGTGCAAAAGGGCGATAACCCCCCCCTTCAAGTCCGATTTACCTGCGCTCTCCCCGGCTCGTGCAACCTGCCATATGCACAGCGTAAATGTAAATCCGCGTAACTTTCGTTTTGCTTTTCACATGTGTTTCGCTAACTTCGCAGCCACAAAAGTCAGCCGGGCGGTCTGTCGCGTGCCTTTTGCAGCGTGTCAGCACGCCGCAGAGGCAGGAGGAAAGTCCGGGCAGCCAAAGGCATTCCGCTTCTTAACGGGAAGATGTCCGCAAGGGTATATCAGTGTAGAAGAAAACAACCGCTTCCCTCAAGGGGAGTAAGGGTGAGAAGGTGGGGTAAGAGCCCACCAGCCGTGTGGCGACACGCGGGCTGTACACATCGGAAGCTGAAAGTTCATGTAAACCAACGACTGAGGGTTGCCTTTCCCAAATCCGCTGGTTCGCCGCAAGGCAGCCGCGGTGCGTTGGAGGGTAGAACGATACAGCGGATTGGCAACAATTCGCGCGGATAAATGACAGACACCCGTGTGGGCCAAAAGCCCCTCGGGCACAGAACCCGGCTTATAGCCCGACTGACTTTTCTTTTTCTGCTCCTCCCCTTACACACACATTATTCCCCGCCCACCAGCATCGCAACGCTGATAGGCGGGGCTTTTTTATCCGCCTTTTTGCCCGATTCTTAGCCTTCATTTTGGGGTAAAATCATGCAACAAAAGGAGGTGTGGCTTAATTACTTCAAGAGAAGAAGGCAATATCGCTATTTATCAACGCTTTACAACAAATTTCCAAGATATGTAACCGTTCGTACATGCCAGTTTGTCGGTTGCCACGGCCCCGTGGCAACGTTGTTACGGCCCCGTGGCAACGTTGTTATGGGCCCGTGGCAACGTTGTTATGGGCCCGTGGCAACGTTGATATGGGCCCGTGGCAACGTTGATATGGGCCCGTGGCAACGCACGTAGTGGTTGAGAGGATTGGGAATAAAGGGTGTACGAACGCTCACATACGCAGCAAAAAATGGTGAGATGGTACGGGGAATAGGCGAAGCGCAATGGAGCCTACAAGGATACACATGGTTATGCAGCCCCAGTCATGATGGAGGACACTCATCACGATGAATGGAGCATGCTGAAAAGGTCTATCTTTACTGCACACACATTCACACTAACTTCAGGTGGGGCTATCAATGGGCTTTCATCCTCCCTTTTCGCGCTATGACATCGCTCAAAACCTATCGGCTTTGGCGGCGGGAATGATAGGACCTGCCTTTAATCTTACGTTTACGTTATGATTTACGGATACATCAGAGTGAGTAGCGACAAGCAAACGGTGGAGAACCAGCGCTTCGAAATCAACAACTTCTGCCAGCGGCACAGCATGCACATTGACGGCTGGATAGAGGAAACCATCAGTGGCACAAAAGCCTATAACAAACGCGAACTGGGCAAACTGCTGAAACGCGTACAGCAGAACGACCTCATCATCTGCGCCGAACTTTCGCGTCTCGGCCGCAACCTTTTCATGATTATGGAAATCCTGAACATCTGCATGAACAAGGAATGCCGCGTGTGGACCATCAAAGACAATTACCGCCTGGGCGACGACATCCAAAGCAAAGTCCTGGCCTTTGCCTTCGGCCTCTCTGCCGAAATTGAACGCAACCTCATCAGTCAACGCACCAAAGAAGCCCTGGCACGCAAACGACAAGAGGGCGTGGTGCTCGGACGGCCAAAAGGACGACGCAGCGCACCCAATAAATATAAGCTCTACGCCAAACGCAACCTTATCTGCGAAATGCTCAAAGCTCACATCTCGAAGAGAAAGATTGCTGAAGTGTGCAAGGTGGATAGATGCACGCTTGACCGGTTTATTAAGCGTTTCTTTAACAATCAAGCGGAGTGCATGAATGAGAGTGAATACGAGTAATGGTTATTGCTGCTTTGTAAGGAGCGATTATGTGCACAGGCAAATAGTACCCACTTCTTTCAAGAGCGCTGAGTCTTGGGTGATACTTTCACCCATAGAGCAAAGCATTAAGAAGAAGATAGAAGCCGTAGGCACACCGCTCAAAGATTGGGACATCAGTATTAACTATGGTATTAAGACGGGCTATAATGAAGCCTTTATC
>SFEP01000033.1 GCA_004557185.1 Bacteroidales bacterium
ATGTTTCTAAAAGGAATACGAATGTCCTCTGGCTTAAAATAGTCATTGACACCAGAATCATTCACATCTAAAGTTCCTTTTTCAATTCTAAAAAGAAATTGAGTCTTGCTCGTATAATTAATAACTTGTGCTGGCCATTGAGCAACGCCATCCTTGTCATAATAGAAGGAACTGGCATATATCTTTTCAAATTCATTAGCGACTTTTGTACCTTCTATCATTTCCTTAAGACCAGATGAAATGATATAATGCTCAACAATAACTCCTTTATCTACACCATAGTTTCTAATACGCTTAAACCATGTCTCAACACCAGGAAATAATTGAACTTTCGCTCCATAATCCATTAATGCCTTTTTAGTAAATAAGACTTTTCCATGCGCTTTCCGGATCATGGTAAACATGTAAGCTAAATTTTGATCCATCTCATTCTCTTCAGCTAACCCATTGGACTCTTTCCAAAAAGATTCGACTTCATCTCCAACAGATTGAATATACCCTTGTGCTTGCATGTCATCTGGTGATAATGTCTTATCAAAATCATAACATATTGCAACAACTGGTTTACTTTCTTTTGATTTCCTAATAAAAACTTTACTCATAATGTTATAATAAAAAATGAGGTACAATTATAATTAATCATGCCTCATTTAGAATTTATCAGTTCAGTAATTCCTTACGTCACAATTTCAAAGTACTTACTTCACCTCCTCGAAGTCAGCGTCCTGAATGTCATCGTTCTTGGTCTGGGTGTTCTGCTGAGCACCGGCTCCGTTAGGGGCTTCAGTGCCAGGCTGGGCGCCAGTCTGCTGATACATCTGGGCGCTGGCGGCTTGCCATGCATTGTTCAGTTCGCTGGTTGCGGCTTCAACGGCGGCGAGGTCCTGAGCCTTGTGGGCTTCCTTGAGCTTGCTGAGGGCTGCTTCGATGGGAGCCTTCTTGTCTGCGGGGATTTTGTCGCCAAGTTCCTTCAGTTGGTTTTCGGTTTGGAAAATCATGCTGTCGGCCTGGTTCAGTTTGTCTACGCGTTCGCGTTCCTTCTTGTCGGCTTCGGCGTTGGCTTCGGCTTCGGCTTTCATGCGTTTGATTTCCTCCTCCGACAGACCGCTGGAAGCTTCGATGCGGATGGCCTGTTCCTTGCCAGTGGCCTTGTCCTTGGCTGAAACCTTGAGGATACCGTTGGCATCGATGTCGAAGGTTACCTCGATTTGGGGTACGCCACGACGAGCGGGGGCAATGCCGGCCAGGTTGAAGCGGCCGATGCTCTTGTTGTCGCGAGCAAATTCGCGTTCGCCCTGCAGCACGTGGATGGTTACTTCGGGTTGGTTATCCTCTGCTGTAGAGAATACTTGGCTCTTCTTGCAGGGGATGGTAGAGTTGGCTTCGATGAGCTTCGTCATCACACCGCCCAGCGTTTCAATACCCAGCGACAGGGGCGTTACGTCGAGCAGAACGATGTCGCCCACACCGCTTTCCTTGTTCAGGATGGCACCCTGAATGGCTGCACCTACGGCCACTACTTCGTCGGGGTTGACGCCCTTTGAGGGAGCTTTGCCGAAGAACTTTTCTACGAGTTCCTGTACGGCGGGGATGCGGGTTGAACCACCTACGAGGATGACTTCGTCAATGTCGGCGGTGTTCAAGCCTGCACCTTGCAGGGCTGCCTGGCACGGAGCCTTACATGCTTCAATCAGGCTGTGGGCAAGTGCCTCAAACTTGGCGCGGGTAAGCGTCTTGACCAAGTGCTTGGGCACACCGCCAACGGGCATGATGTAGGGCAGGTTGATTTCGGTGGAGGTGGAGCTTGACAATTCGATTTTTGCCTTCTCGGCAGCCTCTTTCAGACGCTGCATGGCCATGGGGTCGGCGCTGAGGTCAGCACCTTCATCGTTTTTGAACTCCTGAATGAGCCAGTCGATGATGACATGGTCAAAGTCGTCGCCACCGAGGTGTGTGTCGCCGTTGGTAGAAAGCACTTCGAACACGCCGCCGCCAAACTCAAGGATAGAGATATCGAACGTACCACCACCCAAGTCAAAGACGGCAATCTTCATGTCCTTGTTGGCCTTGTCGATACCATAAGCCAATGCAGCTGCAGTGGGCTCGTTCACGATGCGCTTCACTTCCAGTCCGGCAATCTGGCCGGCTTCTTTCGTAGCCTGGCGCTGTGAGTCGGAGAAGTAGGCAGGAACGGTGATTACGGCTTCGGTTACTTCCTGTCCGAGGTAATCTTCGGCGGTTTTCTTCATTTTCTGCAGAATCATGGCCGATATTTCCTGCGGTGTGTACTGGCGTCCGTCCACTTCCACGCGTGCCGTGTTGTTGTCGCCGCGTACCACTTTGTAGGGCATGCGTGCAATTTCCTTCTGCACCTGGTCGTAGTTTTCACCCATGAAGCGCTTGATGGAGTAGATGGTGCGCTGCGGATTGGTGATGGCCTGACGCTTGGCGGGGTCGCCCACCTTGCGTTCGCCGCCTTCCACAAAGGCTACCACTGACGGCGTAGTGCGCTTGCCTTCACTGTTTGCAATGACAGTAGGTTCGTTACCTTCAAATACGGAAACGCAAGAGTTCGTTGTTCCGAGGTCAATACCAATAATCTTTCCCATTTTGTATAATCTTTTATTTGTTATTATTCTTGTTGCGTGTGCTCATTTCAAATCGGCTGCTTCGGTGCGGCCCTTTGTCGGCACACCTGCCTTAATGCAAGGCACGTGCCAAAAACGCTTGTTAGGCTTCAGTTTTTCAAAATTCTTGCTGAAAAAAGTGATGCGCTCGCACTCATTGGCAGAACTGAAAGCGCTATTAGTAACCTTGCGTGAGGAACAATAAGTTCTGTAAGTGTCTTGTAATTAGGGGTGTATGTCTTAATTTTCGACTCCGTTAGTCTTGTGGTCTCTTGTGTTGTAGAAAGATTGCTGCCAAATTGGCATAGTGAAGCGTGGGGTAGGGTTGTGCTGTTGTAGGTAGCAGGGAAATGCCAGTCCCATTCTATTGCAGGCGGCTCAACACCGTAAAATGAGGGCACGAGGCGGCGTTCTATGGAATGTATATAGGCTGTAGTGCATACGGGCTTTTTTTCAGAAAAAAATCCGTGCCTTGAAAAAGTTTTTTCAACGCTTGAAAATTTTTTTCAAGGCTTGAAAAAAGTTTTTCAAGGCATGGAAAAAAATTTTCAAGGCGGGGCATTTTTTTTGAAAATAACGGAGGGTCGCCGAAGTGCCTTTTCTGTTTGATTATGAGTGGTGTGCGATGCATTTTTTGTATCAAATCATCTTGAAAATAAGGGCTATCCTACTCGGCAGTTCCTCTAGAGCCACTGAAGCCTGCTTGTTGGGGTATGAAAATGAGAGGCTGTGACGTTACGCTTTCCGTACGACACAGCCTCTCTGTGGGTTGTCAGGTTATTAAGCGGATATGGCGTGCCTTTGGGCCGGACGGTGGTCAATGGGGTCGTCGTTCCGTCGTGCCTGCATCAAGGTGGTTACGCCTGTGGTGCTTCGGTGCCGAGGCTGTCAAGATCTTTGAGCCAGTCGGCCACGGTGGCATCGGTAGGCATTCGCCAATCGCCTCGCGGACTGAGGGAGCAGCTGCCCACCTTGGGGCCGTCGGGCAGGCAGGAGCGCTTGAACTGCTGACTGAAGAAGCGTTGGTAGAAGGTGCGGAGCCACTTCAGCACCACGTCGGTGGTGTAGGCACCCGTGCCCTGCGGTGCGCAGAAGGCGCGGCATGCCAAGAAGTAGACCTTGCTGGGACGGAACGCATGGCGCAGCGTGTGATAGAGGAAGAAATCGTGCAGCTCGTAGGGGCCTACAAGGTCCTCGGTCACCTGCAAAATCTTTTCACCATCCTCAGAGGGCGGCAGCAATTCGGGGCTGATGGGCGTCGCCACAATGTCAAGCAGCGTTTGGCGTGCGTGTTCGTCTTCGTTGCGGCGTGCCTCGTACTCCACCAAGTGTCGTACCAGCGTTTTGGGAATGGAGGCATTGACACCGTACATGCTCATGTGGTCGCCGTTGTAAGTGGCCCAGCCAAGTGCCAGTTCGCTCATGTCGCCTGTGCCCACCACGAAGCCTCCCGTCTGGCCGGCAGCGTCCATGAGCACTTGGGTGCGTTCGCGCGCTTGGGAGTTTTCGTAGGTCAGGTCGTGCACGCTGGCATCGTGGCCGATGTCGCGGAAGTGTAGCGTCACGGCATCGGCAATGTTGATGTCGCGTGTGGTGATGCCGAGTGTCTCCATCAGATGTAGGGCGTTGGTGTAGGTGCGTCCCGTGGTGCCAAAGCCTGGCATGGTGATGCCCACAATGCCGCGGCGCGAGAGGCCGAGAAGGTCGAAGGCGCGCACGGCCACCAGCAGTGCCAGCGTAGAGTCGAGTCCGCCGCTGATGCCGATAATCACCGTCTTGGCATGCGTATGCTGCACGCGGCGTGCCAGAGCCTCGGCCTGTATGGAGAGGATGTCTTCGCAGCGTTCGGCCAGTTTGGGACCCTGTGGCAGGAAGGGGTGCGGGTCTACGAAGCGGGTCAGTTCGAGCGGGTCGGCAGCGGGTCTTGCGTCAAGCGTGACTACGTGGAAGTTCGGCATGCCCTGTGCCGCATAGCAGGCGGCGTAGGTGGTGCGCATACGGCGTTCGGCTCGCAGGGCCTCCACGTCGATTTCAGTGCACACCAGTTGGGGCTTGCAGGTGTGGCGCGGTGCGGCCGCCAGGCGGCGTCCGTTTTCGTAGATAAGGGCGTGTCCGCTGAACACCACGTCCTGTGTGCTTTCGCCAAAGCCGCACGAGGCATAGACGTAGCCCGCCACGAGGCGTGCGCTTTGCGTTTCGATGAGCGACTCGAGGTAGGCCGTCTTGCCCACCAGTTCGTTGCTTGCGCTGAGGTTGAAAATGATGTCTGCGCCAGCCAGAGCCAATGCGCTGCTGGGTGGAACGGGAGCCCAGAGGTCCTCGCACAGTTCGATGCCGAAGGTGCAGCGACCGGTGCTGAACAGGATTTTCGATGTGACGGGTACAGTTTGTCCGCAGAAGTGAATATGGCAGTCGTCGGGCAGGTTGTTGGCAGAGGTAAACCAGCGCGCCTCGTAGAACTCTTTGTAGTTGGGCAGGAACGTTTTCGGCACAAGAGCGTGTATGCGGCCGTGCTGGATGACGGCGGCGCAGTTAAGCAGCGAATGGTTCCAGGCAATGGGAACGCCTACAAGCGTGATGACGTCGAGGCCGCGGCTGAACTCGATGAGCGAGAGCAGTGCCTGCTCAGACTGTTCGAGCAACAGTTGCTGCTGAAAGAGGTCCTGACACGTGTAGGCGGTGATGGCCAATTCAGGCAGACAGAGAATTTCAGCCCCCATACCGCTGGCCTGCGCCATGATGTTTTCAATCTGTACGGTGTTGCTGCTGCAATCGGCCACGCTGACGGGCGGAATGGCTGCTGCTACTTTAATAAATCCGTGTTGCATAACAGTATGTTTTATTGTTTTTGTTTCTATATAGATCATTCCAGCAAGAACGTCAGCAATGCCTGCATGGCCTTGTGGCGGTCGGCGGTGATTTGGATACATTCGAAGGGGAAGCCCATGGTGACGACGCGGTAGTCGCTGCCTTTGTAAGCCACGCCGGCACCGAGGCCGTTGGCGTAGGCAAAGGCGTTGAAGGCCGCGGGCGTGGTGGGCTGCAGGGCGTCGGGCATTTGTGCGGCATAATGCTCGGCGCAGGGCACGCGGTGGATGGGGAACTGGAAGTTGAGACCATTGACCTGCGTGGCGCTGTCGGGAGGCAGGGTGGCGTCCCAGCGGCATTTCAGCACTTCTGAGAGGAAGGTGCGCTCGCTGTCGGTGCGCATGTCGCTCCCCACGTGGCTGCCGCTCACAAGCAACGATTGGCCTGCGGCACAGCAGGCCCTCAGGCGGCGCTGCAGAGCTGGCGAGAAGGTTTTATAGGGCAAAAGGTTGTGGGGCACGTTGGCCTGCTCGCCCTGAATGAGGTCGATGAGGGCGTAGCCTTGCGTGGTGAAAGCCGTGTCGGCAAAAGCCTCGGCACTGACCGAACAGAAAGAGTAGAGCCCCGTGGCTGCTATGCTCATCCCATGCTCCAAGGGGTAGTCGAAGGTGTTGCCGGCAAAGCGTTGCCCCATCAGCTCGTTGCCGCAGAAACCCAAACCATTGCGGCCTTCCACGCCCAAGGCGCTGCGGTTGAAGTTGAGTTGGCGGCCGGCAAAGGCCGTGGTGTAGAGGTAGGGCATGCCCATGTCGCGGGCGAGGTCGAAGCCCAGACTGTCGGCCGTCTCGATGCGGGCCGGACCGCTGAGGCGCGTAAAGTTGTTCACCACAAGCACCGTGTGGCGGCTGTCGGGCTGCAGGCAGGCGCTGAGCGTTTCACTCGGGAAACTCTCGCCGCCATCGTTCACCGCCGTGATGCGGAAACTGTAGATGATGCCCGGCACGATGGGCACCTCGCACTGCGTGCCGCTACCGATGAGGCGGCCGTTGTCGAAATCGTCGTTTCCCGTCTTGGTGTAGAGCACGTAGCCAGTGGGTTGAGCAGTGGCATCGAGGGAGTCGGTGGTGGGTAGCCAACTGAGCATGGCGGTGCGGTGCTCCTTGTGCAGCGTCACGGCAAAGCGGTGCACGGGCAAGGGCTGGGTCACCACGTTGCGCAAGCCGTGCTCGTAGTTGACGAAGCGGAGCACTCCTTTATATATAGCACGCGCCAGGGCAAACTTGAAATTCGGGTCGTGGCCGAACTTCATGTCGGTGAAATGCTGGTGCGAGAGCATTTCCAAGATGGCAGAGGGTACAGATGGCATGCGCGTCTCGGCATAGTTGCGGTCCCAGAGTTCGCGCCGCGTCCACGTTTTGCCGAAGGTTGCGGTGAGGTCGTCCGACAACTGCTGCAAGAGGGCGGAGATAAGGTCGTTGGAGGCAAGGCGCGACATGCCTGAGGGATAGTATAGTTCGCCGTCGCCGCCCCATGAGGTGTAGATGCCCAGCGAACCGTAGACGCTGTCGTCGCTGCGTACGCCTGCATCGGTGTGCAGGGCAAGCGACATTTCGAAAGGTACTCGCTGGCCAGCGGTGCGCGGATTGTAGACGCTGCCGCCCGAGAGGTAGTTGAGCATGTGAGAGCGCACTCGCAGGTCGTCCTTGTAGTCGTCCTCGCCTCCCGTAGTGTTAACCAGCGTGTCGGGCACACCACACCAGCGGGCGTGATAGCGGGCGGCCTCAAGAAAGCGGGGCAGGGCGCTTGTGCCTGCCATGCCACGTTCCGTTTGCCCCGTGCCGCCGCCAAAGCGCACCGCATCGGCCGTCACCACACCGCGGTAGTTGCTATGGTTAGAAAGCGTGACGCGCCCCGTGGACGCCGTGCCTTCGTCGAAGAGGAAGGTGCCGAGATAGACCCACGTGCCACCGCCCATTTGTTGGTTGACGCGGAACTGCGTTTTGCCGCCCTTGTGCCACACCGTGTAAGTGGCATCGGGCACGCTGTTGGGTAGCGAGGCGTAACTCACATAGACGGCATAACGCCCCGTGCGGGGAATGTGGGGCGTCCATGTGGCTGTGGCATGGCGCGAGGTGCGGGTGGTGGCTGCTACCATGCGGCAGGTTCCGCCGGCAAAGGGCAGGATGCTGTCGGTAATGAGCGATGCCGTCATGCCGAAGCCCGTGCACGAGGCCACCGTCTGCCACTGCGCATCGTCGGCATCGCGCTCGGCGTAGGTACCCTGCCGCTGCGGTGCGTCATTGTCAACCAAGGCTTCGTGCGTCTGCACATCCCGTTCGCGGGGAGAGCAAACAATGGCACCTGCCGACTCAAGCATGGGGTAGAGGTAGGGGTAGACAATGGACTGCGTGAAGAGGTCCTCGGTGGTACAGTAGAGGTAAGGACGCTGCCAGCGCCATTCCTCGGGTCTATAATAGCGGCCGTGGCTCGGCCAAATGAACAGATGGCGGTTAGTTAATCCCTTGCTTGCCTGCCAGGCACGCGAGGTGCACGTTACCCACGGCAAACCGCGGTACTCAGTTTTTCCCCACACACGTAATGTGTCCTGCCCTGCATTGCGTAGCATGTTGGGTACTAGTTCTTCCAGACTGCGTCCTTTTTTGTCAAGAATAAGCAGGCGATAGGCATTCCAGGGCGCGGGCAAGCAGCGTTGCAGCGTGGTGTAGAAGGCACTCACCTTGTCGGCGCTAAGCGGTTGCGAGGTGAAAGGCTCATTGGCGTAGATCCACACGGTGCGCAGCGAGTCGTCGGTGCAGACGGAGTCGGCCGCCATGCTGTCGTGTGGCCTGTAGCCTGCCGTCTGGCACGTCTGCATAAAGGCTTGTACGCCCGCAACTACTTGTGCGGGTGCTTTGCGCTGGGCCTGCACCGCGGGGGGGCTGACGAGTTGACACGCCAAGGCAGCGAGCCATATGAGGAGGCGGTTGAAGCGTTTCATGGGCTGTGCTTAGATGGATGGATATACCTTATTATATACAGCGGGAAATGTGGCGGGTAAGAAAACACAAGTATGTGTGCCAGCGCGGGCGGCAGCAACGGCACGTGGCTGCATGTATGTGCTTGTTTCTTTTGTCAAAACGCCACATCCGCAGGTGCGCTGACCGCGGATGTGGACGTAAGGGGGCTGTGGTGAAGAGTAGGGGAGGGTGGTATGCATGGCCATGCTGGTACACCCACTCCCCCTACTGCTTAGAATTTGTGTATCACTAAGCCGCTGCGCAACTTGGGTTCAAACCACGTGGCCTTGGGTGGCATGATGTTGCCAGTGTCAGCAATGTTCATGATTTGCTGCATACTTACGGGGAAGAGTGCCAGCGCCATCTTCATCTCGCCACTGTCGACGCGCCGCTGCAATTCACCGAGGCCACGCAGACCACCTACAAAGTCGATGCGCTTGTCGGAACGCAGGTCGGTGATGCCAAGCAGGTCGCGAAGGATAAGCCGCGAAGAGATGTCGACGTCGAGCTGTCCGATGGGGTCTTGGGCGTCAAAGGTTCCATCCTTGGCCAGCAGCGAATACCACTCGCCTTCCAAGTAGAGCGAGAACTCGTGCACATGTGCTGGCTTGTAGGGGGTGCCGCCCTTAGCCGTCACCGTGAAGTTCTGGCTCAAGGCTTCGAGGAACTGCGCCGGCGTCATGCCGTTCAGATCCTTCACCACGCGGTTGTAGTCGAGAATGGTCAGTTCGTCGCTGGGAAAGCACACGGCCATATAGTAGTTGAACTCCTCCTGGCCAGAAGCATTGGGCGTTTGCTGTGCCATTTCATGTCCCACCAGTGCGGCAGCCGCAGAGCGGTGGTGGCCGTCGGCAATGTAGAGGCTGTCCATTTTGTCAAACTCGGCCGTAATCACAGCCTGGTCGGCGGCATCGTTTACCACCCAAAACTGATGACGGAAACCGTCGATGGGCGCAATGAAATCGTACACGGAGGGCATGGCCGCATACTTCTCGCGCAGGGCTTGCAGCACGGGGCGCGGCTTGAAGGCCAGGAATACGGGTTCCACATGGGCGCGGCAGCGGCGCACGTGCTTCATGCGGTCTTCCTCCTTGTCCTTACGCGTGAGTTCGTGCTTCTTTATCACGCCCTGCATGTAGTCCTGCACACTGGCACATACCACCCATCCGTATTGCGTCTTACCGTTCATGGTCTGCGCATACAGGTAGTAGTTCTCTTGTGCATCCTCAACGAGCCAGCCGTTTTCCTGGAATTTCTTGAGCATCTCGGCGCCACTGTCGTAGACTCTGGGGTCGTGCTCATCGGTGTCGGGTTCAAAATTGATTTCTGGGCGAATGATATGGTAGAGCGACATGTCATTGCCTGCGGCTTCGGTGCGTGCTTCGTTGGAGTCGAGCACATCGTAGGGGCGGCTTTCTACGCGTTCCACCCATTCGGTGGGCGGACGGAGGCCCTTAAAAGGCTTAATCTTAGGCATGGATAATCAGATAAAGGTTAGCGGGTGCCTCCTGCAGCACCCTGTGGGAATAGGAAGTTGCTTGGCTGCGAGACAGACGCGGGCATCGTTGGCACTCCATATTATATATATAGAAGGAAGCAACGGTGCTCGCGTTTCGCAGGATGCGTTTACTTGTTCACTTGATACTTCTTCACGCCGTCCACAAAGAAGTCCACAATTTGCTGTGCAGCTGCAAGACCCGCGTTCACGTTGGCCTCTTTCGTCTGTGCGCCCATCTTTTTCGGGGTAAAGAGGTAGCGATCGCCCAATGCCTCTATGGCGCGTTCGTGGTCCTTCAACTTGAGGTCGGTCACATAATGCAGGTCGGTGCGCTCCGTCATGGCACGTATCAGACCTTCCTCGTCGATGATATCCTGGCGTGCGGTGTTGACCAGCACACCGTTCTTGCGCATGCTCATAATCAGGTCGTAGGTGATGCTGCCACGCGTCTCGGGCGTAGAGGGGATGTGCAGGCTGACAATCTGGTTATACTTGAAGAGGTCCTGAATGGACTCATGTACGTGGTAGCCTGCATCGATAATCTTCTGCGGACGGTTCAGCGGCGAATAACTGGAGATGTCCATGCCCATGCCGTGTGCTATGCGGGCCACGTTCTGGGCCACAGCGCCGAATGCCAGCAGACCGAGTTTCTTGCCCATAAGTTCCCAGCCCGATGTGCCGTCGAAACGGTTGCGGATGGTGTAGATAAGCATGCCGAACACAAGTTCAGCCACAGCGTTGGCATTCTGTCCGGGCGTGTTCATTACCACAATGCCGCGCTCGGTGGCAGCCTTGAGGTCTACGTTGTCGTAGCCAGCGCCTGCACGAACCACAATCTTAAGGTTCGGCGCAGCGTCCATCACTTCGCTGTCTACCTTGTCCGAACGAATGATAAGTGCATCGGCCACCTTAACGGCATCAAGCAGTTGCGCCTTTTCGGTGTAACGCTCCAGCAGGAGCATTTCGTAGTTCGCAGTGTCGAGTATGTCCTTGATACCTTTCACAGCCTCCTGTGCAAAAGGTTTTTCAGTTGCTATCAGTACTTTCATTACTACAAATGTTGCGTTTGACGATAATTGTTGTTTTGACAGAAACGCACATCGCATCGCCGCAGTGGCACGTAAGCGAGTAGGCGTCAGTGAGTGCGTTGGGGTAATATGAAAGGAAAGCGAAAGTGCAGTTTCCTTTTGGCGCATTCCTGCTAAAAAAATGCACGGGCAACCCAAGTAGCGACGGCTACCCAGTTGCCCGTACGTAAATTAGTGCTTGTGTGCGCTCTCAAACTCCTGCATGCAAGCTACGAGTGCCTGTACGCCTTCGATAGACATGGCATTGTAGCACGAAGCACGGAAACCGCCTACCGAGCGGTGCCCCTTAATGCCCTGCATACCCTTGCTCTTGGCAAAGGCCAGGAATTCGGCTTCAAGGTCTTTGTATTCATCGTTCATGACAAAACAGATGTTCATGAGTGAACGGTCTTCCTTGACAGCCGTACCCTTGAACAGGCTGTTGCGGTCAATTTCGCCGTAGAGCAGCTCGGCTCTGGCAATGGCGCGGCGTTCCATTTCCTCCACGCCTCCCTGTGCCTTGATCCAGCGCAGGTTCTGCATGGCGCAGTAGATGGGTACTACGGGCGGTGTGTTGAACATTGAGCCCTTGTCCACATGTGTGCGATAGTCGAGCATCGTGGGGATGGCGCGGCTTACTTTGCCCAGCAAGTCATTCTTTACAATAACAAACGTAACACCTGCCATCGAAAGGTTCTTCTGTGCACCACCATAAATCAAGCCGTACTTGCTCACATCAATGGGGCGTGAGAAGATGTCAGACGACATGTCGGCCACCAGGGGCACAGGGCTGTCCAGATCCTTGCGCAGTTCAGTACCGTAAATTGTGTTGTTCGTAGTGATATGGAAGTAGTCGGCATCGGCGGGGATGACGTAATCCTTCGGAATAAAGGTGTAGTTGGCATCGGCTGACGAAGCCACTTCAATCGTTTCACCGAAAAGTTTGGCCTCTTTCAAGGCCTTCTTGGCCCACACACCCGTGTTGAGGTAAGCAGCCTTGTGCTCAAGCAGGTTGAAGGGAACCATGCAGAACTGGGTGCTGGCACCGCCGCCTACAAAGAGGACCGAATAGCCCTCAGGAATATTCAGCAACTCCTTGAACAGGGCTTGTGCTTCATCCATTACGGCCTGGAAGTCGGGGGTACGATGACTGATTTCCATCAAAGAGAGCCCCGTGTCGCCAAATTCAACACAAGCGTCAGCAGTAGCCTTCATCACTTCTTGCGGGAGGATAGAAGGGCCCGCACCGAAATTGTACTTTTTCATGATTGCGAATAGATTATAAGGAAGGTTGATAAAAATGCATTCGTACGAACACCGCTTGCGACATGCACTTTCCAAGCCTACGAAAGAGCTTCTGCTGCGGCGTTGCATGCGGCGAAGATACCGCTTTTAGCCATAAGAAACAAAAAACTGCTACATGTTTTTCACACCACACTTCTAACTCCTTGAAATATGTGGCTGATTTCATGCTGTTGCACACCCTAAGGCGCTTTGTGCAATGAAAACTATAGGGTCATTCCTGTTTTCATGGAAAAAGTGCGTATATTTGCATGTCCTTAACAGATACAAAGATTTTGAAACGGCTGCGGGGCCGGTTTTCCATACAGAAAATCTGAGCCCTACATACCTACAAGTCCGCGAGGGCTTCAAACAATACAGAAATGGGAATATTACAAGACAGATTGGCCGCTTATACCCTCCCGCAGGAGTATATGGCCAAGGGAGTATATCCTTACTTCCGCGAAATTGAAGGTCGTCAAGGCACAGAGGTGGAAATGGGCGGCCATCACGTGTTAATGTTCGGTTCCAACGCCTATACTGGGCTTACGGCCGACCCTCGTGTCATCAAGGCAGGAGTCGAGGCCATGCAGAAGTATGGTTCGGGCTGTGCCGGTTCGCGCTTTCTCAACGGTACGCTTGATTTGCACGTACAGTTGGAGAAGGAGTTGGCCGAGTTCGTGGGCAAAGAGGATGCGCTTTGCTTCTCTACAGGTTTTACGGTGAATGCAGGCGTCATTTCATGTCTGACCGGTCGTGAAGACTACATCATTTGCGATGACCGTGACCATGCGTCTATCGTAGACGGCCGCCGCTTGTCGTTTTCTACTTGTTTGAAGTACAAGCACAACGACATGGACGATCTCGAACGCCAGTTGCAGAAGTGTAATCCCAATTCCGTCAAACTAATTGTAGTAGACGGTGTATTCTCAATGGAAGGTGATTTAGCCAACCTGCCTGCTATCGTGCGTTTGAAGAAGAAGTACAATGCCACCATCATGGTCGACGAAGCGCACGGTATCGGTGTGTTTGGTAAAAACGGACGTGGTGTATGCGACCACTTTGGCTTAACTTCCGAGGTTGACCTCATCATGGGAACATTCAGCAAGTCGCTGGCTTCGATTGGCGGTTTTATTGCAGCTGACGAAACTATTATTAACTGGCTGAGGCACAATGCCCGTACGTATATCTTCTCTGCCTCAAACACCCCTGCGGCTACCGCTTGTGCACGTGAAGCACTTCACATTCTGCAGCAAGAGCCTGAGCGTATCAAGGCACTGTGGGACGTAACTGATTATGCCCTGAAGCAGTTCCGTGCTGCTGGTTTTGAAATAGGTGAAACGGAGTCGCCCATCATCCCCTTGTATGTTCGCGATGTGGAAAAAACCTTTGTTGCCACAGCTCAGGCTTTCGAAGCTGGCGTATTTATCAACCCCGTCATTCCACCCGCTTGCTCACCCCAGGACACCTTGGTGCGTGTAGCACTCATGGCTACGCATACCAAGGAACAGGTAGACCGCGCGGTGGCTATCTTGCGCAAGGTATTTGTCGACCTTGACATTATCAAGGATTAACGCACATATCCCATGCATCTTGGGTTCTCTAACCCGTGCATTTGTTAATAGGGGTAAGTTCCTCCAATTCACAACCTCTGCACTCCAAAGGTATCTACATGCTTTTGGAGTGCAGTTTCGTTTTGTGCAGAACATGATAGGAATAAGTCATTTCCTATCACACAAGGTGTGAACATGCTGCCATGGAACTGTGCGCGGAACAGGCATTCCAATAAATGGCCCAGCGATTTTCAATACTACATCGCGTCTCGTTTGTTGTCCTCGGCCGTGTGCAACGTCGTCCTCGGGCGTGTGCAACGTTGTCCACGGCCGTGTGCCACGTCGTCCACGGCCGTGTGCAACGTCGTCCACGACCGCGGACAACGAAGCATATTGCTTTTGCTGACCGCAACCTGTGGGCATGCATCCACCGCATGCCTTAGAGGGCATATTTCTCATTTCTCCTGTTGATAGATAGCAGGATTTCTTTTTGTGATGACAATGCCATGCCGTTGGCACACGAAGCGGGAAAAAGAACAAATGCCGTGTGACAAAACACACGCACAGGTGGGTTCTGTTACACGGCATTCGATATGAATACCTTGCTTGTGACTTTATCTTATATTTTGTGGAGAGAGGTGGCCATGATGCTACATGGATTAGATTTGTGTGATGGCTGCATATAACTCTGAATAGGATGTGTCTCTTGGTAGCCTCTACACACATTATTATCTCTTACGAATGGGAAGGAGTAATAGGAAGCAATTTATCAGTGTACGTTCATATTGAGATAACAACAAACTAAATCCTGTATCACAGGTGGTTATATTATTCTTTCTCTACGATGGCTTTTGCCGCCAAATACGCTTTTTGCCAATCGGTGTCGAGGCTGAATGGGGTCACTTCTCCGCCATTCTCAACAAACGACAAGGTGGTTTCTTCGTCGGGGTCGTGGAAGAGTGGGTTGCATGCCGAAGCGTCCATAAAACGTAAGATACGCTGCTTGCGGGCTTTCTCGGGCAAGTCCTTTATTTTAATCATTTCGGCGAAGAAGAGGTTGAGAAACTCTGTAAGGTAGTAAGCCTGAGTGTTGAGAAATTTAGCTGGAACGCTGTCTGTCCGCTCGAATGCTTTGCTCTTGATGTAAATAAGGGCTGTGCGCTTAAATTGGGCAATCTGCGTATTCAGGAAACTGCTCGTTGGTGAATTGACAATGCGAGTGGCATTGTCGAGCACCATGTCATATACTTCCTGCGCCTGAGAGCAGATGCTAAAAGTAGAGAATAAGATAATAAGTAATATACGACTCATATCCTGATTGTTATAGTTCGGTGTAAAGTGTAGGTTGTTGGTGGAAAATGGTAGTTCTATAGCCCGCGCACCTTGCCAGGATTTCGGCGGGCAAAGTCTTTCCAACTGGAAGCAGAATTACTGCTTGGAACTGATGGCGCCACGCCGAGAGTGCCTAAATAATGGCAGTAGGCAGCCGCAAGCGCGTCGGTCGCATCCATCCAGGGCAGCATATTCTCTTGGGGGATGCGAAGCATACGTTTCATTACTGCTGCCACTTGCTCTTTGCTGGCGTTGCCATTTCCTGTAATAGTCATCTTGATTTTGGTCGGAGCATATTCATGCACGGGAATTTGTCTGCTAATGGCTGCTGCAATCACCACGCCTTGTGCTCGGCCCAACTTCAACATGCTTTGCACGTTTTTTCCGCAGAAAGGTGCTTCGATGGCCAGTTCGTCAGGGTGAAAGGAGTTTATGACGTTGATTACTCGTTCATAAATGCGTCCCAACTTTAGGTAAATGTCTGCACATTTGTGCATGTCAATCACACCCATTGCCAGCATTTTCACCTCTTTGCCCTTGACTTGCAGCAGGCCGTAGCCCATGATGCGTGTGCCAGGGTCGATGCCGAGAATAATCTTGTCTTTATTCATGCAGATAGTAGGTGTGATGCATTGTGAACGGCCAAAATCCAAACCGCGGGAGGATGAATGTATGAATCCTAACTGTGAAAGATGGCTGAATGCAAAAGTACGATTATGCTGATAACGGGTGAAATGTTTTCTGTGAAATTTTACTATTCCGCGATTAAGTTATATTTTTGCATCGTACATAAGCATCTTCTTGTGGATTTGCTTACGGAGTAAAAAGTATTCAAAAATCTGTAAGGCGTTTAGTAAGAAGATGATAGCATTGATATGTCTAATAAGTAATCGGATTTAATACAAGACACATGCTCAAAACCATAACCCTCAATTGTGAAAGCCTCTTACCGGCTACCCTTGTCATGATGAAACGCGTTATTGTGTCGTTGGTTGCATGCTGCTTCAGTTTGGTAGCGGCTGCGCAACCGATTATGAAACTCGACAAAAGCACGCATAATTTTGGCAAGTTCCGCGAAGATGTCAAGCAGCAGTGCGTGTTTACTTTCACTAATACAGGCAACGAACCACTTGTGATACAGCAAGCTTATGCAGCCTGCGGATGTACGGTGCCTACGTTTACCAAGGACCCGATTCAGCCTGGGCAAAAAGGCGAGGTGAAAGTGGCCTATGATGGAAGTCGCAAAATACCAGGACATTTCAAGAAAGCGATAACGTTGCACACCAATGCAGTGAATCGCGTTGTCAGAATCTATATTGAGGGCGAACAACTGCCTGCTGAGCAAGGTAAGTAATGGTGTTTCCTTTATGGCATTATCTCTCACACAGTCAGTGATAGAAAGCCATATTGTAGGCATATTGGTTTCATTGCTTTCTCCATTCGATGAAGAAAGCAACCATGCTCAACAGATGTTGTTTCAAACTTAAATCAATACCAATATTTGTATGGATAATAACCATTTGGTCATCATGGCCGGCGGTATAGGAAGCCGTTTCTGGCCTATAAGTAGTGAGCAAAAGCCCAAGCAGTTTCTCGACCTTATAGGTTGTGGACGCTCGTTGATACAACTCACTCTCGATCGCTTCAAAGGCGTTGTGCCTATGGAGAATGTATGGGTTGTAACATCGGCCGACTACGTGGACATTGTAAAGGAACAACTTCCGGAAGTACCGGCAGGAAATATACTTTCAGAGCCTTGTCGTCGTAACACCGCTCCTTGTATTTGTTACGTAAGCTGGAAAATCAAGAAGCGCAACCCGAAAGCATGTGTGGTGGTGACTCCCGCTGATCATCTTGTGCCCGATACGGAGGCTTTCCGCAAGGTGGCATCAGGAGCGATGGAATTTGCGGCAGAAACCGATGGTATCGTTACGCTTGGCATCAAACCCACGCGTCCGGAAACGGGCTACGGTTACATCAAGGCCGACATGAGTTATCCCTCTTCGCGTAAACTGAATATCTTCAGGGTAGATGGTTTCAAGGAAAAACCAAGTTTGGAAGTAGCACAGGAATACACGCGCTCTCCGAATTACCTGTGGAATTCCGGCATATTTATATGGAGTGTCAGCACCATTGTGAATGCTTTCAGGGTATATAGCCCCGGTATCTCCTCCTTGTTTGAGAAACTATTGCCCGTCTACGACACGCCAGCCGAACAGCAAGAAATTGACCGCATATACCCTGAGTGTGAAAGTATTTCTGTGGACTACGCCATCATGGAGAAGGCCGAGGAAATCTTTGTGCACCCTGCATCGTTTGCTTGGACTGACTTGGGCACATGGACTTCGCTGCGTGAACAAGTGCAGCAGGACCAGTATCACAATGCCTGCATAGGTGATAACATCCATATGTTTGATTCCTACAACTCCGTGGTGCACGTGTACGGAAAAAAACGGGTCGTAATACAGGGACTTGACGGATATGTGGTAGCAGAAAATGACGGTGAGTTGCTGGTGTGCAAGTTAAGCGAAGAGCAACGCATCAAACTGTTCCACTAATATATAATGTCACGCATGCTATCTGTTTCTATGGGTGGCATGTGTGTATTCTGTTTGACCCTCTGTAAAGCAGCGAAGTCAGCGCCATGTCCACAACTCCAGTGATTCCATTAGCCAACCACAAGGAAATGCATCGCTTCACGCAGCAAGTACTCTTGTGGTACGATGATCATCGCCGCGACCTGCCTTGGCGCAATATCAGTGACCCTTACAGGATATGGGTGTCAGAGATAATTTTGCAACAAACGCGGGTGGCACAAGGATATGCCTACTATCAGCGATTCGTGGAAGCGTTTCCTACGGTAGAAGCGTTGGCTGAAGCACCTGAGGACAAGGTGCTCCTGCTGTGGCAGGGACTGGGTTATTACAGTCGCGCACGTCGTTTACACGAGGCCGCCCGGCAGATAGTGCAGCAGGGAGGATTTCCCACGACATATGAGGGAATACTGGCTTTGCCGGGCGTGGGAGCGTACACCGCTGCTGCGATAGCCTCGTTTGCCTACCATTTGCCCCATGCCGTGTTAGATGGCAATGTGTACCGCGTACTCTCACGCTACTTTGGCGTACCCACACCTATTGACACGGGTACTGGGAAAAAAGCGTTCACGCAATTGGCGCAGATGCTGTTGCCAGAGAAACGCAGCGCGGACTATAATCAGGGCGTGATGGACTTCGGCGCTTTGCAATGCGTGCCCCAAAGCCCCGATTGCGCATCCTGCCCTCTGGCTGATGCATGTGCGGCCTACGGGAGTGACGCGGTAGGGTATTTTCCCGTCAAGTCGCGTGCTACGAAAGTCACCGAACGCCATTTTGTTTATTTGTACCTACCGACACCAGCAGGCATCTGGCTTCAACGGCGGGGCGCTGGCGACATCTGGCAAGGACTTTACGAAATGCCACTGCTGGAGTTTGATCATGTTCCGAGCAAGAAGGAAGTACAAGCGCATCCATTCATGCGTCAGTTTGGCAAGAATGTGAGCCTTACAAGGGTCGTAAAACGCAAGAAACACGTGCTGACCCATCGCCGTCTTTGGGCGGATTGCTATGTGGTGCAGAGCGAGCACTATCCAGAGCCGCCCGAGCCCTATTTCTGTGTGCCGCACAGCCTGCTCGCAGATTATGCCATGCCGCGCTTGGTGCAGTTGCTACTGGACAAGGTGCTGCAGAACGAATTACAACGATTTCAAGAAGACTCCTCCTATTTGCAATCGGAGTTGCCTTGATAAGATAGACTATTCAACTAAACAATCATACAATGGCCAGGAAGAAGAAGCCTTTACCCTTACTTGAAGACATCACCATCACCGGTGTAGCAGCCGAAGGAAAGGCTATAGCCAAATATAACGACCTCGTGATTTTCGTACCCTTTGCCGTGCCTGGCGACGTGGTGGATCTACAGGTCAAGAAAAAGAAGAGAAACTTTGCGGAAGCAGAAATCGTGCAGTTGCACACGCCTTCGCCCTTACGCACCCATCCCTTTTGCAAGCACTTCGGTGTATGCGGCGGCTGCAAATGGCAGTGCATGCCTTACGAGGAGCAATTACGCTGCAAGCAACAACAAGTCACCGATGCCCTCACACGTATTGGCAAGATAAAGTTGCCCACAATCTCGCCCATCTTGGGGAGCGCAAAGACAACGCATTACCGCAACAAGTTGGAGTTTGGTTTCTCCAACAAGAAATGGCTCACAAGCGAGCAGGTGGCTTCCGGTGAGCGTTTTGAGGTAATGGATGCAGTGGGCTTTCATATTCCGGGCGCGTTCGACAAGATTTTGGACATTGACGAATGCCATCTGATGGACGATATGAACAACCGTGTGCGCAACGCCTTGCGTTCCTACGCCTTGCAGCACGGCTTGTCGTTCTACGACCTGCGTGGTGGCCATGGCTTGCTGCGGAACATGATGCTGCGCACGTCGGCCACGGGCGAGTGGATGCTCTTGTTGCAGTTTTGCATGCGCAGTGAGGCGGAAGAAGAGCAGGCACAGCAGGTGTTGCGGTTTGTGCACGAAGCTTTTCCCAAAATTACCTCGTTGCTCTATGTCAATAACACCAAATGCAACGATACGATTGGCGACCTTGAAGTGAAAACGTATGCAGGTACCGACTTTATTTATGAAGTCATGGAGAACCTGCGGTTTAAGGTGGGGCCGAAGAGTTTCTACCAAACCAATACGGGGCAGGCTTACGAGCTCTATAAGGTAGCCCGTAATTTTGCTTCCCTCACGGGCAACGAATTGGTGTACGACCTCTACACGGGTACGGGTACCATCGCCCAGTTCGTGGCACATCAGGCACGTCAGGTAATAGGTATAGAATATGTGCCCGAGGCCATAGCCGATGCCAAGGCCAATGCAGAAATCAACGGTTTGCACAACACGCAGTTCTACGCTGGTGATATGAAGGACATTCTGACGGCCGACTTCATTGCTGTGCATGGCCGTCCCGATGTCATCATTACCGACCCCCCGCGAGCCGGTATGCATGGCGACGTGGTCAAGGCCATTCTCGGTGCAGCGCCGCAGCGTATCGTCTACGTAAGTTGCAACCCCGCCACCCAGGCTCGCGACCTGCAACTGCTCGATGGCCAGTATGAGGTCAAGGCCGTTCAGCCCGTCGACATGTTCCCGCATACCCACCACGTGGAGAACGTCGTATTGCTGGAAATCCGCCACTAAACGTTTACTCTCAGCGCACGCTTTCTTCCTCACGTCCCCACTTTGCCACGCCATGACCGTTATACGCCGACATAATCCCGTGCTCAAGCAGCGTCTGTTGCATTTACTGCAAGCAGGCGATGTGGAAGGCGTGCGTCAATACCTCACCACGCTCAGTTGCACGGACTTCCGCACGGCTACGTGGTTGCTGGGCGACGAGTTGTGCGCGCAGGCAGAACTGCGTACTGATGCCTTTTGGCCTCTGTTTGTGGCTTTGACCTCTTTCAATGCCAAGGCTTTCTTAGGAACGATGCTCAAGGCTGCCGTGCGCCTATATAATAAGGAGTATGTGGCTTTCGATGCCGCCGCGCTGCGTCCCTTTGCCGCCAAGGCTACAAGCATCGATGCCACAAAAACGTTACAGGCCTTCCTACCCACACTGCGTACAGCCGACGAGGTGCAGAGCCTTCTGGCGTTGTTCCCTGTCATGCCCCAGCAGCAGGTCGTGTTGCTCACGCAGCACCTCACACCTGCTACGTGCTTTGTGCTTTTCCTTGCGTTGCGCCAGTGGGAGCACGACACGGCGTTGTTGCGCCAAACCACTTTCACGCTCTTGCGCAGTCCGCACAAACTCGCTTTCAACATGGCGAGCATCATAGTACATTACTTTGGTCTAAAAGATATACCCGCGGCCTTTTCGCTCACGTTGCAGCCTTACGAACTCAGCCGCCTTGAAGTTTCTGAGGAACTTTTCCAAAAAATGCTGATGCGCTTTACAAGATGAAACAATCATTCTTGTGTATCAGTTACTCATCTACAACACACAAAAGAAATGACACGATTCTCACGTTTTATTGCATGTGCGGGCCTCTTGGTAGCCACGCTGTCTTTACCTATCATGTCGCATGCCCAAAAGCACGCATCCCAGAAGTCGGCTACGGCCTCAGCTTCCGTTAAGAAGTCGCAGCAGGGCCTTTTCCATTATACCCTCGACTCCGAAGGCCATCATGTCTTCACGCTGCCCGACTCTTTGTTAGGACGCGAAATGCTGGTGACGGTGCGCTTCACCTCTACGCCCGCAGGCTGTGGCTTGTATGGCGGAGAACTGGCTAACCAGCAAACTGTGTATTGGCAGTTGGTGGATAACGACCGTCTGCTCTTGCGTGCTCGTCTGCTGCTGAACGTGGCAGACAGTACCGATATGATCAACCGCGCCGTGCGCGCCGCCAGTGCCGACCCCGTCATAGCCTCGTTCAAGGTGAAAATGCATAATCGCAAAGGCTACGCTTTCGATGCTGGCGCGCTCATTAATGAAGACATCACGGCGTTAAGTATATCCCGCAACCATCGTCGCACGTTGGGCTTGCAGGGATACATCTCGTCTCTGTCCTACATTGAGCGCGTGGCCACCTTTCCCACGAACACCGAAATCCGTGTAGTGCGCACCTGGTCTTCCCCGGCAGGTAGCACCTATGCCGGGCGTTTCACCGACCGCGTCACGCTGGGCATGAACATCTCCTTCATCCTGCTGCCCAAGGAGCCCATGATGCGCCGCCTCTTCGACCCTCGCGTGGGTTATTTTACCGATGCTTATTATAAATTCAGCGATGCCCAGCAGCAGGTAGAGCCCGAACGCTTCATCACACGTTGGCGCTTGGAGCCAAAGGACAGTGCCGATGCAGCCCGCATGCAGCGGGGCGAACTGGTGGAGCCGCGCAAGCCCATTGTGTATTACATTGACCCCGCCACGCCTAAGAAGTGGCGCCCTTACCTCATTCAGGGCGTGAACGACTGGCAAAAGGCGTTTGAGAAGGCTGGTTTCAAGAATGCCATCATGGCCAAGGAGTGGCCTGAAAACGACAGCACCATGTCGATGGAAGACGCCCGCTTTTCTGTCATTCGCTACCTCGCCTCTAACATTGAGAATGCCTACGGGCCGCATGTTCACGACCCTCGCAGCGGCGAGATTCTTGAAAGCCACATTTGCTGGTATCACAATGTCATGAGTCTGGTGCACGACTGGTACATGGTGCAGGCCAGCAGCATCGACGAGGCTGCACGCACCATGAACTTCTCTACCGAACTGATGGGCGAACTCATCCGCTTCGTGTCGTCGCACGAGGTCGGCCACACGCTGGGCCTGCGTCACAACTTCGGCTCGTCCAGTCTGGTGCCTGTCGACAGTCTTCGCTCGCGTTCCTTTGTCGAGGCGCATGGCCACACGCCCAGCATCATGGACTACGCCCGCTTCAACTACGTGGCCCAGCCCGAGGATAGCATTTCGCGTCAAGGCATCTTCCCCCGCATTGGCGACTACGACCTTTGGGCCATTCAGTGGGGCTATACGCCTATGCCGAAGGCCTATGATGCCACGAGCGACCATTGGGAACTCGAAAAACTTGTGCAGCGCGAAACCAAGGGCAAGCCTCGCCTGTGGTTTGGCGATGGCGAAACCAACCGTACCAACGACCCGCGTTGTCTGACCGAGGACCTCGGCGACGATGCCGTGAAGGCCAGTGAATATGGCATACGCAACCTGCAGCGCCAGCTGAAGCATTTGCCTGAATGGACCTATCGTAGCAGCGACATCTACGGCACCGGTCTCAGCACAATGTACAGTCAGCACTTGAACCAGTTTAAGCGCTATTGCGGCCATGTCATCCGCCACATCGGCGGCACTTTTGCCAATTACAAGACGGCCGACGAGGACGGTGTGGTCTACACCTACCAGCCTCGCCAAAAGGAGGTGGAGGCTCTTGACTTCATCGACCGCCATGTGTTGCACGAACCCCGTTGGCTCATTCAGCACGACTACATCAAGCGCTTTGCACCCGAACCTCAAGTTTACACCCTCAGCTTGGGGATTGCGGTGGTTCGCAGTCTTTATGCCAATACCTTGCTTAATCGTCTGACCCCTGCTTTCCCCGTGTCCGACTACCTGCCCATGCTCAACGATCGTGTGTTCGCATCTGTCAAGAACGGGGCAACACCCTCCGACTACACGCAGTCGTTGCAGCGCGAGGCGGTAAAGGCCATGCTGGCCATCTACGCTGACGACAACACAAGTCAGGAAGTGCGCGTAGCCGTGTGGTCGGAGTTGCGCAAACTCAGCACGCAACTCAAGGCCGTGTCGTCGCGCCACGCCCATTATGCCCTTTTGCACGACGATGTGCAGACGGCACTTGAACACCGCAAGACGAAGGTTACCTTATAATCATCCGACTAAGCAAAGAACCGTTTCCGACGAAATTACACTTTACATATAGCTATATGAAGAAACACGTACTTGTCACGATGGCCTTCAGCCTGGGGCTTACCGCCATGGCGCAAGGCATTTATCAGTTTGAGGACCCGAGCTTCGAAAGCTACACCTCCACTGGCAGCGAACCTGGCTACGGCTGGAACTCATTCAATTCGGCCACGGGGTCTGTGGCCGGCTTAGGCAAAGGCTCCTCGCCCAAGCCCCAACTCATTAAGCCGGGAGCCAATGATACGGGCAGTGCCGTGCAGATTTTCTCAAAGAGCATTTTGGGTGCCAAGGCTAATGGCAACCTCACCACGGGCATGATCAACATGGGCAGCACCACACCCTCCAGTGCCAGCAACTACAACTATACCAAGCGCGACGACTCCTCGCACAGCCTGCTCTTTGCTGGCCGTCCCGATGCCGTCACGTTCTATGCCAAGTTTGTGAGCGGCGGCAGTCCTAATGGCCGCGGCCAGTTCATTCTGCACGACGGCGACGTGGATTATCGCGACCCCGAATTGGCTGAGCAGGCTGGCAATCGCATCGGTAAGGCCGCAGCCCTCGTGCCAGTCACTTCGGAGTGGACCAAGTTTACGGCCGAGTTCACCTACGACAAGGCACAGACGGCCACGCAGTATCTTTTGGCAACCTTCACCACCAACCCCACGCCGGGCGGCAGTGCAGGCGACTATTTGCAAATCGACGAAATACAGTTTGTCTACTACCACAGCCTCGCGTCCATCTCTTATAACGGCACGGCCATCACCGTTCCCGAGGATGGCACCTACAACCTTGCACCGCAAACGTACGACCCCGCCAAGTTGCAGTACACCGTGAAGGGTGCAGGTGCTACGGTGGAGACGGACTACGATGCGGCCATGGGTGTGCTCAACATCAAGGTCAAGGGTAACGACTACTCTGTGAATAGCAGTAGCGTCACCACCTACACGCTCTTCTTTGCCCTCGGAGGCACGACCGACCCTGACCCTGAACCCGAGCCCACCCCCGGCAGTTCGTTGGGCGAACCTGTAGCCTCTCTGGCTGATTTGCGCAACAGCACCACCTACGCCATCTACAATGCCACCTACACCGCCTACGCCATCTACTCGGCTTCCAACTCTACGACGAGCGTGTGGACGGCTGGCATGACAGGCGACGCCGAACACCCCGTGTCGAACAACGCCTTCTGCGGCGACTTCGACATCACGGCTCCCGAACATGCTTGGATGGTCATACCCTTCAACGGTCTGTACTATATCTATAATATGGGTGCTAAGAAATTCCTCCGTACGCCAGGCTATGAGGGAGCTACGGGCCCTTGTACCTTCAGCGCCGACCCCGTAGGTCTGACGGCCGAGGAACTGGGCAATGCCACTTTTGCGCTCACACGCACTTCGCACCGGCTCGACTATATGTGTGCCTCCCCCGCCCAGGCCAACCCCATTTGCATATGGGAAAACAGCGACATAGGTGCTTGCTGGCAGTTCAAGGAGAACCTGCAGGTGGCTGCCGACCCCTCCGTGCTCGCCCTCATCGACGCATCGCTCACGCCCGACCCTGAGCCCGAGCCCGACTTGACGCAGCTCGGCGCACCGGTCAGCACGGTTGACGAACTCGACATGCACAAAACGTATGCCATCTACAACCCGCACTTCACCACCTACGCCGTGTCCAACCTCACGCAGACTGAGAACCTTTGGGCCGCTGGCATGACGGGCGATGCTGGACATAATCTGGCCAACGAGGCCTGCGCCCAGCCCTACGACCGCTTCTCCAACAACGGCGCCTGGATGGTTGTCAACCACGGGGGACACTGCTACATCTACAACATGGGAGCCAAGAAGTTCCTGACCCTCCCCGTGGACGTTGACGGTGGTGTGCCTTGCACGCTGGTCGACGAGCCCGTGGCCCTGACTCTGACTGCGCGTACCGAAAATCCCAAGCACTTCACCCTTACACTTTCGGGCCATGAAAAGGACTTTATGTGTGCTGCACCGCAACTCTCAGGGGCTAATACGCTTGCGCCCATCTGCACTTGGACAGCTGCCGACGATGGCTCGCAGTGGCAGTTCATGTTGAATCCCAACGTGGAGGCCGACATCGAAGTGCTCAACCTCATCGATCCCGTCCTTACGGGCATCGGCACGCTGCCTGAGGTGCAGCAGGGCCACAGCCCCATCTACAACCTTTCTGGCATCCGTATGCCGCAGGCAGCCCGTCTGCCCAAGGGCGTCTACATCCGTGGTGGCAAAAAGATTATCGTGAAGTAAAAACAAACCCCAGAGGCCGCGTTCATCGCGTGCACATCTCCTTCTCTCAAACACCTGCTTTGGAGCATCGCTCCGAGGCGGGTGTTTGCGTTGTGATAGGGCCTTGACGTAACCATCTAAATCGTCCGTCATATATATGCCTCCGCTCTCATACTTGGCAGACCCAATAGCCTTTCATGAAGAGCAATTACCTCCTACGCAATATCGTTCTTATCCCCCTTCTTTCCGATTTTCTCATAACTGTAACCCTTCTTACAAGGCACATTGCCGGTTGCCACGCCGGCGTAACAACGTTGCCATGCCGGCGTAACAACGTTGCCATGCCGGCGTAACAACGTTGCCATGCCGGCATAACAACGTTGCCATGCCGGCGTGGCAACCGACACTGTGCCTTTCCGCAGGGAAAACGCACGAAATTTAATCATCATTTTCTTTGTTATTTTCATTGATTTTCAATGTGATAAATTTGTTTATCTCATTGATTATTAGTAACT
>SFEP01000087.1 GCA_004557185.1 Bacteroidales bacterium
ATATCACGTCGTACGTAAAAAAACTCACGTCGTACGTAAAATTTTTTACGTAGCATCTATTTCCCGCGGGGCGGCGAGCCGTAAAAACAGGCCGCCGTGGAAAAAGCCTGCCCACTGACGCGGTAACTATTGTCTGCGGCCGGCGATTTTTCTCCCAAAGCATAAAGCCCTTGGCCGCCACCAGCCTCCGCCGGTCAGCCAGCCGTGCACCAAGCCCCGAAATGAAATCTCACCCTTGCATTTCGCAGCCAACGTGCCCCCTGCAACCCGCCATAAGCACTTTTAGTGTCTGAAAAACAAGGGCACACAACCACTTTTTCCTAACTTTGCAGCATTACACGCATACAACACCATGACACAACCCGCAACCAACAGCCATAACCCCAACGAGGAATGCTTTGAAGTGGATGGACGCAAGCTCTCCATCGAGGAATATCTGGATCAGGACGAGCGCAAGGACCTCCTGCGCCTACTCACCGCCGGCTCCGTTGACGATGGCAAGTCTACCCTCATTGGCCGACTCCTCTTCGACTCCAAGAAACTCTACGAAGACCAGCTCTCTGCACTCGAACGCGACTCCAAGCGCGTGGGCAATGCCGGAGCAGGCCAGATAGACTACGCACTCCTCTGCGACGGGCTCAAGGCCGAGCGCGAACAGGGCATCACCATCGACGTGGCCTACCGCTACTTCTCCACCAACAAGCGCAAGTTCATCATAGCCGACACACCGGGCCACGAGCAGTACACCCGCAACATGATTACGGGCGGGTCGACGGCCAACCTCGCCATCATCCTTGTCGACGCACGCACTGGCGTCATCACCCAGACCCGCCGCCACACCTACCTCTGCTCGCTCCTTGGCATCAGGCACATTGTGCTGGCTGTCAACAAAATGGACCTCGTCGACTTCAGTCAGCAGGTGTTCGAAGGCATTGTGAGCGACTTCAACGCCTTCATCGCCCCCTTCCACATCCCCGACGTGCGCTGCATCCCCCTCTCCGCTCTCGAGGGCGACAACGTGGTCGACCGCAGCGAGCGCACACCCTGGTACGACGGTCCGGCCCTGCTCGAATTCCTCGAAACCGTGCACATCGGCAACGACCATAACCTCGCCGACTTCCGCTTCCCCGTGCAGTATGTGCTGCGCCCCGACCTCGACTTCCGCGGTTTCTGCGGCAAGGTGGCCAGCGGCGTGGTGCACAAGGGCGACGAAATCATGGCACTCCCCTCGGGCAAGCGCAGCCGCGTCAAGCGCATCGTCACCTACGACGGCGACCTCGACTACGCCTTCCCGCCCCAGAGTGTCACCCTGCAGCTCGAGGACGAAATCGACATTTCGCGCGGCGAGATGATCGTCAGTCCCGCTGCACAGCCCCACGTAGGCCGCCAGTTCGAAGCCATGCTCGTGTGGATGGATGAGGCCCCGATGGACGTCAACAAGTCATTCTACCTCAAGCACAACACCCACACCACCCGTTGCCGCATCGACCACTTCAAGCACAAGGTCAACGTGAACACGCTCGAAACCTCCGACACCGACCATCTTGAGCTCAACGAGATAGGCCGCGCCGTCATCGTCACCTCGCAGGAACTCTTCTACGACGTCTACACGCAGAACAAGGCAACGGGCGCCTTCATCCTCATCGACCCCATCACCAACAACACCTCGTGCGTGGGCATGATCACCTCCCCCGTGGCCGAGGCCGACCTCCACACCGGCTCCGCCCTGCCCACGCTCGACCTCCCCGCCCTTGGCATCGCCCCCGAGCACTATCCCGCCATCCGCACCGCGGTGCAGGCCCTCGCCCGCCAAGGCCTCGAAATCCAGGTGAAGGAGTAAGTCCCCGCCGCCCCTCGTAGGCATCCACTACACACAGCAAGCCGTCAACGCGCACGTGCCGAACCCCTCAGCGGGCAGGCAGCCCGCGTTGGCGGCTTTGTGCGTCGAGGCGTGGCTGCATGGCCGTTGATTTTCTACTCGATAACTCAACCCACGGTTTATTGATTACTACCCACTGCAACC
Source organism: Bacteroidales bacterium (assembly GCA_004557185.1). GTDB lineage: Bacteria > Bacteroidota > Bacteroidia > Bacteroidales > Bacteroidaceae > Alloprevotella. The sequence goes on from SFEP01000087.1 coordinate 2,024, forward strand.
CGAAGGGGCAAAGGTGATAGGGCCGAAGTGCACATGCCTCCCACAGAGTAGCAACGATGGCGGAACTCCTTATATATATAGGCGTGGCCGCCGGCCGCTGGCTGAGCAGAGCGTAGCGACAACGTGCAGCCATGGGGCATCCGTAATGGGGCGCATGCCTTTCGATCTTCACAAATCAAGCGTATGTTTTCTCGCGTTGGGAGTGGCTTGATTTATTTTTTCCGTACATTTGTTGCCGAAAAACTAACACAACAAACTAAGTATCCGCTACTATGGTCAAAATCACGAAGGAAGCCGCCCTGCACTACCACGAAATGGGCAAGCCCGGCAAAATAGAGGTGGTACCCACCAAGCCGTATCGTACGCAAACAGACCTCTCGCTGGCTTACTCGCCTGGCGTGGCCGAACCCTGCTTGGAAATTCAGCAAAACCCGCACGACGCCTACCGTTACACCAACAAGGGTAACCTGGTGGCCGTCATCAGCAACGGCACGGCCGTGCTCGGACTGGGCGACATAGGCGCGCTGAGCGGCAAACCGGTGATGGAGGGTAAGTCGCTGCTCTTCAAGATATATGCTGGCGTCGACGCCTTCGACATCGAGGTGAACGAGAAAGACCCCGATAAGTTCATTGAAGCCGTCAAGGCCATTGCACCCACCTTCGGCGGCATCAACCTGGAGGACATCAAGGCACCCGAATGCTTCGAGATAGAGCGCCGCCTGAAGGAGGAACTCGACATCCCCGTGATGCACGACGACCAGCACGGCACGGCCATCATCTCGGCTGCCGGACTCATCAATGCCCTCATGGTGGCGGGCAAACGCATCGAGGAGGTGCGCATCGTGGTGAACGGTGCGGGCGCGGCGGCCATTTCGTGCACCCGTTTGTACTGCGCCTTTGGTGCCCGCAAGGAGAACATCGTGATGCTCGACTCGAAGGGCGTTATCAGTACGGCCCGCGAGGGGCTGAACGAGCAAAAGCGCGAGTTTGCCACCAGCCGCACGGACATTCACACGCTGGCCGAGGCTGTGGCAGATGCCGACGTCTTCATCGGTCTGTCCAAGGGCCACGTGCTCACGCAGGACATGGTGCGCTCCATGGCCAACAACCCCATCATCTTTGCCCTGGCTAACCCCGTGCCCGAGATTTCCTACGAAGAGGCCATGGAGGCACGCCCCGACGTGCTGATGAGCACTGGACGCACCGACTATCCCAACCAGATAAACAACGTCATAGGCTTCCCCTACATCTTCCGCGGCGCACTCGACACCGCTGCCAGCGCCATCAACGAGGAGATGAAAATGGCGGCTGCACGCGCCATTGCCGAACTGGCACGCCGACCCGTGCCCGACATCGTGAACCGAGCCTACCACGTGCGCAACTTCACCTTCGGCCCCGACTATTTCATACCCAAACCCGTGGACCCGCGCCTCATCACCGAGGTGAGCATGGCGGTGGCCAAAGCGGCCATGGACAGCGGTGTGGCACGACGCGAAATCACGGACTGGAAGGCGTATCGCCAGCGTTTGCGCGAACTCATGGGGCAGGAGAGCAAATTCACGCAAAACCTCTACGAAACAGCACGCACCAACCCCAAGCGCGTGGTTTTTGCCGAAGGCACACACCCCACCATGCTCGAAGCCGCCGTACGTGCCAAGGAGGAGGGCATCTGCTTCCCCATCCTGCTGGGCAACGACGAGCAGATAAAGCGTATGGCTGAGGAAATGGACCTCAATTTGGACGGCATCGAAATACTGAACCTGCGCAACGACACCCAGAACGAACGCCGACATCGCTACGCCCAGCACCTGGCACACAAAATGGAGCGCAAGGGCTACACGCCGCAGGAGGCTGAGGACAAAATGTACGAGCGCAACTACTTCGGCATGATGATGGTGGAAACAGGCGAGGCCGACGCTTTCATCACAGGTCTTTACACGAAATACTCCAACACCATCAAGGTGGCCAACGAGGTGATCGGCATACGCCCGGGCTTCGACCACTTTGCCACCATGCACCTCATCAACTCGAAGAACGGTATTCTCTTCGTGGCCGACACGCTCATCAACCGACACCCCGACGAGCGCACACTCTACGACATTGCCCGACTCTCGGCCGACACGGTGCGCTTCTTCAACCGCACACCGACCATCGCCATGCTTTCCTACTCTAACTTCGGCACCGACACCGAGGGCAGCGCCGAACGTGTGCAGCACGTCATCAAACGGATGCACGAGGAGTTCCCCGACATGGCTATCGACGGCGAAATGCAACTGAACTTTGCCATGGACAAAGAACTGCGCGACGAAAAGTACCCCTTCAACAAACTGCGCGGGCTGGACGTGAACACGCTCGTCTTCCCCAACCTCTCGGCTGCCAACTCGTCGTACAAGATGATTAAGGCGCTCTACGAGGAGGGCGAGGTGGTGGGCCCCATACAGATGGGACTGAACAAACCAATCCACTTCACCGACTTTGAAAGTTCGGTGCGCGACATCGTGAACGTGACCGCCGTGGCCGTGATTGACGCCATCGTGATGGAGAAAAAGAAAGAGGTGTAACGCTCACCCATTCACGCCACCTCAGGGTGGTTCTATCGCTGCATTCATCAATCCTTTTGACAGTGGGAATATATAGAACCTTTTCGTCAAGCCAAATGAGCAGCGCCAAAGCCGAGAGGATTTGAGCGATGCCATGGCGAGAAAAGGTCGGATGAAGTCCAACCTTTTCGTCAAGCCAAATGAGCAGCGCCAAAGCCGAGAGGATTTGAGCGATGCCATGGCGAGAAAAGGTCGGATGAAATCCAACCTTTTCGTCAAG